>JBBTCJ010000068.1:0-63884 GCA_038043285.1 Planctomycetota bacterium | reverse complement strand
TTATGCCACAGGATGCAGCCTTTATCTATCCCCTCGGTGAGAAATCCGGGTTAGTACAGCACCCCTCCTGTGGGGTGCTGTACTAAGCACTCAGGATTAGTACTTGGTTGACCTTGCGCCTTCCAGCTCCACTACCCGGCGCACCAGTCGTCGCTGGGCTTCGACAAGGTCGCGGCAGACCAGGTCAATGCGGCTGTTCAAATCCCGCCGCTCGCGGACCGCTCGCCGAACCATCTCCCGAAGACGGTGATATCTCACCTGGTGCTTGCGCTTCAACGCCATGCCGTACAACGCCCGGCGAGACGTTTCCACCAGCTCGGCAACGGGAAACGGCTTGGTCAAGAGATCCTTGACCCCCATGCGCAGGGCTGCAAGCGACTCCGACGCCGACCAATTCTCGCCCAGAAGGATGACCGGACGATGACTCAGCGCCAGCAACTGCTCCGCCAGAGCCAGCCCTTTCGCATCGGACAAGTCCCGCTCCGCCACGACCAGATCGTGCGGCTCGACCAGCTCAACGTCCAAGCAGGTCTTGGCCTCGGCCACGCAGGTGATGTGCGCCTCGAACTGCTCGGAGAAAACGTGGACCAGGATCTCCACCAGCGGCGGATCCGGCTCCACGAGCATGATCTTGTAGGGGCGATCAGCCACGGGCGGCGGATCCTCCCGTCCCTTTGCCGGGGGCGCAAGCGAGCGGTCGAATTGCCGATTGCCGATCGCCGATTTCAACCTTACTGCGAAGCCACCCCATACCGCGACCGTGAGGGAGCGGCCCGTCTTGGACGACGGACACAACACGATGATTGGATGAGGTAGGCGTTACGCGATCGGTGCGCGCGACGGAAGCTCGATGGTGACGGTCGTTCCGACGTTGGGCGTAGATTGGAGCCACAGTCGTCCGCCGTTGACCTCTGCGAGTCGATAGGCCCGCGAGAGTCCCAGGCCCCGTCCCCGCCCGGCAGGGCGGTGCGAATAGAACGGGTCGAGGGCGTGCTCGAGCACCTGCGGCGTCATGCCAACGCCGCCGTCCTCGACCACGATGCGCACGGCTTCATCGGACGATCGCGAGCGCGAATGAACCGCAATCCGCCCGCCGTTCCCGTCGGTTGCCCAGGCCGCGTTTTCCACGACCCGATTGAGGATTTCCATCACGTGCGCCGCGTCAGCGTAGATGACGGCGTTTTCGTCGAGCACCTGGGCGGAGAGCCGTTCCGAGCGTTCCCCCAGCGACGCCTGCCAATGCTGGAAGCACGCCTCGATCGCCCCCCCCAACGACTGTTGAACCGGCTTGGGCGGATCGGGCTTGGCGAACTGCATCAGCTCAAGCACAATTTGCGCCGCCTTCTTGGTCTGCTCGACGATCGTCTCCATGGCCTTGCGGCGCTCCGCAGATTCGGCCGTTGCGAGTTCCATCTGCGCCCGCCCGGAAATCACCGCCAGAGGGTTGTTCATCTCGTGCGCCGCCCCGCCCGCCATCTCCGTGATCATCGACATCGACCGCATCCGCACCAGCCCCGCCTGCGCGTCCCGGAGCCGACGATTCACGTCCAGCAGCTCGTCGGTCATGTGCTCCGCTCGCGACGTATCCACTGCGGCCGACAGCGCCAGCGTGAAGGTTCGCGCCAGGGCCGCCATCTCGCCCACCGCGTCGATGAACGGAGCGATCGCCGCCGTATCCGCGTCGAACAGCACGACTCCCAAGGGTTCCGGTCCCAGACGCAGCATCCAAAGCGTGGACGGAGGAGCCTCTCTCAGGCATTCCCGCCAAAGCGGCCCGGCCGCCAACGGCGCCGGACGCAGCGCCGTCGCCGATGACGCCGCCTCGCACAATGCGGAAAACGTCGCGCTCAGCCCGTCGCTTGCCTGAGGCGAGGATTCACCGGGGATGGCGCTCCAGGCGATCGCCGGCGGGAGGGCATCGCCGCGGCTTAGCGCCACGCACGCCGCACGCACCGGCAGCCCGGCTCGCAACGCCTCCGCCGCGGCCTCGCACACCTGTACCGCATCTCGTACCCCCGTCGCAGCCTGGGTGAATCGTTGAACGACGCCGAACAACGCCGCAGGGATCGACAGAGTCCGGTTCTGCTCGCTGAGCTCCGCGTTGTGCTGCGCCAGTCGCTCGGCGACGATCTGCAACGATTCGTCCAACGAGACTTCCGCGTCCAGCCCCAGCGTCTCCACCAGTGGCGCCATCCGCTTGGGAAGCGAGGCGGCCACCGCGCCGAAATCCTCTGGACCAAGCTCCAACCCCGAAGAAGCCTCAATATCCTCACAAGGCTGATACCCCGAAAACCCGATGCCCGTTCGTCGCACCAGGGCGTCCGCCGCGTGGACGATGGCCACCAGCTTGCGATTCTGCACCGACGCGGGAAGAGCATCGGGATCCTGGTGGTGCAGCCAGATCGCGTCGATGATCGCCTGCGGCAAACCCCACCGCGCCGCAAGGCGCTTCCCGGCCACCGTGTGGTCCAATCCCAGAACGTCTCGTTCGACGTCATTGATGCAGCGACGCTTCGCGTTGACCAACTGCACCACCCGTGCATAGCTCTTGGGAAGGCACGCCTGTAACGCAATCTTTCCGACGTCGTGCAGCAGCCCGCAGACGAAGGCGTCGGACGCAAGTCCTCGATCGTTCAAACGCTCCGCCAGTCCCTCCGCGGCGCAGGCCACCGCCAGGTTGTGCCGCCAAAGTCCCTTGCGCGTCTCCGGGTCGACGTCCTCGCCGCGCCCTGAAAACACCGAAAAAACCTGTTCTGAAAGCACCGCATTGCGCACCGCTCGCAGCCCGAGCAGTGCTACCGCCTGGTCGATGGTCACGCGATCATTTCGGACCCCCAGGTCGGCGCGACGCAGCATTCGCAGAATGCCCGTGGTCAATGAGGCGTCCAACCGCAGAATCCGGGCCACGTCCTGCGCCGAGGACGCCTCCGAAGAAACGACAGAGAGCAGTTTGGCCGCCACCGGCGGAAGCGTCGGCAGGCGATCGACGTGTCCGAGAATCAGCTCCACCCGTTCGCGCGGAACGGGCACGACGCTCGGTGGTGACGGCGCGACCATGGCCATTGGATGCAACACCCCCCGGCTTGACCCGCCGCGCCGCCGCGAACGGCTACGCCACCTTCAGTAACTCCGCGACGCGGTTGATGACATTGGTAATGTCGAACGGCTTGCGAATGAACTCGTTCGCCCCGGCGCGTCGTAACTCCTCTACCTCATCCGGGTCGGCCACGCCGCTGATGATGAGGATCTGCATGTGCCGAAACGCCGCGTTCCCCCGGATCGTGCGACAGACGGCCGTCCCGTTGATGTCCGGAAGCTTGTAGTCCAGCAGCAAAACGTCCGGACGAAACTGTTCGGTCATGATTCCCGCGTCGTAGCCCGTGGTCGCGGTCCGCACTTCGAACCGCCCGTCGCGCTCCAGCAAGTCCGAGAACATCTCGATGATCGCTTCGTCGTCGTCGACCACCAGAATCCGCCGCTTGCCGGTCTCCAGATTCTCCATTGGAATCTGGTTGCCTTTCATGAACGCCACCAGCGCGTCCCGCGGAATTCGTCGAAAGCGCGACCCCGGCACCCGAAAGCCCTTCAACCGTCCGCTGTCGAAACAGCGGATTACGGTCTGCTGGCTCACCTTGCAGATCTGCGCGACCTCGCCGGTCGTGAACACTTGTTTCGTTTGCAGTTGTTTCGTTTGCAATCCATCCGCCATGATCCGATCTCCGAGGCTGCCTCCGATGCATCCCCAATTCTTCGCAATTTGTCCAACCCCCCTATATTTCCTATACGATACACACCGCACATCGTCGCGTCAACACTTTTCTCTGGTCGCGCCGGTCAATCCTTCCCGGACCAACCAACCTGAACAGCGCCAGTTAACTTATTCGGACGAACCTTGGGCGATCCAGTAGTGATTTGGCAAGACGGGATAACCGGATAAAGGAGGACTACTTGATCGTTGGCACCAAGGTCTGCGTCAATACGCCGCGGACCCCCCTTGGGCCTGGAATAACGCTTCCTGAGAATCTGGTTGACAGGCCGCCGTAAAAATGCGTAAGATACGGCCTTGAACTTTTCGCGAGCGCCATCCGTCCACCCGGACGCAATGTGCTGCTGCGAACTTGGCCGTGGATCGTTGTGGAACTGGGAGAGAAGTGATGCGCCCCGCCTATCGGACTTTTCCGCGTTGGATTTCGTCTGCTTCGCAATGGCTTCGCCGACCCTCGGTCCGGTTCTCCGGCCTGATGGTTTGTGTGGGCATCGGGTTTTGCGCGCTGCCGATTCTCGTTCGTGCCCAGATCACGGTGACCACCTCGATCGGGACTGATTTTCGTCAACCGGCCAACGAGGATCCGACGCTGGGCGGCATCAAGTGGATCAACTCCATCCTGCAGCAAAACAACTCGCTGTATCTGGAGGGGATGTCCGTTCCGCAACGGGCGATCCTGGAGGACATTCCGGCGACGTCCGGCAACACCCACGCGCTGTCGCTCAGCCATCAGGCGAACAAGAGCGCGACCATTCATGCCTACGACTATCTGACCTCTTGGAGCCAGGCGTACGCCGCCGCCAACCTGCTGGAACCTCCTCCGCCGGGTCTGCTCGCCGATCTGTTCGTCGATGAGTGCGGTCCCGCGATCGGCCCGCCGGCGACGACCGCCCTCTGCACGGCGCTCTCGGCAAGCACCAACTGCGTCAACGCCAATCTGCCCGACAACATGGGAACACTCTTGGGCGACAACGTCGCCGCGAGCGTGACCGCCTACGAGTCGAGCATGGGTAATCGAACGTTCCGCATTTGTGCCCCGTCCTCGGCGAGCGCGCTGACCGGCGTGTCCATGACCTTCGACGGGTACACCGGCGGTTCCGATTCGGATGCCGCCTACACGGTTCATTGGACCTCAGACGCGGCGATGGTTCTCGTCGAGGTCGCCGGCCATATTTCCGTCGGGATCGACGGCGCGACCGGCATAGGGATCGGGTATGGCGCCGGGCGCGGGGCTTCGGCCATCAGCGGTGGACCGTACCACTTCAAGCTCAGCAACGTGGACGGGATTTCGCTGGGATCGCAAGACAACCAGCTCAAGGGCGCCGACGTGCGTTTGCCGTTTTGCCCGGCGGACGCCTGTTCGTCCGGGGGAAAGTGCGACGACGGCAACCCCTGCACGGGTTGCGTTTGCGACGAGATCAACGATTCATGTTCCAACCCGCCGCTTCCGCTGAGCACGACCTGCGAGGCCGACGGCAACCTTTGCACCATCGACCATTGCAACGGCAGCGGCGCCTGCGTGACCTTTGATGACGTAAGCTGTCAGGCCCCCAACCCGCCGTGCGACGGCGGAGAGGTATGCAGCCCGGGCACCGGGTTGTGCGTTGCCCAGGCGGACGCGCCGCTGAGCACTTCGTGCGAGGCGGACGCAAGCTTCTGCACGATCGACCATTGTGACGGTCAGGGTTTGTGCGTGACTTACAACAACGTATCGTGCCCCGGGCCGATCCACGTTTGTGACGGCGGAACCGTGTGTGATCCGAGCACCGGCGGGTGCAACCCGCTGCCCGATCCTCCGCTGAGCACGCCGTGCAATCGAGATGACAACGCCTGCACGATCGACCACTGCGACGGTGCCGGAGCCTGCGTGACGTACAACAACGTCGTCTGCGGCAGCGGCGACACCTGCAGCGCCGGCGAGCAATGCGATCCGCAGACCGGGCAGTGCGTCATGCTTCCCAACCCGCCGAGCGGAACACCGTGCGAGGCGGACGGAAATCTGTGCACTATCGAGGAATGCAACGGCAGCGGCGGGTGCGCGCCGGTCGGTGCGGTCGATTGTTCCGGGCTGGCCGGTCCTTGCACCACCGCAGCCTGCAATCCGACGACCGGCAATTGCGTCCTATCGCCGAAGCCTCTCAGCACGCCCTGCGAGCGGGATGGTGATCTCTGTACCAATGATCATTGTGACGGGACCGGAAGTTGCGTGTTCCTGGATGACGTCGTGTGCCTCGATCCATCCGGTCCGTGCGACGCCGGGCAGGTTTGCGCATCCCGAACCGGCATGTGCATGAATCTGACCGACCCGGCCGCGGGAACGCCGTGCGAAGGCGACAACGACCGCTGCACCCTGGAAGAGTGCGACGGGACAGGCGCCTGCGTGTTTATCGAAGACCGCGTCTGTCCGGGTCCGACGGGATTCTGTGACGCCGGAACGCGGTGCAACCCGGCCACCGGCGCGTGCGATCAGCTTTCCGATCCGGTGCTGAGCACGCCGTGCGAGGCGGACGGCAATCTCTGTACCCACGATCACTGCAACGGCCTGGGGCAATGCGCGAGGCTCAGCGAGGTTTCATGCGCCGGGGCCGTTCCCCCATGTGAGAGCGGGCAGGAATGTAACCCACTGTCTGGCACCTGCGTCGATCTTCCGGACGCGCCCGACGGCACGTCCTGCGGAGACGGTCTCTACTGCAACGGCGACGAAACGTGCCTGGCTGCCGTGTGCGTACCGGGGGATCCGCCGTGTGACGACCTCGTCGCCTGCACGCAAGATTCGTGCGACGAGGCCGGCGACCTCTGCGTGTATACCTGCCCCACGCCGGGCATCACCTGTCCACCCGACCTGACGTACGAGTGCGACGCGGTGGGCAGTTTCGGCGACCCGACGGTCAATGATACTTGCACGCCGAGTGCGACCGTGGAATGCGTCGAGGTCGTGGTTCCCGGCAAACTTACGCAGGAGAGCACGGTCACCCGCACCTGCACGGTCACCAACGCTTGCGGCAAGTCGGCCAGCTGCCAGCACACGATCCGAATCGTGGACACCACGGCGCCGGTCATCATCTGTCCGCCGGATCTCACCTTCCAGTGTGACGCCATCGGCGATTTCGGCGATCCGATCGTGACCGACAATTGCGACCCCGATCCCGAGATCACCATCGAAGTCGAACAGACCGTGAAGGACTGTACGCCCCAGGTGGTCGCCGGTATCAGTCCGCTGCCAAAGCTTGACGTTACGCGTACCATCAGCGCGACGGACGGAGGGGCCACGTCCATCGTCGCGACGGGAAACACTGGAAACGTCACCCAATGCGTTCAGCACATTCTGATCATCGACACGCATCCGCCAACGATGCAAAACTGTCCGACGAGCGTCGCGGTGTGTCCGGGGCAACCCGTTCCGTTTACGCCTCCGACGTGCACCGACAGCTGCGGCATGTGCGATGTGACCTGCACCCGAAGCGACGGAAAACCGCTGAATGATCCGGTGGAGTCCGACTCAGTGACCATCAGTTGCGAGGCTCGCGACGAATGCGGAAACATTGCTGCTGATTGCATCGTTCCGGTGATACACGAATTCTGCCCGATTCCCACCGTGTCGGAGTGGGGGCTGGTGGTGCTGAGTCTGCTGCTTCTGACCGGCGGCAAGATTTTCTTTGGTCGGCGGAGCCTGTCCGCCGCGTAAGCGTGCATGGGCGGCGCATCAACGGGTGACGTGAAGCGGATTGGCAAGCACAAACGCCACAGTGCTACAATACTCCGCGCGCACCTCGGAAATGACGTTTCGCGAACGCGCGGCGTATCGGCGAGATTCCTCTTAAGGCGCTGCCTTTAGTTGTCGGCCGGACCGGCACGCAGAGAGATCGAGTCCCGCCGTCGGTAGGGGGGCCGTGCCCCCAGCCGGGACGTTCCCAGACGTCTTCGGCGTCGCCAACTCAGCCACAATTTCCGAAGTGATTGGCGCGAGGATCAATCCCGCGCGGAAGTGTCCCGTCGCGGCGATCAACCCATCCAGCCCGGGGACCGCTCCGATGTAGGGATTGTCGTCCGGCGTTCCCGGTCGAAGCCCTGCCCAGGTCGCTTCCACCTGCGCGTCCGCGATCGACGGAACCAGCTGTACGCCTTTCTCGATCAACCCGGCAATGCCTTTGGCCGTGTTCCGCTTGCTGAATCCCGATCGGTGCTCCTCGGTCGCACCCAGGATGACGTGCCCGTCCCGGCGAGGAACCAGATAGGTCTTTCCCCGCGCAATGACGTGGGCCAACGCTCGCGCTTCGAACTTCATCAATACGACCTGTCCTCGGACGGGATGGACCGGCATCAGTTCCGCCAGTCGCCCGCTGATCTGCGAAGACCACGCTCCGGCGCAGAGCACGACTCGGTCGGCTCTCAGCACCCCGCCGTTGGTGACGACGCCCGTCACCCGGTCGCCCGTGAGTTCAAGGTCGTGCGCCGGCGTGTTCTCGCGGAGGGTCACACCGGATCGGACGCAGGAGGTCGTCAGCGCGCGAAGAAGTCGAGGGTTTCGCACCTGGGCCGTCTGCCGGACTTCCAGTGCCCCGAGGGCTTGCTCACTGACCAGCGGCTCCAGTCGTCGAGCGGATGCCGGCTCGTGCAAGACGTAGGCCGGCGAGCCGTCCGGCGTCTTCATCTCCGCGCCCGCCTGCGCGTCGTCGCGCAACGAACGCAAAGCGTCTTCGTTCATCGCGATCTCCAGCTCACCGCAGGCGTCGTATTCCGGATCGATTCCGGTCTCGTCCAGCAGCTCGCGGCAGAAGGCGGGGTACATCGCCAGACTTCGGAGCCGAAGTGCCGCCACTGCGTCATGACGATGCGGATTGCAAGGCGCCAGCACGCCCGCGCCGGCCCACGAGGATTCGCCGCCGCAACGCCCGCGCTCCAGGACGGTAACGCGGATCCCATCGCGCGCCAGCCGGCGAGCGATCGTCAACCCGATCACTCCGCCGCCGATGACCAGGATGTCCGAGCCGCCGTTCAATGTACCAATCCGACGGGCGCATCGTCGGCCGAGCCACAGGCGGAACTCCCGCGCGGGAATTCTTCCTCGGACACATTACGATGCACAGGCGCGCGCAGACTAAGGCCGGCGGCTCAGCCGGGCAAGGCAGTCGTTGATGGGATCGGCGAACGGATAGAGAAGGACGACGCCGGATGCGCTGGTAGGAGAGCGCAACGCGATGTTCAGAGCCGCGGGGCGCAAACCCGCGGACAGGTCACCGGGCTTGCGCCCGGTGCTCTGATGCCTCGGACCGCGCGGCATCGAGACATCCCTGTAACCGCTCTCGCGAAGGTAGCCCTGTCATATTAGCGCAAACACCAATGTCCTTCGACAAGCAGGTGTCCGCAACTTGGCCCGTGCACGTGCCCGGCTTTCAGACGAATCCACTTGCTTCCGCTGCGGTCGTAGACGTGAAGATTGACGTGCCCCGGCGGCGGCGGAATCCTGACTACCCGCACCTCCTGTGCTGGTGCCTTCTGAACGCGAACCGGCGTTCCGGCGACGATGATCCAGCGACCGCCTTCAAACGCATGTCCGCACCCCGGAGTGTGCCGGTGGCCTCGCAGCACCACCACGCTCGAACCGTCCCAGTAGTGTTCATGGCATCCGGGTGTGCAAACGTGCCCGGCCGCCACGCGCAGGTGATCATCGCCGACCGACACGCTGAGGGTCCACTTGCCGTCGCTGAGGACGTGCCCGCATCGGGGGCCGTGGTGATGCCCGCGACGCACGACAACGAACCGGGTGCCATCCCAATAATGCACGCACGCGGGCGTGCAGGCGTGCCCGTATTCGACAATCACCGCATGGGGCGGCGGATCGTCATCGTGATAATGGAATTGTACGCCGCCTTCGCAACCGAGCATGAACAAGGCGGCGGAAAGCCCGGCCGGTCCAAGAACGTGACGCGTCGTCATGTAAAGTCCTCCCTTCGGGAAACGACCGGTCTTCGGCCCACGCCTGGCGTGCCATGCTCACGCTTGCGTGGGCATGGTCTCCTGCGCGATTTACAACGCGTTTCGGGCGTTCGGAGGTATTTCCTCGGGACGACTGAGACGCCCGGGTCGACCGACGTCGATAGACCGTTTCCCTCGGCAATATCGACACAGTGCATTTGAGAAGGTTAGTCGGCCGACCGGGCTGGCCGCCTGCCGCTCGGCATCTGGCCGGCCCGGCTTCTTCCTCGATCCGAGCGAGTCGGTGGGCTGGTGCCTGGGGCTTGGGACCATGCCCCGCAACCCGTAGCGAACCGATTGACCCGAAGTGACGGGCGCCGCATGGGTGGCCTGGGAAAGCTTGTCTGCCCGTGCCCGTCGCTTGCCCAGTCCACCCGCAGGTTCCGATGAATCGAGGTACTGGCTCGTGGTCCGACGCAGTCCTACCCTGCGTGCGCCGGGCAGCGGGCTGCCGCGGGTTCGTTGCCGCCATAAACCTCGTGCCGCGGACGCCCGGAGAGAATCTGCTCCTTGCCCCAGTTGGCCACGCTCTTGAAGGTCTCTGAACCGATGAAGGCGTCGAAGGCGGCCTTGTCGGTCCAAAGCGAGACGATCAGGTACTGTTGCGGGTTGTTGATGTCGCGATACATCTGGGTCTCGCCGTGGCCACCGATGCCCTGCATGGCCTTCAGCACCTTGTTGAAGGCGCTCTCGAAGGTCTGCTCCTTGCCCTGGATGACCGCATAGTTCATTCCGATCGTGACCATGTGTTGGCTCCTAAACTATGTTGGTTCGATGGTTTCGACGACGATGGTAGTCATTTCGGCCCCGTTCGACCATCGGTCCGGCGGCCGATCGACGGGAAGGCCGACGGAGGTATTGTCGTCACTCTTGACCGCCGAGTGAAGGGCAAACCGCAGGTTGATCGTTCCTCGGATGCCTGTGCGCGTGTAAACTACTTGCAGCGCGGCGGCCAGGATGAGGCGCTCGGGCCGGCGCCGGCAGGCACGCGAAGGTTCTGTGCGTAAGGGATGCCGGGTGACATGATGCGAAGGTTTTTCCGCCAACCCCTGGACGACGTGCTCGCTTGCCTGGAAAAGCTGGCGGCCACCAAGAGTCCGGGACTGATGATGGCCGGCTGGATGCTCGTCGGCGTCGCCACCTGGTTCGTCTACGTCCCGATCCACGAGTTGCTGCACGCGGCGGGGTGCGTGGTTTCCGGCGGCGCGATCAGCAAGCTGGAAATCCAGGCCCGGTACGGCGGCGCCATTCTCGCTAACTTTTTCCCATTCGTGGTGACTGGCGGGGAGTACGCCGGCCGGCTTTCCGGATTCGACACCCGCGGCAACGACTTGATCTATCTGGCCACCGACTTCGGCCCCTTCCTTCTGACCGTACTGCTCGGCGTCCCATTGCTGAAGGTCGCCGGACGAAGCTACCGCCCGATCCTCTTCCCGATGGCCGTCGTCGTTGGCCTCGCGCCCTTTTACAACCTCCAGGGCGACTATTACGAAATGGGTTCGACCGTCGTCACCCGGACCGTCACCTTGATGAGCGGGCGATCCGGAACCCCGATCTTTGAAAAGCTCCGCTCCGACGACATCTTCAAGCTCTTCGAGGACTTTTTCGTTCGGCCGGCTGAACTCGGCGTTACCAACGGCGGCTCTTTCGTGGGCGGGTTTACGATCATTCTTGCCTCGTTGATCGTCGGGATCGTGCTGGCCTTCCTCACCTACTTCCTCGGCCATGCCGCATCCAGGCTCATCGTTCGCGGCAAGGCCGCGTCCGGTTCTTAGACCGGCGGAGCCGTAAACGTTGGGAGCACGCGGGCGTAATCAAGAAGGTCCACGTCGGCGTCAAGGTCCGCGTCAAGCGGCTGACAGGCGCTGGTTGCCGTAATCGCCGGACCTCTCATGCACGACGGAAGGGCGGCCAAATCGTGGAGGTCCACGTCGCGGTCCCCGTCGAAATCTCCGGCCACCTGGTCCGAGATCCGCAGGCTCGGTTTGGTCGTTGGATCGCTCTCCAGGATGTCCATGAACGCCTGGCTTGAGAGGCTCGACGTCAGCGGGTCGATCTGAAGGCGAAACCCCACCTTCTTGGTCCCGCCCGTAATGGCTGCGTTCACCGGACCGCTCACGTCGATCGTGTAGGACGTCAGCGCCTGAAACGGCGAAACCGACAGCACCGCCAGGCGCTGCGCCGGACCCGCGGAAAAATCCGTCAGCGTTTCCTGCACGTCCGCGGGATACGAAAAGACCGCGACGTCGGCCGGGTCAGCCGGGAACCGCGCCGCGCCGCGTAACTTGAACTTGAACATCGCACGAACCGGCGTCGGATAGGTGACCGTGCCCAGGTTAAACTCGAAGACCACGCGATGCTCCAGAAGATTCCCCGATCGCGAGAGCGAGATCGCGCCCTCGTAGGTCGATTCGTTGAAGTACCAGTCAGCGGCATCGGCGGTTCCGTCAAACAGCCCGAATACACCGCCGTCAACAAGAGTTCCATCCGCGCCGGGGTTAACCGTGACGTCGGCCGCCGGGACGTACCCGGCGGTCCACAGCCAGACCATCGCCGCAGCCATGCCTCCGCGGAATCGGTTGGTGTTCTTCCGGGCCATGTCAGTTCGCCGGCGACCTCGGCCTCGGCTTCCGTCGTGGCGCCGGGGCCTAGGTCTACTCTCGCCGCCTATCTATACGGTGCAATTGGGGTTCCATTCGTGTCGGCGATTCCGGTTCACCAGGCATCGCCGCGGGGACCGAAAACTCACCCAAGGACGCGGCGTTGGGTATCGGACACGGCGTATCGTTATCGAACCCGACCCAGTCCGCCTCGCCCCAGGCCATCCCATGACCATGACAGGTCTGGCAGCCGTTGCAGAACTCATGCCAATCATAGGCCTGTATCCAGTTGGCGTGACAAGCTCCGCAGAGACCGCTGCCCGCTCCCCAGCCGACGGTCGTCCCACTGACCGGGACGACGACGGGGCGGCCCGTGCCGTAGGCGTTCCACGGCGGACCGTTGAATCCGCCGCTGCGCGTGCCGTCGTCGACGAAGGCCGTCCCGTCGATGGCGTCGCGAATCATGTAGGGGTTGCCTGCTGGGTTCGTGGCTGTCGTCGAACCGTGCGGGTCGTGACAGGTCGTGCAATCCATGTCCGCGCCCGGCGCGCCGGAATAGCCGTTCCACCCGCGCTTCGAATCCGGTCCGTGGGCGGAGTGGGTCCACGAGTAATCGACGTACCAGGGTCCATCCACATAGTCGCAGGAGTCGATGCCGCGCAGTGAGGAGCACCCGCCGCCGACGCAGGCGCCGCCGAGCGTTGTCGTCCAGTTGATGCCCAAGGACGCCCAACGTGGGTCAGTGGTGTCGATCGCCGGACCGAACACGCCGGCGGGGAATCCCGGATCCAGCGGACCGGTGCCGCCGTTGTGGCACGATAAGCAGAAGGCATTGTTGCTCCCGGTCCAAGGTTGCGTGGCGTGGAACGGATCCACGAGCGGCTGCGATGCTCCGGCGGAGTGTGCGCCATGGCAGTCAAGGCATTCGATCTTCGCCCCGCTAAACGCCTGATCGGCGTCGCGGACGTCGTGGTGGCTGTTGACGCCGCGCAGGGTTCCCTCCGTTCCGAAGCAGAAGTCGCCGTACTGCTCGTCCCATTGCAGCGTGCCCAGGAACTTCGCGGCCACCGCGGGCGGGGAATTGCCGTTGTTGAACGGATCCAGCGGCGTCGTAAATCTGCTTGCTCCGTCCGGGTCGTGGCAGCTCATGCAGAAGTTGGAAACGTCGGGGTCGCCGGCCAGGTCGCCGGGCTTCTGGAACCTGTACAAACTCCCGTCGTCGGCGTCGAGCAGGTCGACGTAGCCGTCCTGATGCGTGGTCATGTCGTGACAGACGACGCAGGCGTCGCCTCCCAGCGTCGCGCCGTAATGGGCGTGGGCGTCGGTCGCGGGGAATTCGCCGACGACCGCGCGGCGGCCGCCGACCGGGACGCCGTCGCCGTTGTCCTGTGCCACGGCATGGCACGACGTGCAGTCGCCTCCGCTCACGGGCAGAAACCCGTTGTCGTGCGGATGGCACGAGATACAGTCCTGCCCGTTGTTGTGCGGGGCGCCCGATCCGTCGTGACGATGATAGGCTGTCGTCAGGTGGCAGACCTGACAAAGCCCGTCGTTGGCCGCAGGGTCGCCGTCGTCGAAGCTGCCCGGACCCGTTCGTGCGACGAGCGTCACCGCCTTGTCGAGGCCGAGCGTGCGGTTACGCACGTCGGTACGGATCAGCCCAAGATTGTCGCTGTTCGGGTTGTGCGCGTCGTGGCACTCGTTGCACGTCGGCTGCCACGATCCTCGCGGCGTGTGACCGACGTGCTCGGCGTGGCACTGTTTGCACAACCCGCCGGAGTCATTCTTCGTTCGCAGGTAGGGCCTGCCCGCGATCTGCGAATGCTGGTCGTGACAAGTAGCGCACTTGATCTTCCCGGAGGAAAGATAACGCGCCATCTCGCTGCCGGCCGGCGGTCCAACCGACCCGACGGCGGAGTTGATCGCCGACACACCCCAGGCGTGCGATCGCCCGCCGCTGTCCGTGTTTAGCGAGATCAACACCCGGTCCGCCGTTCGCAACGAGGCTTCCAGTGCCTGACCCGCGCCGTTGTGGCACGAGAGGCACAGGTTGGTCTGCCCGTCGAGCGTGCCGAGGTGTCCCAAGGGCTGGTCGGGCACGTTGTGACACCGCCCGCAGCTCAGGTCGGACAACATGTGCGGCGCGTCCCAACTGGAGGTCGCAGTGACTCCCTCTTCAGTCAACCGCTGCGTGCCTCGACGTAGCTTGTCATACCACGGAAGCGTGCGCCGCACCGGACTCGTCAGGCGATCAGAGACCGTTTCATTGGTTCCGGAAAACCACTCCGGCGAGACGGCGGCGAGCATTGACGGCGACGGGGCATCGTAGACCTCGACCGTGCCGACGTTGGCGTTCGCAACGTACACCCGACCCGATCCGTCGAGCGCGACCTCGCCGGGGTTTTGGAGTTCACCGGGATTGGCGCCAAAACCGACGACCTCTCCCAGCTCAAGTCCGCTTGGGGAAAAGATACGCAGCGTTCCCATCAGCGCATCGGTGACGTAGATGCGCCCGGCGCCGTCCGTCGCCAGCCCCGCGGTCCGCGTGAACCAACCGGCGCTCGTTCCGCTCGGAAGATACTTGATGCGATACCCGAACGAGAACAGGAACATGCCCGCGGTGTCGAAGACCTGCACGCGAAAGTTGTCCTGGTCAGCGACCAGCACGCGGCTGGTGAACGGATCAACGGCGACGGCCGTCTGGTATTTGAACTGTCCGAAGCCGCTGCCGCAGGAGCCGAACATCACCGCGAGGGTTCCGCTCGAGTGGAAGGCATAGACGCGATCGGCCCCGGTATCAACGACGTAGATTCGTCCCGTGAGAGGATCAATCGCCAGGTCCGTCGGTTCAACGAAACTGACCGCGCCGATTCCGAGGAACCCAAGAAAAGCGTATTGGGCGTCATGGACGGCCACGCGCCGATCGTCACGCCGCGACACGAAGATCCGTCCGTCGGGATGCGCCGCAATTCCCACCGGACCCGCCGGTTCCGCCCATTCGCCGAGGTACGCCCCGGACGAGTCGTACCGGACCACGCGGTCGGCGCGGGTGTCCGCGATCAACCACGTTCCGTCGGCCTCGGCAAGGCGCGCGGGGTTGTCCAGCCCCTGCGTCCAGGTCATCTGGTGGGTCAGCGGTGAGAGCTGACCGACAGCCAATCCAAGCATTGGACCGATGGCGATTGTGAACATGGTGTTCCCGCTCCAGGACGAGAGGAGATGCGCCGGCTCCGCGCGCGGCCTCACCCTACCGGACCGATGGTGTGCAAGAGTCGTGCCGCACGAGGATCCGCTGGGTGGAGACGATGTCGAGGCCGTCCAGTGCGGCGCAACCAGTCCTTTCGCGCCGCAGAGGTCATGCCGAGTTCCCAAGTCTGGGAAGATTCTTGCGACTGGCGCGTCGTCCGAAGATCCCCGTTCTTACGGGTCTGTGGCGAACGCCACTTTCGGGCGGCGGAGATTGCCGATCCGCGCGGGCAGGTTCTTACCGTCGATATCGTACGTCCGAAATAGGGCGTTCCCTGGCGACCCGGTTCGAGTTGGACCGGTCTAATCCTCCGCGCAGCGCAGCCGGACGTTCGCGCGATCCGCCACGCCGACCGTGGGATGATTCTGTCCCCGGTCCGCACTCTACGCCCCGGTTCGAAATCGTCCTGAGAGAATTGCATGGGGAAGAAGCGCCCGCGTGTTCACGCGATAGGACCGTTCTACGTTCTCCTGACCATGCCGTGCCTTGCGACGCTGACCCTGGCCGCCGGCTGGCCGGACCAGGAGGCGAACCTCGCCGATCGCCTCCGGAAGGGGCCGGGGATGCTGAATCACCCGGTCGGGGTTGTGCCTTCGTCGTCGGTGAAGGTTCCAACCGGCTGGCCCTTGGCCCCGGACGGAACGATCACCTGCACCACCTGTCACGCATCCCTTCCTTCGCTTAGCGGGCAGGGCAAGCCGATGCTTCGTGGGGGGCATGAACCCGCGGACGATCCAACGGACTTCTGCCTGAACTGCCACCGCGACCCGACGCATTGGACGGCCGCCGGAATGCACTGGATGGCGATGTCACGAGCCCACGTGACGCCGGAGTCGGACGAACGCGAGTCAGCCCGATCGGTCGACGACGGCACGCGACAATGCCTGTCGTGTCACGACGGCGTGAATGCGGGGGAGGCCGCCTATGACACGCCCTGGAACCGCGGCGGTGGATCCGTGGGCGACAGCGGTCGCAACCACCCCGTGGGCGTGTCTTATCCCAGAGCCGGAAAAACGCGGGCCAACGTGCGGCTGCGCCCGGCGACGCTGCTTCCCGAAGCCGTCCGACTGCCCGGCGGGGCCGTCAGTTGCCTCTCGTGTCACAACCTCTATGCCTCCACGCCCAAGCTCCTCAGTGTGCCCATCGAAGGCTCCCGGCTCTGCATGACCTGTCATCAGATGGAGTAATGCCCACCTTGGTTTCAGTCTGCCGTTACCCGGACCGGGAGCTGCTTCGCTTGTTGCGGAGCGTCGAGGGTCAGACTGAGCGACCGATCACTGGAGAACCGGGGCACGTGCTCTTGGAACCCGGTACGCAAAAAGTGAGTTTTCTGTAAGGGCCACGCCGTACGCCACGGGCAGTCCGCTCGCGTTGACTCGATGCCATGGACAGGAAAAAGGGGGGCGAGGATCACTCGCCCCCCTTTGTGTTGCGTCACGCCGTCCCCAGCCACGTCACGACCGGGTCAAGGCCTGCTACCGTCCGCCGCGCGAAATTCCCGTCTTCCCGCCAGACCGGGACTTGTCGACCGAGCAACCCCGCTCGTTCTCCGTCGCCAGCAAGTTCTTGGCGCCCTCGAAATCGCCGGTGGCGTAGGCCTCCTGCACCATCGCGATGATCTGATCGACGGTGTAGGCATAATCAACCTCGCCGCTGGTCGCATTGAGCAACGCCGCGACCGAGTGCCGACCCAGCGCGATCTTGCCGCCGCCGCCCTGGCCCAGCACCTGAAGCAGCGTCATGTTGCCGAATGAACTGACCCCGAAGACCTTATCGTAGACGTCGGTCGGGGTGTACCCGATCCAATACTGCAAGTGCTGCGGCTGCTTCCAGAAGCCCGGCGTGCACCCTTCGCCCTCGACGCACTCCGGAGGCATCGGATTCGCCGGAGCGGACACGCAAGCGTCTTGCGTCGGATCACAGTATTCCGTCGTGCAGACGTCATTGTCCGGTGAACAAACCACCGGTTCAAACGCGCAACCGCCTGCCGGGTCACAGGTTCCGGTGTAGCAGGCGCGGTGCTCGCAGATGGTCAGCGCGTGCTCGCAGCAACCCGAAGCCGAGCAGCTGTCCGTCGTGCACGCGTTCTGATCGTCGCAATCCGCGTCCGACGTGCATTCCGGTACGTAGACGCAGCCGCTGGCCGAATCGCACGAGTCCGTTGTGCAGGAGTTGCGGTCGTCGCAAATAACCGGTGCATCTTCGCAGCAGCCCTCGGCCGAGCAGGTATTGCTGATGCAGGCGTCCTGGTCTTCACAATCCGCGTCCGACGTGCATTCCGGCGTGTAGACGCAACCCGTGGCGGGAACGCACGAATTCGCCGTGCAGGAATTGTTGTCCTCGCACGTGATCGCGTCGCGAACGCAACCCGTGGCCGCGTCGCACGAGTCCCGCGTGCAGGCGTCGTTGTCGTCACAGACCACCGGGGTGTGCTCACAGCAACCGTCGGGCGTGCAGATGTCGTTGGTGCACGCATCGTTGTCGCCACAGTCATCGGCGTTTACGCATTGCGGAATGTTGACGCAGCCCGTGCCCGAGTCGCAGGTATCCTCGGTGCAACTGTTGTTGTCGTCGCACACGACCGGCGCATGTTCGCAGCATCCGGCAACCGAGCAGGTGTCGCTCGTGCAGGCGTCCTGGTCGTCGCAATCATCCGCGCCCAGGCACTCCGGCGTATAGACGCATCCGGCAGCCGAGTCGCACGAATCCTCCGTGCAACCGTTGTCGTCATCGCAGACGACCGGCGGGTGCTCGCAACATCCGTCGGGCGTACACACGTCCTGCGTGCACTCGTCGCCGTCCGCGCAGTCCGCGGCGCTGCCGCACTCGGCGATGTAGCTGCACACGCCCAACTCGCACACGTCTTCCGTGCATGCGTTGCCGTCCCCGCAGGTTTTCACGATCGTTGCGGACCCGGCCGGCGTCACCAGCGTCGTCTGCGGGCAGTCGAAGCGCCCCGAATTGCACTCGTCCGACCACGCGAACTGTACGGTGTCCGCGAGGTTGGCCGGGTCGTCCGGCTGAATCACGTACGTTTTCTGAGCGAACTGGACGCGGCCGCTGCCCGTCAATCCCGGCAGTCCGCCGACCGTGCTGCCCGATTGGGCCATCCGACACGGAAGAGCGCAATTCGCACCCGTGGCTGGGTTGCAAACGCCGCCGTCGTCCGTACACACCGCATTGCCGACCACCGCGATGATCGGCAGGTCGCCCACCGCGGGAACGCGGACCGTTCCGCCCGTCGAGGCCACTTCGTCCCACGCGGCTGACAACACGATCACGTCATCAAAGTCATCCAGGAACCGCGCCGTCATGGTGCAGTTCATGTTCTCACCGACGCAGCGCGGATTGCAGCCCTTGGTCGCGCCGAGACCGTGCTCTTGCGCAAGGACCGTACCACTCAGCGCTAACGTTGCCACGACGGCCGCCACCCGAACGCCGGACTCCAACAACTTTCCCCTGTTCATCACCATTGTTCTCCTTTTGTTCCTCTGGTTTTACCCCATTGCCCCAGATTGAATCAGCGCATAGAAGCTGACTGCATGGGCATGTGAACACTAATCTGGGTCGCCGATCCTACGATACATTTACCAGCTTTTCAACCCGCAACAGTTATCGGACGTATCCACTTCGACGCAGGCAATTACGCGATCCAAATGACGCCGACAAGGAAACCTCGTGAACAGGTCGGATTATCGCACCCCCGCGCGAACTCGAAGCGGGTGACCCGCCGCTGCTGACCCGGCTAGGAACCGACGTGATCCTGCTGCGCGACGTGATCTTCGCCTTGATCAAGCCACAGGCCGACACCGCCGGCGTCACCGACGAGCAGTTCGGCGCGGCCTTGGGCGGCGAGGCGATCCTGGCGGCGCAGACAGCGCTGTACGAGGAACTCGTCCATTTTTTCCGTGGCTTGGGCCGAAACGACCTCGCCAAAGCCGTCGAGGCCCAGCGGCGGATGATCGACATGGCGGTACAGCGGATCGAAACGCGGATCGACAAGCTGGACCTCGAGGCGGCCATCGAGACGACCCTTGGCGAGTCGTTCACGAACTCGCCGGCGTCATCGGCGTCGACCTCGACGATTTCGCGGCGCTGAACGGGTGCTTCATGGGGCCGCAATCACAACCGTGCCTTGATCGCTTCGACGGCGACCGCGATTTCGACATCAACCTGCGTGACTTGGCGATCTTCCTGAACAGCTTCACCGGGCCATGATCGCTCTGGTGAAGAGGCACGCCGTCCAGAGAAAAGCCGCCGACCTTCCGCGGCCAAGCCACCCATCCCGACGAAGCCTGGACCCTGGCCCGCCCATAAGGCGACGACTCCTAAGGCCCTAAGCGGCCTGAAGTCGGCGGTTGACACGCCCCTGCCTAGCGACTATCCTGAAGGTGCATCCCGTGGAATGACAGCCATTGGTGCGATCGCCAGGTACCGGTGGCAGAGGCAGACGCGAGGCGCGTCCGACACATCTTCGCCTGGAAACTTCAGAGAGAATCAGTGAATGCAGTTTGAAGACCTTCGACTTTCCGACCCGTTCCGTCGTGCATTACGCGAGGCGGATTACCGCCATCCAACCCCCATTCAAGCCGCCGCTATTCCCCACGTACTCGCTGGTCGGGACGTTCTTGGCTCCGCCCAGACGGGGACCGGCAAGACGGCGGCGTTTGCGCTGCCCATCCTGCAACGGTTGAGTGAGCGCTCGGCACGCGCATCGGGACGCCCCGAAGCGGCCCGTGCCCTGATCCTCTGCCCGACCCGCGAATTGGCCCAGCAGATTTACGACAGCTTTCGCACGTACGGCCGCTATTGCAAGCTAGCGTACGGTGTAGTCTTCGGCGGAGTCGGCCAGAACCCGCAGGCCCGGAAGCTGCGCGGGGGCGTCGACGTCCTGGTCGCCACCCCGGGACGGTTGCTTGACCTGCTGAACCAGGGATTGGTCAACCTTTCCGTGGTCGAGATCCTGGTTCTCGACGAGGCTGATCGGATGCTGGACATGGGATTTCTCCCTGACGTGCAGCGGATTCTCGCCCGATTGCCGCAGAAGCGCCAAACCCTGCTCTTCTCGGCGACCATGCCAACCGCGATTCGCGACCTGGCGGGCAAGATCCTGCATGATCCGGTGCCAGTCGAGGTGGCGCGGGTATCGTCGCCGGTGCCGACCGTTGACCACTGGGTCCACCATGTTGAGAAGGTGGGCAAGCCGACCCTGTTGGTGGAGCTCCTTGGTCAGACGCCTCGCACACGGACCCTGGTGTTTACGCGCACCAAACACGGGGCAGACAAAGTGGTCGTTCAGCTGCTCCGCGCCGGCATCCCCGCCGCCGCGCTGCACGGGAACAAGAGCCAGGGCGCGCGGACGCGGGCGCTGACTGAGTTCAAATCGGCACGAACGGCGGTTCTGGTCGCAACCGACATTGCGGCGCGGGGTCTTGACGTGAAGGACATCTCCCACGTCATCAACTATGACATGACGCCTGATCCGGAGACCTATGTGCATCGCATCGGGCGCGCAGGCCGGGCCGGGGCCACGGGCACCGCGGTATCGTTCTGCACTTCGGATGAGCGCGGCGACCTCCGGTCTATCGAGCGGTTGCTTCAGCAACCGCTTCAGCGGGCAGACGGCTCTCCGGAACCCGGACCGTTGACCACGCCGGCGCCGCACAGTGCGAGAAAAACGCTGACCGACAACCTCAGACTGCGTGGGCGGCGTCGGGTTCCTTCGCAGCGGAGCCGAGGCCGTTACCGGCCGGCGTCTACCGCCTCCATGCGCTGACGGCCGCCGCTCGACACTCGAAGCCTCTGGCCATCGCCGCGGAGCGCCCCGAGCGCCTGGCGTAGGCGACGCGGCGCCGCCGGAAATCCCGGCCTCCAGTACGGGCATGGCTTCCGGAAGCGGTCGGGGGTTTCGGAGCTTACACGGGCGGACGCCTGTCGGTGTCGCTTGGGATTCGCCCAGCTTGACCTGAAATATCCATGCCGGGTTTGTAGCCGTAGCGACGGGTGGATCGCCGCTCGCGAGGCACCCTACGAGCGTTAGGGGAGATGTTGACGATGTGTTTTTTCTGTGTGGCTGGATTCGTGGCACGGTGAGCGGTAGAATCCGCCTCGATGATGGAGGGGTCGACACATGCGTGGCCTTGGCCGTCGCGCGACTCTCCGTCCTGCTCAGCCACCTGCGCAGGTGCCGGACACCCCAAACAATACCGGCATGACCTCGGTTCGAGGTTCGGCAGCGGCGAGCGGAGCGGCAGGTCCGAGGACACAGCGAACAACAGCGAGAAGTCACGGTTCCCCTTGCACGGATAGGAGACGTCAAGATCGTGGATGGAATTGCGGTGGAAGCAAAGGACGTGGGAGGCGAGCCGGACCGGGAAGCGCCTTCCCTGGCTTCACCCGGGCTGAAGTTTTGCGCCGCCGGCGGATTCGACCGTGAGCTGCGGCGACGGGTCGACGGGTACTTCCAAAGCACCGGCTTGGCGGAGCGCGACTGCCCGCAGATGTACCTGAAGTCGGCGCTGGTTCTCGGTTGGTTCGCCACGTCCTACGCGCTGCTGGTATTCAGTGCGGCGACTTGGTGGGTCGCTGCGCTGCTGGCGATCTCGTTGGCGTTGGCGACGGCAGGCGTTGGGTTCAACATCCAGCACGACGGCGGGCACCACGCGTACTCGAGCCGCCGTTGGATCAACAAGCTGATGGCCATGACACTCGATATGTTGGGCGGCAGTTCGTACGTTTGGGCGCGGAAGCACAATTCAATCCATCACAGCTTCGCCAACATCACCGGCCATGATGACGACATCAACCTCGGCTTGCTCGGTCGGCTGTCGCCGCACCAGAAGCGGTTGAAGTTTCACCGCCTGCAGCACTTCTACCTGTGGGCCTTGTACGGATTCCTACCGGCCAAGTGGCATCTCGTTGACGACTTCCGCGATATGGTCACCGGCCGAATCGCCGGACATCGGTTCCCCAGGCCGAAGGGGTGGGATCTCGTGACCTTCGTGGGCGGCAAGATGTTTTTCTTCTCGCTGGCGTTTGTGATCCCTTCCCTGTTTCATCCCGTTTGGGCGGTGCTCCTGTTCTACCTCGTGGTAACCCATATCCAGGGCGTGGTGCTCGGCGTCGTGTTTCAGTTAGCTCACTGCGTGGAGGAAGCTGGTTTTCCCATGCCGCGAGAAGACACAGGCCGGATGGAGACCAGTTGGGCGGCCCATCAAGTCGGAACCACCGTGGACTTTGCGCAACGGAACCGACTGCTTTCCTGGTTCATCGGGGGGCTGAACTTTCAGATTGAGCACCACCTGTTTCCGCAGATTTGTCATGTGCATTACCGATCGCTGGCGCCGCTTGTGGAGGAGACGTGCCGGGAGTTTGGACTGAAGTACTCGGCCAATGAGACCTTCCTGGCAGGCGTGGCGTCGCACTTCCGCTGGCTGCGGCGAATGGGGATGGCGGCCACCGCGTAGGAAGGAAAGGCATTTCAGATAGGCTCGCGGTGGAGAAGTCTTTGTTTGACTCTCGCATGTGTCATACGGCAGCATTCAATTTGAATTGCACGGCACGATGGAACGACGGCAACAAGTTGGGTTGATAAGAAATCGCCTGCGCAGAACTCCGCCGGTGCAGCCGGCCTCGCCTGTCGAACCGCCGACATTTCGAGCGTGGTCAATCCGAAGCACAAGGCTCCGGCCCGGGAAACCGGTACTCAATCCCCTTGACGGCGTCGACGACGTTGGCGATGTCGAGCACATTCACGTTGGCCATCGGGTTGGGCCGGTTGGGTTGCAGTTGGGCCCGCTGCTTGATCAACACGCCCGTGAGCAGATCCTTCACTTTGTCGACCTCGCCTGCGATGTCGAGCACGTTGGGCTGGGCCAGGGCCATCGGGGCGGCACGTTGGAATGGGGCGCCGGTGTCTCCCCAACGGGACGTTTTCACCACGATGGTTTGCGACACGTCCAGGCACACGTCTTCGTTGCCCTGGCAGCTGGCGGCAAGGGTTCGTACATGATACAGAGAGCTGGGTACCACGACGGATCCGGTCACGTGAAGCGCCGCCCCACCCAGTTCCGTCCCCCAGTCGTAATATTCTGGGTCGCAATCCACGACGGCGCAGCGGAACGTCGTCTCGAGTGATTCCGAATCGCGGCAGATGATGCTCGGGGCACAGACTCCGCCTCGACCGCGGCCATCGCAATCCCCGGAACCGCCGCAAGGAATGCCGCCCGGTTCGCTTCCCCCCTGGCAGGTGTGCATTTGCTCGCAGCTTCCACCCAGTCCACGGGCGTCGCACTCTGCTTGACCGCGACAGATTACCGTGCCCGGTTCCGCGCCGCCCCGACACATCCTCACCAGGTTGACGTATCGCGTCTTGCCGTGGAAGGCCGAGAAGTCCGGCGGAGGATTCTGGGGAATGTTCGGCGGATTCGGCTGCATGAGGGTTATCAGTTCGACGCGGATCGCTCGTGCACCAGCGGGAAGGACGTTCGGCGGGACGGTCACATATCGGTTTTTGTCCTCGCACTCGTCGGGGATACCGTCGGACTCTCCATCTTCGCTGAGGCCCAGGGCGATCTCGCAACGGTCTTCGAGGCCGTTGTTGTTGCAATCCGCCAACACCATCACGGCGACGTCGATAGCGTCCACGTCATCCGCGGGAAGCATGCCGAGGTCTGAGGGATCCATATAGATGTTCCCCGGTCCCAACCCCGCCGCTTGACCAAACATGACTTTGAACACATGCGCGCCGGACCACCCGTTTGCTACGGCGACCGGGGAGCCGGGGGTCAGGGAGAAGAGAACTTCATCGCCGGCGCTCCATTGACCGAGTGGTGAAACGTCCGAGACCGCAAGCGCGTCGATTTCGTCCGCTGACGCAAGGCCGAGATTGGCCGCGGCGGCGAAGGTCCGCAATGAGCTTGGTCGAAACGGACCGTTGAGGGGATCGAAAACGAAGATGGTCGCGCTGTCGCCACCGAACGACGGTTGATCGAAGGTGAGGTACGCCAGCCCGCTGGTCGGGTTGAACTCGCTCAACTCGAGCGCGACCAGGTTGTCCGACGCGCCGGCTCCGCCGGAAACCAGAGGCCCCAGCCCCAGGACAGTCTGATCGGCGATCAGGCAGTTGCCGTGGTTCGAGTCACACCAGGGGAGGACGGGTCCATTGTAAGTCCCAAACGGGCCTGCCTGTGCGACGAACAAGTCGGCCGCGACTCGATCGCCATCCGCGGGGCTTGCCAGCGGGTCGGGCGCTTCCGAGGAAACGTCGGAACAGGCTGTGCCACGCGCGCTCGGGGCGACGGAAAACACGATCGCCGGCGACGTTCGATCGGTTGACGTAACGCCGCTGCCGTCACGCCCGAAAGACAGACTTCGAATCGCATTGCCGCTGGTAAACTCGGCCGGGGCGTTGCCGGTCAAGGTATTGTCTCGCATGTTGGTCAGGTTTGGACCGGCCGTGGATGGGTCGCCCGGTGCCTGGTAGACCGTCACCTTCTTTCGCAGGAGCGGTGCGTCGCTGCGAACGTCATTCGGGTCGGGTGAGCTTCCTACAGGTAGCCCCGTCGTATCCACGTCGATGACGAACGACAGCGGTGCGCCCAGTCCCGGCGACGTTCGGCATCCGAGGGCTTGAGCAGGGAGAAACCTTGCCGCACGCCCGAGTTGCGCTCGCTGCAAGTAACCCCGTTGCACCCCGGATTCGTCAACGAGTGGGACAGCCGGCGTCGCAGGTGCATTCACAAATATGGACGCGGCTGTTGGGAACGTCCACCCAAGATCCGCGATCGCCGCCCGAACCACAACCGGCGACTTGTTGTAGAGTTTCATCGTGCCGGTGTCGATTTCCATGAACAGGTCAAAGAAGGATTCCGCCGGGAAGTCGAAGCAGGTCCCCTGTACCTCGCCGAGCGTGTCCTGGTACCAGGTCTGCCGGGAGCTTCCGCTGACTGTGGCGAAGTATGCCTGGCCCGCACGGACGGTCACGGCGCCGTTCGAGAGTTCCATATTTCCGATGGCCACGTGCGTCTCGCGCCCGACGGACGGGTTGGCCAGGAAGTCCACGGGCGGCGCGCAAGGCTCATCAGACGCGTTGAGGTCGAACGCATCTCCATGACTGTGCGGTATTCCTCTCGAAATCAAGGTGGAACCCCCGCCACCAACCGAAACACTCATCGACGTTCCGTCCAGCAGGAGGATCTCGAATGCGCCTTCCACTGTCGGACTATCAATGCCCGCGGTGTCCGGCAGAAAATGGCAGGTCTCCCCGCACGCTATCTGGCATTCATCGGGCATGCCGTCGGGGCCGATGGTGACCGGTCCCTGGAAGGTGAGGCAATCGGTCGAACAATCCGGACCGGTGCATAACCCCTGGTCACTGGTGCGGATTTCGCACCGGTTGGGGATGAAATCCCGGTCGCAGTCTACGCGGTCGTCACCGCCTGCACACACGTCACACCCGTCGGGAATGGTGTCGAAGTCGGCATCCAGCGCATCATCGAAACCAGGACACTTGTCGCATGGATCCCCGAAATCATCGCAATCCGAATCCAGTTGCCACATTTCGCCCGCTGCGGGCGCACATGGGAGAGTTCCGTCGGAGACCAACATGGGGTTGGGAACCGACTGACAGCTATCGCAATTGTTTCCTACGCCGTCGCTATCGGTGTCGAACTGGCTCTGGTTGGACACCATCGGGCAATTGTCACAATCATCGATGACCGTATCGGCGTCGAAGTCGGTCTCGCATTCATCCGGTCTCAGATCGGCATCGCAGTCGGCGCTCGTCCCGCAGACGTAGCCGCGACAACCGGAAACCGAAGAACAATTCCCCGGATGGGTCACGTCGCAGATGTCGGGTACTCCGTGCCCGACGACCCCGACGGTCTGGCAGTCCACGGCAATCCGCAGGAGGCATTCGGATCCAGTGCTCATGGGCAACGGCAGGCCGGAGGAGTCGCGCACGAAGGATTCCTCCCTGGGGGCCAGGGGCGAGTTGTACGGCTCACGGCTCGGCACGATAGCGACGCGGTACTCGGTTCCCGGGACCGCGGTGTTGTTGACCGTCAGCGCGTAGGTGGCTACGTATCCCGGCGGACTCGCCGGCACGGTCACGCCTACGCCGACGGCCGTCATGGCCCCCAGGCGCCGCGTCGGGCAGGAACGGGTCACGTCGCGGATCCCGACCGGAAGGAATACAAAGCGACCGTCTGTGGTGTATACCTCGACGCCGGGAGGCGGCGGGGGAGGCGGTGGCGGGCATCCGATGTACAACCCGCCGTCGATGGCCGTACCGACCGGTGTGATCCGCACCTGGGTCTGGTACGCGCCTAAGTTCGCGGCATCGCCCAGGAAGATCGTGAACTCCTCCGTCGTGCCCACGACGACCGTGTCGTGGGCGAGGGTGCAGCTCATGAGCGCCGGAGCCTGTTGTTCGGCGACCCTGGCCGTCTGCCCGACTGCTCCACAAGGAGACTGGAAGGGGTAGGGCTGGGAATCGAAGGCGCGGACCACCCAAAAAATGTCGTCGTAATTAAGTACGCCGTCGGGGCGCGCGCCGGCGAGGTCCATTTGAACGATGGGGGGAGCGTTCGCGGTCTCGTTGAACAACTGAACCATGGCCACAATGTCGTCAAAATTCACGACGCCGTCGGGACCAGGCCACGTTCCGCTGAACAAGCCCACGCAATCACCCCAAAACTCGAACCCGGGCCGATCGATCGTCGAAACCGCCAATGCGGCGGAAAAGTTGAGTGGTTCGGCGGTGTCGCACCCTAACGCGATAGCGCGGACCTCGTAGGAGGCAACCGGGACAATCTCCACGTCCCCGACGTGGATGACGGTCGGATCCAGGCTCCAGTCGCGATACTCGGGTACATCCTGTAACCGCACGATTCCCGTCGCGGCGTCGGGCGGACCAACCCACTTCTTAATCCCCACGCAGGCGGGGAAATACTCGCTGGCGATCAGCTCGACCTGAAGAGCAACCTGGATGCCGGCGTTGCCAGGTTGCAGGGATAGGTATCGGTTCTTGCGAATGGGCGTCGGTTCATCCGTGGGAGCGTCCGTCACTGGGCAACCGGCAGTCCATTGGGGCGCGACGCCCGTGCCCGTCTGCACGCCCCTTGTCACCTCGAAAGACGATTTGGGCCGAATGATCTCTTGGCCCCAGGCCGGCGCGCAGAACAAAGCGACGCCGACCACCCCGTACGCAACCAAGCACAGACGCGCCAATGGGACAGAAATGGAACCGGGCGTCCTGCGAAAATCGCCGCGGCGAGTTCCTTCCATTGTAAGGAAGTCGAAGGCGCACGTAGAATTTCGAAGCGCAATGGGGTACGGCATTTCGAGATTTCCTGCTTGGCCAAGAATGACGGTGGGGCGGCACCTTCCCTTTTCCGTAGACTGATTCGGCATATGCGTCTTCACCTGCGATGACATTGCAAATCCCCCACAATTACACAACCGTTTTTCTTTCACAAGATTCAACGCACAACCCACGCCCGTTAACGCTTACCCCAATATCGTCAAGGCGTTCATGGCCGGCATTGTCCACACAAATCCCCGCATTTTCCGTTGACACAGCTGCGTCCTCCGGTGCAGTCCGTGCTCGACGCGCAATCGCCGGGCACCTCGCAGGTCATCTCCGACGGACAAATGCATGGTCCGCTGAACGGGTACGGGAACCCCTTCAGTGCGTCCACGCCGTTGGCGATGTCCAAAACGTTCACGCCCGAAACGATGCCGGGCACGCTCGGTTGAAGCTGGGCGCGGACTCGAGGGGCCTTCCCGGGAAGTTGCTTGACTTTATCCACTAGCTCGGTCACGTCGGCAATGGTGGGCTGAGTCGAGGGATCGCGGGCCCGGTCCTGGAAGGGCGGAGCCACGTCGCCCCAACGACTGGTGCGGACCTCGAAGCTGTAGATCACGTCCTCGCAACCGAGTACGCCGGTGCACTGGTCAATGCGATACAGCGAACTTGGAAGCACTTCGGCCCCGGTCACGTGCACCGTGAGAAAGATGGGGTCCGGCATATGCCACCACTCGCCGAAGTATGGTTCGCATTGGAGACGTGCAATCCACATCTCCTCCCCGGGGGCGATACACGGAGGCCGTCCTCCGTATTCGCACACCAGTTCCGGCGGGCCGACCCAGCGATAGCAACTGTTCTGCTCGCCGGCGGCGGTGCAGATGCCATGCTCGAAAGCCGAGAAATCAGGGAGCGGCCTGCCGGGCGGCGCGCCGAGGTGCGGTGGGACGGGGCGGAACAGCTCGAGCATCGAGACTCGCAGCGCCGTCGGCCCGGCGTTCATCGTCCTTACCGGCAGATAACGGCCCTTGGGCAGCCTGTTCACTGTGATCTTGGCGGGAGTCAACGTGAGTCCCGGAACCCTCAGAAGATCGTTGCCCACCAGGAAGGTCAGCGCCAGGTTGTTGATCAAGTTGATGGTATAGGTTCCGTCAGCCGCGGCCGGAACGTTTAGGACAAGGGTACCGCCATAGAGCGACGCCCCCCGGTCCAATGCGCCTTCTCCCGATGACCCGACCGCGGCGCCCCACGCAAACTCAGGTCGCGCCGTGCGGATGGCGGCGATGACGTCATTCGATTGAAATTCGGCGAATACCCAGTCCGTCCTGGTGACGTCCTGGAAAGCCGGAGCACATTTGCCGGCACCGCAACTTGCCCCCGGCTGCCCGTAGGCCGCCGTACATTCTGCGGTGGTTGCGCAGGGCACGCTGGCCGCCGACAGATCGACAAACGGTTCTGTCGTTTGCGCGTTGAACCCCAAGTAGCTCATGGGATCCACCGTGGCCTGGAAGTACGACAGCGTCGGTACGGCGTCGCCGTTGGGATCCCAACCCGAGAGTCGAATCTCCAGGAAGACGTTGACGCCGCCCTGTTCCAGGAGGATTTCGCTCCCATTGACGGCATAAAGACCGGTGGCCTTCACCGGAACGAAGCTGATGTTCGGTACGCCGGCAACCGCTGCGGAGACGATTGTCGCTGGCGCATCGGACAAAGAAGGAACTCGGCCTATCCGTGCCAGCAATTCAACCGCGATCGCTTCGCCTGGCGAGGGTGCGTTGCCGATCGTGGCCAGGGCACATGTCTGCGGACCGGGGAGCGCATAGGGACGCCCTTTGAACGCATCGACGATCATCGCGATGTCGATCGCACTTACATCATTCATCGGGTTCGGCACATTGGGGTACATTTGAACGCGGGGCTTGATCGGCGCACTTGCAGTGTCCTTGAACTTCTGGACGACAGCCATGATGTCATCGAAGTTCGGATAGAACCCGTCCGGCGCGAGCCAGCGGCTACCGTCGAAGTAGGCGGTGATATCGCCCCACAACGACGTTCGAACGGGCAATTCGGTCGACGCGCCTGCACAGGCCAGCTCAACCCCGGCGCAGCTCACCGGAAGGATCGCTACGTCATAGATGGAGCTGGGGACGATATCCGCCCCGGTCACGTGCAACACCGCGCCGGCCAATTCCGCGGCCCAGTCACGATACTGGGGGGTGCAGGACAACGTGCCGCACTTGAAAGTCGTGGCGAATACCGGTGAGTCGGGGCAAGTGCCTGTTCCCACGACGTTCACGTAGCGATATTGCCCCTCAAACGCCGTGAAGTTCGGCGTTCCGGGCGGCGGATCGATGGGGTGGTGCAAGGACGTCAGGCGCACCCGCAGGGCCGTCTGCTGACCCGCGCCGAAGGGGTCAACTACGAACGAGATGTATCGGTTTTTCTCCGTCGGATTCGGTTCGGGCAAAAGCGGAAGCGCGTCGATGGGGAGCGCGCCGCAAGTACAGGTGCACTCGCCTGCGGCGTTGCCGGGCGGGCGACAGAAATATCCGCCGCAGCTCTCGTTATCCGTTCCGTCGCACTCCTCGGGGAACTCGACGAAGTCGTTTCCGCAAATCCTCGGTGGGCAGATGCAATCGCCCTGGCATCGACCCGGGCAAGCCGTTGCGTCCGAACTATCGCACTCTTCGTCCGGTTCCTTCTGGCCGTTGCCGCAGATTGCGCTGCAGGTGCAGTCAAACTGGCACAGACCCGGACAGGCAGCCGCGTCGACGCCATCGCACTCCTCTGCACCTTCGCGGTTTCCGTTCGGGCAAACTGGAGTCGAGCACTTGCACGCATTCGGATCGCCCGGCGGATTGCATCCGCCTGGACAGGCCGCGTCATCGACGCCGTCGCACTCCTCGCCGATTCCCGGCTGCGCAAGGTTGTCGCCACAAACCGGACCACCGCAGGTGACGTTGAGGAGGCCCGCGCCGCGCTCGTACCCCAGACCCGGCGATCCCCCGACGCGAATCGTGACGCACTCCCCCGCACTTACGGGTATGCCGGACACGCTCGACGGTCCGCCCAGCATCGTGCCCATGCACCCGTTGTCGTTGCCCCCGACCCAGGTACTGGCTGCGTTCGCGTCATCCAAAGGGCATGGACATCGGCTCGTTCCGTCTGAGTACACGGCCATGACCGGATCGAATCCACTGGCGTTCGGGCTTCCCATCCCGCACATGGAGATGTTGAGAAAGCAGTTCTGGCGGGGGGCGAACTTGTACCAAACGTCGTCCACGATCGGCGTCCGATTCCCTCGATCGTCGGTCTTGATCGTCGGCAAGCCGTCGGTGGCCGCACATGCGTTGTTGAACGTCGTCAGGCCGACGGGGATTGGCGCCGCCGCCGAACATTCGTCGTTGGACGGCGACGGGTCGGACGGACAGAAGTAGTTCAATCCACAAATGAGCGGGCCGCCACCATCGTCGACGGCGTTCGCACACCATTCATGACGATTGACGATCGCTTCCGCGGCAGTTTGGTACTGACAGTTGCCCATGCAGTCGCAGACGGATCGGACCGGCGGCGCTGGAACCTCAATCGCCCCCCCCACGCACCAGGCGAAGTCCTGCGGTGACGCGCCGCCGCAGGGCGGGTATCCGAAATCGGCGGTGCCTAAGACAGAGTATTGGTTCCCGGCGCTAGAACCCGGACGAAGGGAGCTCCAATTCCAGTTGCAGTCGATGGATGCCGGCAGGTCGTTGGTCACTTCAAGCCAGTAAACCGTGCCGGGAACCAACCCAGTGATCGGCGTTATCAGCGTGAGCTGGTACCCGAAGGTCTCGTAGGGAGGGTCGGCCGTGCGAGAGGACGCCGTTTCTTCGATGGCCCGCTGCACCATCACGGCGGACTGTCCCACGACGACGTTGCGGTCAGGGAAATGGAACCCTGTGTCGGCGAGAATCCTCACGCTGAAGTTGTCAGACGGCGCAGCCTGCCAACAGTCGATCATCGACGATCGATCCGCGTCGCTGACCAGATACGCGCCCCACACGCAGACCTGGGAAATCTGGCCCGTTCCAGGACCGGCTATCAAATCATCGGCCACGATTGCGCCCATTCGAACGTCGGACGGCGTGAGACTTCCGTGATCGTCCCACGTCTGGCAGTTGCCTACGCCGGTGATCTCGCAGGCCGGGCAGGGGTTGGGTTGAGCCTCCGATTGCGCCAGGCCTACGCACATTCCGCCCGGACCGGGCGAGGCACAATCGGCGTCCGACCCGCACGAGAAGCGTGGATCGTTTTGGCAGTATCCGCCTTGGCACCTAATGCCGCCGAGATACCGACCACCCAGGCCCTCGCATGTTGGCATGTCGATGGCAGCGCCAAAGACCTCGTCCTGACACTGACCAGGCCCGGTGCAGCACGAACCCGTGGCACAGGCTCCCGGGCTTCCCACACAAAGCGCAATGGCCGGGGACTGCTGGGGTGGAGCGAGGAAGATGCCTCCGAGAGCGTCGCATTCGTGTTGGTTGACGTCGTCGATGCAGCTTCCGTCGGGTCGGCAGCAAGCTGCCGTGGGACAGCCCTCGGCGACGATGTGCATCTGGTACGGTCCGCCGCCGACTTGCAGGCTGTTTAGCGTGGAATAAAAATACTCGCCCGGGCCCAGCAACCCGAATTGCATCCACACATTCGCATCGTCGCAGTATGGAGATCCGTACCCCGTGGCGCCCACTCCGGTGATGTAGGGATCTGGGGTCGCGTTGACCATCTCGTTGCACGAGCAATCTCTCGCCAGCCAGGACCAGCTCCCGCGTTGCGTCGGGGATGAGCCGCAATGGTCGATTCGTACGCGGGTGCAGCTTCCGGTCAAGAAGAAACTCTGCCACCAACCGAGGTCGCTCGCCACCGACGTCGGCGGTCCGAAACAGGAATCGGGATTCGCCAGCGTGCTGGATGCGTACGAATCGTCGCCGGTGATGGTGATGACATAGGGTGGATCGTAGGGGTTCAGCGTAGGAATCCAGTGAATGACGGCATTCTGACAGTCATCGGCCCCGGTCCAGCCGCCAGCCGGCTGCGGACAGCAGTTCGGGTCGCAGTCCGTGCCCAGGCCGAGGAACGTTTCGCCGCCTCCTGTGCATCCGCCGAGGGCGGTGTCGGGCGTGCAAGCTCCCGTGGTCGAGTTGCAGCAGGCACCGACGCCGCACGCATCGAGGGTCGCACAAAGGCCCGCTTCGCAGGTTCCCGCGCCGCCACAAACGCCGCCCGGCGGGCAGTCGCTGCTGAACACGCAACCCTGGTCCCGATTGCTGCAGACATTCGAACGAGCCACGCATTCCGCGCTGGACGTGCAGGTGTTCGACGCGTCGTTGCTGCACGTGCTCGAGCCGACATTGCACACGGCGTTATCCGCGGTGCAGGTTCCCCCTGAGCAATCCGCGTCGGCGTTGCACGACGCGCCCGGCGTTCCCCCGCCCGAGCACCGGCTGCAAGGAGCGCCGGTGTTGCTGCCGAACAGGCAAGTGTTGCAGTAGCTTCCAACGCCTTGAAAGGTACGCCCATCGCCCCGGCAGACCCATTCCAACTCGTTGCCGCACGCACCGGTCATCGGATCGCAGCATCCGCCAAGCGGCGGGATGACAATCGACCCAACCAGCTCAAAAGAGAGGATTCCGGGCGACAAGCCCATGAAGTTGGCCGCGTTCGGGTCGTTGTTGACGAACAGCTTGCTCGGGTCGTTCGCGCCCTCGTTCACCGTCGTTGCCGACAACCAAAAGAACCTCACATCCGGTCCGGTCTCACGCTTGGTCACGGCGGTCATGTACCCGCGTGGCGGAATCACCAGAGGCTCTTCGAGGTAAACCAGGTTGACGGCCGCAGCCAGGGAAGGTCGCACTTGGAGTTCTTCGATGAAGTTCCCGTTCTCGTCCCAGAACTCGACGAAGATTGCGTCCGGAACCGACACATAGCCGACGAATCGGACGGCCACGAGCATCATGTGCGTGGAAGGGTCGAAAGGATCGAATTGGTAGTCGTCACCCAGACGGTTCAGCGCCGCTCCCGGTCCGTTCGGTGGGGAAACCGCGACAACCGAAGCCGACACCGGTCCGACGGTCACGGGATGAGACGGGAGCGTCAATCCGAGCTGGGAAATGCCGCTGGTGTACCTTGGACAGCCAAGTTGTACGCCCGGGTTGATCGGGCTGACTCCACCACAGGTGTTGGCGGCGCCGTTCTCTCTACCGGCGTCACCGGCGTACCAGTGTTTGCCACCGGTGCAGTTCGCAAGCTTCAGAGTGCTGCACGTCGCCGGGTTGATGGGATCGCAGCATCGTCCGAAGTAGCAGACAGGCCCTGCTCCCGTGCACGTCTGCCCGCTGGGGCAGTCGGCGTCGTCGACACAGGCAGTCGTAGGGGTGCCGCTACATTTCTTCTCCGAGCACAAGGCCCCTCCGCCGCACGGCGGAACTCCTGCAACGCACTGGCCGCCGGCACAAGTTTCCACGCCGTTGCAAACGTAGCCATCGCCGCAATCCGCGTTCGTGGAACAGATCGCTCGACAATGGTTGCATTCCTTGCCGCCGCAATCGGCGTCTGCGGCGCAGAGCTTCCCCGGAAGTGGCGCGTCGTCGGCACACAGGCCGGCGTTCTCGGAGCAGTACTGCTGCGGCGGGTCATTTCCTGGTCCGCCCGTGCAACACGTTGCCGCAAGACCGGATTGGCACACTCCGCCGCTGTTGCAGAACTCTCGCCCGTTGCAGAACACTCCGTCGTCGCAATCGCCGGGTTCGCCGGGCGAGACCGCGGCGTGCGAGCACTTTCCGCTCCCCATGCCCTGCGATACGTCAATCTCACAAACGTCGCGCGTGCAGGGGTTGGCATCGTCGCACTCGATGTCGAACGTGCACCCTCCCGCCGCGATGGATCCTTCCAGCGGAAGCGGAAGTGCGCCCTTCAACAAACCGGCGGCCCGCATCCGCGACGGCTCGTCGTCCTTGTAGTTCACGATCATCGGGGTGGATGGCGGCAGGTGTCCGACCGCCGAAACAGTTCGAGGCGATCGAGCCGTACGATTCGAAGCATCTCCCTTCCGCAACGTCCAATCGCCCGCGGTCGCGGCGCTGCGGCGAGGTGCAACGTTGCCGGTCGCAGGCGGGTAAGAGTGCCCCGCTTTTGTCAACCCCTCTTCCGCATCGTCAGCAATCGGTGCATGGACCGCTTCCACGCCCTTCACGTAGACCGCGGCGATCGGCCGCGTCGTGATCACGCCTACGAAAAAAAACAAGCCGGCGAATGTGCCGGCAAAGCCGAAGAGCCGCGCAAGGACTTGCATTGCTTGCTCCTTCTCTGGGGAAGGGCACGGCCATGTCCTTACCCCTGGATTCGCCAACAGTCAGATAGAACGGTGCGCCAACATGCCGCCCTGGGAAGATCGAAGACGGTCATCGGCAATCGAGATTATATTGGAATCCGGGGTCAGATGTAAATACGAATCTCGGTTGACCCTACCAGCGACCGGTCATGCCCGTTGAAAGTAGCACTTTGCGACCTGGCCGATCTGCTGTGAATTCTCAGGGCGGAGCGTCATCCGCCGCGGGCGACGGATCCAGCGAGACGGTCCGTGCGGCGATCAACTCTGTCGCCAACCGATCGGAGTAGGCTCGGCATTCCTCGGACGCGCATTGCTTTTGGAATAACCCTAGGAATGCTTCCGCGGCGTCGAGTTGTCCATCGACAATCAGCAGCCGCGTGGCCAGGCCGATGGTCCACGGTTCACCGGGACGCTCCTCGTCGTGCCGCTGAAGCGCCGTCAACAGCCACGACCGGGCGTCCTCGGACGTACTCAATTCACAGAGTTCGTCGACCCTGGCGGCCGCCATCGCGTACCGCGCGTCGATCAAGGCGACGAACGCCCTTGAGGCGAGCTTCATGGCGTCGTCGGCACGTTCTTCTAAGAAGCGGATCATCCCCAGGTTGGCGTTGAGGCGCGCGTCTTCGGGCAGATGATCCAGGAGCTTACGCAGGCGCTGCTCCGCCGCCGCATAGGATGACGTCGTTGCGGCCTCAACGTCCAACTCGACCAACCCGACGGCAGCCTCGATGTCGAACGCGTTGTTGGTCAGTGAGCGTTCATAAAGCTGGCGAGCCTCGTCGAGGCGTCCCTCGCGGCGGTAGAGGGCGGCCAGTCGGCGGAGCGTGACGTTGTCGCCGGGGGAATATTCGGCGGAGGCTTCGAACAGCGGAAGCGCGTCCTTCCATCGGCCAAGCTCATCATAGGCGGCCGCCAACCGGTACACCGCCAAAGGATCCTTGGGAGCAATCTCCCGGGCGCGGTGCAACAGGCGCAAGCCTTCGTCAACGTTGCCCCTTCGAAGTTCGGACATGCCCCAGAGTTGAAGCCCGGCGCTTCGGAGAACGGCGTTGTCGTGAACGAGTTCGCGTTGGGCGAATTCGATCGCCTCAGGGTAATAACCGGCGCGATGGTACGCCCATCCGGCGCGCTCCCAGACGCGCGGCTCATGTGGGAAAGTCGTCGCCGTGCGCAGGGTCTTCTTCAGCGCCGTTGTATAGGTGTCCGCCACGCGCCACCCGATCCCCAGGAACAGGCAGAGCAACGCGCAGGTCGTCATCCACGATGCAACGCGGAAGCGAGGGGACCGGACGCGGTCGCCCGCGCGGCGGAAAACCGCGTCAGCCACCGCAGCGGCCAAAACGACGAGGCCGATGATCGGCAGGTACAGGTAGCGGTCGGCGGCCAGGATGTTCCGGGCAGGCACGAAGGGCAGGGTGTCGGCGATACCGAAGAAAAACCACGGCACGGCCCATCCGCAGGCGCGAACTCGCCAGGCGACCAGGACCATCAAGGCCACGCCAACCAAGGTCACCGCACCCGCGGTCAACGTCGAGGCGCTCCACCATTCCACGGTGATCGGCGCAGGGTAGTAACTGCCCAGTCCCACCGGCCAAACCAACGTGCGGAAATAGTGTGCCATCGCCAGTCCCGCCCGAACCGGCGTCGGACCGTGAAGCTGCTCGGCGCCACCTTCGAACATGTCCGCCTCGGCCGTCGCGTGGATGTTGACGACCGCAAACGCACCGATCACCAGAGTTGAGCACCCCCACGCGAGCCACCCACGGGCGCCGATTCGGCGATGCGTCGCCCACGCCGCCAGAAGCATCAGCGGCGGTAATCCGACGCGAACCTTGCTGATGGCGGACAGCAAGGCCAGCACCACCGACAGCAACGCCCGCGCAAACCCTCCGCGCTGCAGGAAGCGATCGAACGAAAGGACCGAGAGCAAGGCGAACAACGTGGACAACAGCATCATCCGTCCGTTGATCCAGGCGATCACCTCGACTTGTAGCGGATGGCAGGCGAACAGAACGGCTGCGATCAGCGCAAGGCGATCGGCGGCCGCACCCTTGGCCCCTTCGACAAGCCGCCGGACCAGTGAGAAGACGAGCAGCGCGTTGAGCGCATGAAGCCACATGTTGTCGAAGTGAAACAGCCAGGCGCCGGCCTCCACGCTGCGATCAAACATGCCGAAGGCGTTGGCGACCAAGAACTCCAGTTGAAAGGTCAACAGCGGAAGCGGCTGATAGAGGTCGCGATGGACGATCTGGAACAGCTCAATCGCGTGAGCGACCGACGGGTGGTTGACCAGAACGTGGTTCAGAACCAGTCGATGATCGTCGCCGCCGACGAACTCTCCGCGGATCGCCGGCCAGGCGACGAAGATAGCCAGGACCAGGATGATGACATACCGACCGGCCTGGCGCGGCGAGCCGGGTGGTTCAGAGGGAGATGCTGTCGCGGTGTTGAGCGAGGTTAGCATACTGTGTTCGCAGCCTTCGGGTCGCGATGGGAAGTTCCATCCACGATGGAACGCCACGCAGGTCATAGTAACGATCGCCGTGCATGGGACCAACGAACAACGCTGTCGATCTTATGCGCGCCGGTTAAGAACGCCGGATTCCCAGCCGAGGATCATGGGGATGGCGGACGCGGCTTGGGGATTCCGACGAGTCGGGAGGGAACCGCCGTCCGTCCCAGCCCCGGATCGTGAACATAGATCACGCCGCCGTTGACCAGGTTGTATTTCAGCAACTCGTCCTTCTGCAAAGCGATGACCCGCAAGCTGTAATTCACGATTCCGCTCGCGTCGCGCACGATCGCGTCCGCTCCGAATGCTCCGACGGTCACTTCGCTTCCGACGGCCGAGTGGTGAAAGTAGGCTTCGTAGCCCTTCCCTCGGAGGTAGGCGCAGTATTCCGCCGCGGCCTTCTTGTACTCCCAGAAATCATCCGTCGGTTCGAACGCCGCGACCTGCAACGAGTACGCCCCGGCTGCGCTCTCCAGCCGCCACTCGGGGTTTCCGACGTCGGGCTGCGGAACGCGGGAAGGGATTGCACGCGAGAAATACCGCTTGCCGTCGGGGCCGCCCAACGAGCGCAAGAGATCGAGGTCTTGTTGCATGGGCCGCGGAATCGGACGCTTGCCGGTCTTGGGGTCCGCCCGCCGCCGGTACGAGCCGTAGTACAACCTAGCCTGGCCGTCTTCTTCGTCGCGGAAGAAAACGTCTCCTGCGCGGATGCCGGGCGTGTTGCGCAACGTCTCGGTGTACTGCTGGATTTGTTGCACGCGCTGCGGGCCGGAGATTTCCACGCATCGGATGGTCCAGGGAGCGCCCCCGCTCCCCTGACCGCCGACGGAACGTCCACCGGTGGTGGCGCAGCCTGAGGCGGTCATAAGAAAGTTCGTGCCCAACGTCAGCATGGCCAGAACAAGGCGCCAGCCGACCGAGCCTGGGCCGCTTCCTGCCGGTCGCGGAACGGACTCGGATCCTACGGTTGTTTGCAAGTCCGAAGGGCAGCGGCTGGCGCTCACGAACTTCGGCTCCGAAGCGCCCGCTGCTGGATGGCGTGGAGTTGACGAATGCCCCGCGCAGCCAGACGGACCATTCGATCCAACTCAGCCTGCGTGAACGTGGACTCCTCGCCCGTGCCCTGGACCTCGACGAACCTCCCCGAGCCGGTCATTACCACGTTAAAATCCACTTCAGCGGCGACGTCCTCGGGATAGTCGAGGTCCAAGAGCAACCGTCGTCCGATGCGCCCGACGCTCACAGCCGCTACCATGTCGGTGATCGGAGAGGCAGTGATGAACTTGTTCCGCTGTGCGAAGCTGACGGCGTCGCACAGGGCGACGTACGCGCCCGTAATGCTCGCCGTTCGCGTGCCGCCGTCGGCCTCCAGCACGTCGCAGTCGATGAGGATGGAGTTCTCACCGAGGGCGTCGAGGTCGACGATCGCCCGAAGGGATCGCCCGACGAGCCGTTGGATTTCCTGCGTGCGGCCGTCAACTTTCAGACGGTTCCTCCCCCGCCGTTGCGCCGTCGCGCCGGGGAGCATATCGTATTCGGCCGTCACCCAGCCGCTTCCCTGCCCCTTCTTCCACGCGGGCACGCCGACCTCCCAGCAGGCGGTGCAGAGAACCTTGGTCCGTCCGGCTTCGATGAGCACTGACCCCGCCGGATTCGCCGTGTATCGGCGAAGAATGCGCACCGGTCGCAGGTCACTCCCGCTTCGGCCATCGGCTCGTTTCACGGTACGCTCCCAGTATTTCGTTTCACTCGGGTTGCGGTTCAAAAAAGGCCCGCACGCATGCGCTCGTAGCTCAGATCAAACGGCGAGCCGCTTCTTATCCGGGCCGCTCCCTCACGGTCGCGGTACGGATGCGACCGCGCGGCGCTTCGATCAGAGCCGCGACCGTGAGGGAGCGGGCCGTCGTGCATCCCGTAGAGACACGTCAATGTCCCTCCAGCGACTACTCGATCTCGAGTACGTCAATGTCAATCGCGCCCAGCTTGGTGAACAGCGGTAGCGACAGGTCCGCCAGCACCGAGTTCTTCAGCGACGACGTCGCGAAGGCAATGCGGATGGGACTGCAATCGGTCTCCCGCAATGCCGCGTCCACGTCAATCCACCTCCCGTCAACGTGAAACTGTGTCCAAAGATGATAGCCGAAGATATCGTCCTGCTTGCCGAAGACCGGAACGTAGGCCAGTCCCACCGCGACGCGTGAGGGGATTCCGTTGAGCCGACCCAACGCCGCCAGCAGAACGCCGTGCTCGCTGCAATCCCCTTCACGGTTTCGGGCGACTTCGTTGGCCGTTGCAAACCCGACGTTGAGGTTCTTGCTTTGGACAAACTCGGTGACGAACTTGCGCAGCCGGTCGGCCAGCTCGGAAGGCTCGGGCGATCCATCGCCTCGCGCCCTCATGGCGAGATCCTTGAGCGTTTCGTCCTCGAGGTTCATCATCAGGTTGCCATCGAGGAACTCCGCCAGGCTCGCGTCGCCCTTGCCGCCGGGTGATTTCGCGGGATCAACCCGATTCCCTTGGCCGCTGGAACTCGACGGACCCCTCGAAGGCGCCGGTGGGCGCAAGCGCGAGACCGTCAGCTCGACCCAGTGCTCGCCCTTGGCGTTGATCTTCTGTGAGTCGGTCTCCGGCAGGTCGCCGAGATCGGTCTTGCCGTCCTTGGCGAACACCCGGTACTTGATGCGCTGGGCGGACTGGTAATCGATCTTCCGCTTGGCCTTGACCACCGTAGTGTTGAAAAACTCCGGCGGCAGGAAGTCGGACAGGGCGGCCTTCTGATCCACCGCCAGCAGCGTGAAATCCCCCATTCCCGGCACGGGCATGATCGACTTGATCGGCACACCGTCGCCGTTCACCCACGAAGTCATCTCCATCGAACCCATCGGCGATTGCATCGACACCAGGATCTTCTGCCCTCGTTGCTTGTTCCCCGCATGCGCGAACTCCTCCCAATCGCCGACCCGCGTGACCGCCGACACCGCGCCGTCCAGCCGCATCTCCGGGGCATAGGTGCTCAGCGTATACTCCGTCCCGGGTTGGAAGCCGCGGAGCAAACTTTCTCGATACGTTCCCCACGCCATCACCGCCCCGGCTGGGAAATCAAACGCCTGCGTTTGGTCAAGTCCGAACTGCGACGTCGTCACCTCGACCTTTCCATCTGCCACCAGGCCCTTGATGGATTGCTTCACGGCGGCCATGTTGACCTCCGAGGTAAAGGCCTTGGGAATGCCGGCGACCGTCTCGGTGACGTGTTGTTTCATCTCAATGGTGACGGGCTGCTCCGCCCGGCCCATGCGGATATGGAAATGCATGTCCGTATGCACGAGATCGCCTTCGCGGGTCATCGAGGAGTGGGCGTAGCCGACCTTTCCCGGACCCATGTGGATTTCCATCCATTCGTCGCTGAAACGCCCCGACGGCGGATTGTTCGGATCAATGGGAACAGCGACGGCGTAGGGCGCCCACGCCGCCAAAGCAAATGCAGCGGCGCGGAAGTAGGCAGCAATCTGCTGTGTATGGCATTCTCCCGTTCGCGTCGCGCATGGTGCACCACGGTACGCCTCACGGGACACGGGGTACGGTCGTCTCATCGGCAGTTGGCAATCGGCAATCGGCAATCAAATCCTCCCATGAAGCGGCGAAGGGACGTTCATCGTTCCCGGCAAGATAGCCGTCGGCCAATTCTAGGTTGCTATCGCCCAAACCACTTGCGAAGCTTGTACAATGTCGTGTCGCGTCCGGCCTTGGCGATCGAGGTCGTCAGAGGGATGTCCTTGGGGCAGACCTTCACGCAGTTCTGACTGTTTCCGCAATCCACGATGCCGCCGACGCCGGAGAGGATCTCCAACCGGGCGTCGCGGTCCACCCTCCCCGTTGGATGGGCATTGAAGAAAATCACCTGCGAGACCGCGGCCGGGCCTATGAACGTCGAGCGGTCGCTGAATTGCGGACACGCCTCGACGCAGCACCCGCAGGTCATGCATCGGGAGAGGGGATAGGCTTCGTCCTGTTCCGCGGGAGTGAGTCGCGGACCCGGACCCAGATCATGATATCCGTCGACCGCCACCCATGCCTTCACCCGCTTAAGACTCTCGAACATCCGCTTGCGGTCGACGACCAAGTCGCGCACCACTGGGAACTTGGTCATCGGGCTGACTTCGACGCCCGTCGGCGAATCCTTCAGAAGTTCGTCCACCAACGCGGAACACGCCTGCCGAACGCAACCGTTGATGACCATCGTACACGCCCCGCAAACCTCTTCGAGGCAGCAGCAGTCGTAGGCGACCGGCGTGGTGGGTTGGTTTTCGACGGTGACGGGATGGGCGGCGATCCGCTGCATCACCGTGGTCATATTCATCCCATCTTCGTGGTGGACGTTGAACGTCTCCCAGTGCGACCCGCTGTGCGGTTCGGGCTGGCGAAGGACTCTCACTTTGAAGGTTTTGGACATAGCGAATGGTCGATCAATGGCCGCCTGCCGCCGCGGCGATCGGCGTCGGCTCGCGCCGTGCTCCGCCGGCTGGGCTGCTTTGTTCCTTCCACGTTTTCTCGATGATCTCCGCCCCCTTCAGCCCATAGGTGCGCGGACGCGGCGAAATCAGGCTCGTGTCGACGTCCTCGTAGCTGAACTTCGGACCGTCCGCAGTGTACTTGGCAATGGTCGTCTTTAACCAGCGGTCGTTGCGCTGCTTGAACGTCCTGCACCACGCCTCCGCCTGCCGCCGCAGCTCCGACGGCTCGTCCGACGTCGGCGAGGGGATGTCAAAGTCCGGCTTGAAGTGCGCCCCACGGCACTCGTCGCGCAGTAGCGCGCCTTCGGTAATCACCCGCGCCAGAAGAATCATGTCGCCAAGCGCTCGGGTGAAGCTAAGGTTCTGATTCGTCCAATGGCCCTTGTCGGACAGCGAAACGCGCTCATAGCGATGAGCGAACTCGTCGATCTTGCTCAGGCAGGCCTTGAGATCCTTGTTGTGACGCACCACGGTGACACACCGCGTCATCCAGTCGCCAAGTTCCTGGTGCAGCAGGTAGGGGTTCTCGTTGCCGTCGCCATGGATCAACCCTTCCATCTGCCGCTTGTGTTCCGCGACCGCGCCGTCGAACAACGCTGCCGATTGCTCCGAGGCCTTTCCCTTCGGCAGCGATTTCAGCCAGTTTTCGATCGTCGGACCGACGATCAGGCCGGCGAAAATGCAGCTCAGCAGAGAATTCGCGCCCAGCCGGTTCGCGCCGTGATATTGATAGTCAGCCTCTCCAAGAACGAATACGCCGGGCACGTTGCTGTGCTGGTTCCGCGGGGAACCAATGACCAATCCGCCGGTCCGGGCGTCTTTCTCATAATCGACCCACAGCCCGCCCATCGTGTAGTGGACCGCCGGAAAAATCTTCATCGCGTTGGTTCGCGGGTCAGCCCCCTGGAACTTCTCGTAGATCTCGAGAATGCCGTCGAGCTTCTTCAGCGCCCCGGGCGGCAACTCGGTCACGTCGAGGTAGACCGACATGCGCTCCTTCTCGACGCTCAGGCCCTGGGTAACGCAGACGTCGAAAATCTCCCGCGTGGCGATATCCCGGGGAACGAGGTTTCCATACTTCGGATAACGTTCCTCCAGAAAATAGTACCGCTCCGCCGCCGGAATCGACTTCGGATCGCGCGAGTCCTGAGGCTTCCTCGGAACCCACACCCGCCCCCCCTCGCCGCGCGCGCTCTCGCTCATCAACCGCAGCTTATCCGTCCCCGGAATGGCCGTCGGATGAACCTGAACGAACTCGCCGTTGGCGTAGATGACGCCCGCCTTGTACGCCCGCCCCGCAGCCCCGCCTGTGCAGATCATGGACATCGTGCTGCGACCGAAGATCAACCCGCATCCGCCCGTCGCCAGCACCACCGCGTCCGCCGCCAGTGACCGGATCTCCATGCTGAACATGTCCTGCATGACGATCCCGCGACAATGCCCATTCTTGTCCAGAATCAGGCCGAGAAACTCCCAATATTCATACTTGTCGACCAGACCGTCCGCCTCCCAGCGGCGGACCTGTTCGTCCAGGGCGTAGAGCAGTTGCTGCCCCGTCGTCGCTCCGGCGAAGGCCGTGCGCTTGAACAGCGTCCCGCCGAACCGCCGTTGATCGCGGAACCCCTCCGGCGTGCGGTTAAAAGGAACCCCCAGCCGATCGAGCAGATCCACGATCTTCGGACCCCAATCGCACATCTCCTTCACCGGAGGCTGATGCTGCAGGAAGTCGCCGCCGTAGACCGAGTCGTCAAGGTGCAGATGCTCGCTGTCCCCTTCCTGCCGCGTCAGTGGGTTGACCGAGTTGATCCCCCCCTGGGCGCAGACGCTGTGCGACCGCTTCACCGGAACCATGCTCACCAGGTGAACATGGACCCCCGCTTCCGCGAGCTTCATGACGGCGGCCAATCCCGCAAGACCTCCGCCCACCACGACGACGTGTTGCTTGGCCATGATCGACTACCTGATTCGACAAATGGTGGGCGATGCCCACCCTGTTTCCATTATCCGCTGACGTCCGTCCGAGAATCCCTCCCAGGGCTCCAATCGTCGAGAACGTGCAGTTTCTTCTTGGGATGCTGCAGTCTGGCGTCGAAACCCAGTTGCACATTGTGCAACGCTTCTTCAACCGAGTGGGATCCTCCGGCAAACATTGTGGCTACATCGACGGCAAAGTCGGCAAGGATACCTCCCCAGAGAATCGGGTGTGTCACGACGTCCGACCGGAGGGTGATATCCGATTCGCCATTGACCACCCAGAGGCGAAGAACCTCTGCAGCGTCAGCCTCCCTCGCGCGATCGGGCGGAGGAAGCTCACGGACCCAACGGTCATCTTTGTTTTTCGCCATATCCCCGTTCAACCTCCATCTCCCTCACCGACGTTGGCGATCGCTTCAGCAACAGTCGGCGGCGACGACTTGCCCGCGTCCAACGTCTTAAACCCGCGCAGCGCGCCTAGTCCCACCAACAGCAGGATGAACCCGAACGCCGCACAAAAATACCCCGCCACTTGCTGCGAACGCGGGCGGATGGTGATGCCCCAGGTGATCAGCGACGTCCAAACCCCGTTGGCCAGGTGATACACGCACGAGGCCACGCCAACCGCGTACGCCGGCGCGATCCACCACGCCGATTGTAGCGCGGCGGCCGTGGTCTCCGCTGCCGCCGGCGCGCCCGAAGCGTCGTGGGCCGCGAACTGTCCCCCGCCCACGCCGGTCCCGAACCAGTGCATCTGCCAAACGTGATACAGAATGAACACGAATGCAATCACGCCCGTCGTCCGCTGAGCCGTGTAACGGACATTGCTGCCGTAGCGATACTGCTGGGCATTGGATTTGCTGGTGAAGATGATCTGAAAGCCCAGCAGCGCGTGGAACAGAAGAGGAATGAAGATGCCGACGATCTCCACCGGGACGAGAAGCGGACCCAGCGAGTGGATGCGGTCCACGCTGCGCTGAAACTCGTCCGCGCCGACTAGCACCGTCGCGTTGGCGGACAGGTGCACGCAGAGAAACACGCCCACCGGTACCAACCCACTCAGCGAATGAAGCCGGCGAACCAGAAAATAATGCTTGTCCTGCGACGACGTTGGTTCCATCGCGTGTTCCGACACGCTCAACTTCCTTTCGGACACCACAACCCGGACAAACAGGAAGTCCTTCCCGCGCTGCGTCATTCCAAGATCATTAGGAGCCTGCCCACTCAGGCCGCACCGGCGGCGATTATAGTGCCCGCGTCCGCGCCCGCCACCCGCTCGGGTGTCACTGGCGGCTTGCCCGCCGGTGCGTGAGTAACCAGCCGTCCCCATGAAAGCGGCGAGCGGAAGCAAGTCGATCCCCTATCTTTCCGACCGTCGCTCCCCAGACGTCGCGAAGCCCGGCTTGACGCCGCCGACCTCGGCACCTACCGTCAACCCTGTGATTTCTCGCGCCGCCCACGACGACCTCCGACCCAGCATGAGTCGTGCCTCGGCCTGGGGTGTTCTGGCCGCCGCCGTCGGCGTGTTCACGATCGCGACCTGGGTCTCACCGCCTGCCGGTGGAACCGGGGCCCACGAGCAACTTGGTTTCGCTCCGTGCAGCCTCCTGATGCTGACGGGCGTCCCGTGTCCCACCTGCGGCATGACCACGTCGTTCGCCCACTTTGTCCGAGGCGAGTTCATCGCGTCCCTCCTCGCCCAACCCGCCGGGTTCGCCTTCGCGATGGCGACGGTCATCGCGGCCATGGTCGCCGCGACCGCAATCGCCACCGGCAGGGCAATCGAACTCGGCCGCGTTTTTGGCAACCCCGTTCGCGTTTGCGCCGTCACCGGCGGCGCGGTGGCGTTGGGATGGGCCTACAAGGTCATCGTTACCTTGGCAACCCGCGCCGCCGCGGGAGCTTGAGGCCGCAGCCTGTTTGCCGGGGAGCCGCTTTCCGACCCGAGCATTCTCGATCATAATCGCCGGACACGACCCAGGGAGACCCCTACGAATGGCCCCATCCGCAATCCGCTGGCTGCTCTTGTTCGGCGTTCCTTTGGCGACCGCCTGCAACCTGTTGACCCCGCTGGTGTTCTTCGCGGATACCCGGAAGAAGGTCGCGCCGGAGTTCGACAAACTGCCTGGCAAGCGCGTCGCCATCCTTGTCTGGACCGAATCAGCCACTCTGTTTGACTACAAATACGCCCGAATGGAGCTGGCCACCTATGTCGGCGACAAGCTTCAGGTCGAGCTGACCCAACGGAACTCAGCCACGCAGCTCATCGACCCCCGCGACGTCGAAGACTTTCTCCAGCGGCATCCCGCCACCCTCGTCGATCCTCACGCGGTCGGAAGGAACTTCAACGCCGACTATGTCGTCTTTCTGGAAATCGCGGCATTCCAAATGCGCGACCCGCGGCTGCCCCAGCTGATGCAGGGACGGATCACGGCGGCCATTTCCGTCCACGACGTCCGTGCGGATTCGGCTGGCACCCGGAGGTTCGACCTGACGCCGGTGCACACGGTTCATCCCGAGGACCAACCCATCCCGATGTCGGCCGGGAACGTCCAGTTGTTTCGAGAGACGGTGTATCGCAAGTTCGCCGAGGAAACTGCGCGGAAGTTCTATGAGCACACCCTCGAACAGTCGTGATCGGTCGCAGCTCCTTCCACGAGTCGCCGCAATGGATCAGACCGGCGACAACCAGGAAGCGGCATTCTCGCCGTTCCCCCCGAGTGCCGAACATCATTGCGCACGGTCCCCTGTCCGGCGCGTAGCGACGGGTTGGGGACTGACGGCTTCCCGCCGGTACGTGACCCTGATCGCGGCGATCTGCGCCTGCGCGCCCTGCCTCGGATGTCGGTCCTTCGCGGCGATCCTGGCTCACCTCGGCTCAGGGCGAGGCGCGAAGGTCCAGGCTCAGTTCCGCCTCGGGGACGGACCTTTGTTGGTCTTCATCGACGACGTCCACGACCGCGCGGATTGGCCAGAAGCCCGCGCCTTCCTGTTTGACGAACTGAGCCAGGAACTTCTACGCCATGAGGCCGCAAAAAAGATTGTTCCGCGGGAGTCGATCGACGCCCTCCGCCAAGCCGACCCCGACTTCAACAAGAAGAGCTGCCGGCTGCTCGGCGAACAAGTCGGCGCCGAACAGGTGTTGTGGGTCGAAGTGCGCGACTTCCTGGCCGAGGAGCAGATCACCGGGATCGACCCGGCCGCCTACTTCACGGTCACCGTCAAGGTGCTCAACGCCATGGAGAAGGAGTCGCGGAACCGCGTGCGAGTTTGGCCCGTCCACCCGGAGGGTCAGACCGTCACCATCGGCATCAATAGCGCCGAGATCCAGCGACTGAAGACCAAGGACATGATCGCCAAACAGCTTGCGGTTCTGCTGGCCGTTGATATTGCCAAGTTGTTCTACGAGCACCGCGAGGGTGATTCCTGACATCCGCTCTCCCTCTTCCCCGTTGTAGGGGGAGAGGGGCGGGGTGAGGGGGCGTTCTTGACGGGCCTACAGAGTTTTCAACACCACCATGCGCATCTGCCACTTGCTGGATCGAACGGCAACCTGGGAACATCGCGTCGCGATCTCTCAGCTTCTCGATCGCCTTCCCTCCGCTCAATGCACGGGAGTTGCGGCGGCTATCGACTTGCACCGTGCGTCACAAGTTCATCGTGCCATTGGCCCCGTCCATGCGCTTCCAAACCTGGGTGCAGCCGCCCTCACCGGAGCAATGGTTGCCCGCTATGCCGACCGGGAGGGCGTCGATCTGATTCACGCCTGGGGTCCGTTTGCGGCCCAGGCCGCTTCGGCCGCCCGCCGCCCGGTTGTTGCTGAGTTATTCGATCCCGCCTTGGCTGCCGCGTCCGTGAAGGCTCTTCGAACCGTGCATCGCTCGCGTGGCTTCGGGGTTGTCTGCGCCAGCGCCGTGGTCCGCCGTCGGTTGATCGAAGGCGGATTTCCGCTGGATGGGTGCGCGCTTGTTCGCCCCGCTGTGGACTTCGGCTGGGTTCGCGGTGCGAGGCGGGAACCCTTGCGCGACGCGCTTGGAATCGCACCCGACGACTTCGTCGTCATCGTGCCCGATCCTGTAACCCGCGAAAGCGGCGCTTTCGACACGGTGTGGGCCGCCGCCCTGCTGAACCATCTCGACCAAAAAGTCCGAGTGATCCTCCCAGGGCATTCGCTGGAGCAGCGGCGAGTCGAGCGATTTGCCGCCGGCTTGCCCACGGAGAATCCCATCGTCCACGGCGCAGGCTCGTACGCATTTGAGGATATGCTCGTTCATTCCGATGCCCTGGTGGTGGCGGCGCGGGGCGACGTTTCCACAACCTGCATCGCCTGGGCGATGGCGGCAGGGGTCGCGGTGATCGGCGCAGCCACCTACGCGGTCGCCGAACTTGCCAGTCACAAAGTCGGCGGGTTGCTCTTCAAGCCGCCTCTCCGCGGCAGCAGCGCGCCCGCCGTCGTGCGATTGCTCCGCGACCGCGAGGCGCAAGCGAAAGCCAAGGAGGTCGCGCGGGGTCAGGCCTACGAAGTTTTCGGCCTGCGCCGCTTCGTCGAGCAACACCTGCGGGTCTATGACAACCTGCTCGCCGGTCGCCAGGTGGGTGACGGCATCGTTGACTCGGCGCAGGCCGGCTGAGGGCGGCGCGACCAATACCCGCATCGACCACAGAGCGGGCGATTGCACCTCCCCCCTTGCATAGGGGGGACTCAGGGGGGTACCTACGATCAAACTTTGTCCCGCAAGAAACGAACTTGCCGATCGTGCGTACCTGGCCGCGACGCAGGGTGCGTAGTTTTCGATCGTCCGCAACCCCGATATATTCACGTCCGCTGGGTTCGGGAGACTAAGCGGAGCACTTCGCAGGTGCCCCGCAGGCACCGGACGGCGGCCGCGAGGCGACGGAGGATTGAATGGCGTTCGAGAAAGTTGATCCCAAGGCGGATTTCCCGGCTCAGGAACGGGACATCCTCGCCTTTTGGGAACGCACCAAAGCGTTCGACAGGCTCCGCGAGCAGAACCGCGGCAATCAGAAGTGGTCGTTCCTTGATGGACCGATCACCGCCAACAACCCCATGGGCGTTCACCACGCCTGGGGGCGAACCTACAAAGACGTCTATCAACGCTACTTCGCCTCGCTGGGCCGCGACCAGCGCTATCAGAACGGCTTCGACTGCCAGGGCCTTTGGGTCGAAGTCGAGGTCGAGAAGGAGCACGGGTTTACCAGCAAGAAGGACATCGAATCTTTCGGCATCGACAAGTTCGTCGACGAGTGCAAAGCCCGGGCACGAAAGTACGCCGCGATCCAGAGCGAACAATCCAAGCGGCTCGGCTACTGGATGGACTGGGACAACTCGTACTACACCATGTCGGACGAGAACAATTACGGAATCTGGGCATTCCTGAAGAAGTGCCACGACCGCGGGCTGCTCTACAAGGGTGCCGACGTCATGCCGTGGTGCCCGCGCTGCGGAACCGGCATCTCGCAAATGGAGATGAACGAGGGCTACCGCGAGGTGCCGCACACCTCGGTTTTCGTAACCTTCCCCTTGGTGGATCGTCCAACTGAATGCCTGCTGGTCTGGACCACCACGCCCTGGACGCTCAGCAGCAACGTCGCCGCCGCCGTCAAGTCTGACATGACCTACGTCAAGGTCAGACAAGGCGAGCGGGCTTATTACGTTGGAAAGGCGAACTTGCAGAGCACGCGATCCCAACCGGTGCAGACGACGGATCGTTCGAAGATTCCGGGGTTGATGTCCATCCAGGCCATATTCAAGAACAACGGCCCCTTTGAGGTCGTCGAAGAAGTTTCTGGCGATGCACTGGTCGGCCTTCGCTACGTCGGCCCGTTTGACGATCTTCCCGGGGCAGTCGAGGCGGCCAAGGTTCATCGGGTGATCGCCTGGGACGCGGTGACCGAGTCGGAAGGGACCGGCATCGTCCACATCGCCCCCGGTTGTGGCGCGGAGGACTATCAGCTCGGCAAAGACATGAGCCTGCCGTCGATCGCCCCGTTGCAGGAGGACGGTCGATTCCTCGCCCAGTTCGGATTCCTGTCCGGGAAGCGGTTCGACGAAGTCGCCGACGACGTGGTCGGCGACCTCAAGCGCCGCAGCGTGCTGTTCGCCAGGGAGCAGTATTGGCATCGCTATCCGCATTGCTGGCGGTGCAAGGACGAACTCGTGTATCGCCTCGTCGATGAGTGGTTCGTCGGCATGAGTTGGCGCGAAGAGATCATGGAGTCGGCTAAGCAAGCCCGCTGGATCCCCGAATGGGGTCTGGAACGGGAGCTGGATTGGCTTCGCAACATGGGCGACTGGATGATCTCCAAGAAGCGCTACTGGGGCCTGGCGCTGCCCATTTGGGAATGCAAGAAGTGCGGTCACTTCGACGTGATCGGCGGCAAGGACGAGCTTGCAGGCCGCGCGGTTTCCGGCTGGGAGAAGTTCGACGGCCACTCCCCGCACCGACCCTGGGTCGACGAGGTCAAAGTTCGGTGCGCCAAGTGCGGAAATCCCGACGTCTCGCGCGTCAAGGACGTCGGCAACCCGTGGCTCGACGCCAGCATCGTGCCCTTCTCGACGATGGGGTACTTCAGCGATCGCGCCCATTGGGAGCAGTGGTTCCCGGCGGAGTTTGTCGTCGAAGCGCTTCCCGGACAATTCCGCAACTGGTTCTATGCCCTGCTTGCGGTGAGCACGATGATGACCGGCAAGGCTCCGTTCAAAGTGCTCAAGGGTCACGGCCTGGTGCTGGACGACGTGGGCAAACCGATGCACAAGTCGGACGGGAACGCGATATGGTTCGAAGAGGCTGCGGAGCGGTTCGGCGTGGACGTGATGCGCTGGCTCTACGCCTCGACGCCGCCGGAACGGAACGTGCTGTTCGGCCCGCACCACTGCGACAGCGTCCGCCGCGAGGTGATCCTGACTTGGTGGAACGTCTACTCTTTTTTCTGCAATCTGGCGCGGGTGGATGACTTCAAGCCCAACGTTCATACCGCCGACCCGACGGAGCGGTCGTTGTTGGATCGATGGATTCTCTCCGACCTGCACCGTTTGATCGGCGTTGCCCACGAGGCCTACAGTCGTTTCGAGGTCGTCCGACTCTGCGACGAAGCGAAGCGGTTTGTTGACGTCCTGAGCACCTGGTACGTTCGTCGATCGCGCCGGCGATTCTACGGCGAAGGTTGGCCGGCGGACAAGCGGGCGGCCTATGCGACACTCTACGAAGTGCTCACGACGCTGAACCGAGTCCTGGCGCCGATCCTGCCGTTTCTGTCGGAGACCATGTATCAGAACCTGGTCGCGAAGCAGTTGGGCGATTCCCCGGTCAGCGTCCATCTGACGCCGTTTCCCCAAACAGACAGCGGACTGATCGACGAAACGCTTTCGTCGCACGTGGCGGCCTCGATTCAAATCGCCTCCCTCGGGCGGGCAGCCCGTAAGGCGTTCAGCCTGAAAGTGCGTCAGCCCCTTGCTCGGATGATCGTTGGCACACAGCTTGCGACGCATGCGAAAGGCACCGAGTTGTTCATGGACGATCTCATGGAGGAGCTAAACGTCAAAGCAGTTGAGGTGATGGAGTTCGTTCCGGATTGGCTCGCAAAATCGCAGTGGTGCCCAAACTCGAAAGCATTGTTTCAGCATTTTGGGGCTTCGGCAAAAAAAATCATCACCCAACTTACAAAGACGTCCGCCAAAGAGATCGCAGAGGCGCTACTTTCGGACGAGACGGGGCACACTTACTCGGTCTACATCGATGGCGAAACATTTGCGTTGTCTAGTGAGTTTTTTGAAAACTCAATGTGGTACGACGAAAACTTCGCGGGAGCACGGAGCGCGACCGAACTCGGAAACACAGTAGTTTTGTTAGACAAGCGCATGACGCCGGAGCTAGAGAAAGAGGGATTGATCCGCGAACTGATTCGAAACGTCCAAAACCAGCGCAAGGACCAAGGCTTGGACATTGCGGACCGGATCGAGCTGCGGTGCGAGACGGAATCTGAACGTGTGAGAGATGCGGTAACAACTCATACGCTTAGGATCTGTAACGAGACCCTAACGAACCAATTCGAGGTGGGGTCAGTCGGGGGCGAGATCGGATACGTGACCGTCGAACTCGAACCTGGCCATGAGGTCAGATTCAAGATCACGCCGGTGTCGAATAGAGGAAATCGCCGCGAATGATCTCCCGGGATTGATTTGTCGGGGTGACAACCACCGCTCCCTTACGGTCGCGGCTCTGATAAAAGGTGGCCGTTTGAACAGAGCCGCGACCGTAAGGGAGCGGAGGTTGGCCCACCTGCAAAATTAGGTGTATCGTCGCAGTGGTTATGCACGCAAAGGTCGGATGATTGACCATGTACTCAACGGATGATGGTTCTGATCCCAACAGCGGGCGGACTGCTCCCCAGATGATGACCCCTTCCCGTGGTCCCCGCTGGGGCACGATGATCGCCCTGTGGGTGATCGTATTCCTATTCGTCTGGCAATGGCTGGCGCCCAACGGGGCGACGGCGCCGCCGAATCCCGTGGCGGAACCCAGGGCGGTGACGCCCCGCGGAGACCTCGCAGCCGACGAACTGGCCACCATCGAGATATTCAAGGAGGCGTCTCCTTCCGTCGTGTACATCCAAAGCAGCGAGGTGGCCCGCGACTTCTTCAGCCTCAACCAGTTTGAGATTCCACGCGGGACGGGAACCGGGTTCATTTACGACCGCGACGGTCACGTGGTGACCAACTCGCACGTCATCATGGTCGGCGATCGCTACACCGTGACGCTGGCGGATCAGACGGTCTGGGACGCGAAGCTCGTCGGCCAGGCCCAGGAGAAGGATCTCGCGGTGCTCAAAATCGACGCCCCGTCGGAACGCCTGAAACCAACCACCCTGGGCACTTCGAATAACCTGCTCGTGGGGCAGAAGGTGTTCGCCATCGGCAATCCGTTCGGACTTGATCACACCCTGACCACCGGAGTGGTCAGTGCGCTGGGGCGCGAGATTCAGTCGGTAGAAGGTCGCCCGATTCAGGACGCGATTCAGACCGACGCGGCCATCAACCCCGGAAACTCCGGCGGACCGCTGCTGGACAGCGCCGGACGACTGATCGGCGTGAACACCCAGATCGCCACCGCTTCGGGCGGCAACATCGGCATCGGGTTCGCCATTCCCGTGGACATCGTCAGTCGCGTCGTGCCGCAGATCATCCGCTACGGGAGAGTCATCCGCCCGGGGATCGGGGTGGCGGTGCTTCCCGATCATCTAGCGCAACAACTCGGATTGAAGGGGGTGCTCATCATGGACCTTCAGCCGGGCGGATCGGCCGCAATTGCGGGCCTTCGCGGGACCACGCTCACCTCAGGCGGACGCATCCGCCGGCTCGGAGATATGATCGTCAAGGTGCAGGACAAGGAAGTTCGCACTCAGTATGAACTGCTCGACGCGCTGGAGCAGTTCAAAGTCGGCGACGACGTTCGCGTGACGTTCATCCGGGAGGAGAAGCCCCAGGAGGCGACGGTGCGCTTGCAGGGGGTGGATTCGCGATGAGCGGAGCGAGGAACACGATTTTCGAGTGCGGCCAACAACCCCCCTTACCGTTTGTTCCCAACGCGCCGAGCCGGATCAGACCCGCGACCGTCAGGGAGCGGCCAACGTTGACGCATCGGTTACGGCGTGTTGGACCGCTGGTCATTCTTGCGACGTCCACCGTACTGGCGCTCACTCCGCAGTTGTCCGCCGGGCCGAAGGAGGAGCTCTCCAAGCTCGAAGACGAGATGGAGGCCGCGTTCGAGACGCACGTCAAGACCGTGGAGGCGCGGGCGAAGGAGCGATCGCAGCGCGGAGGCGTTAGGGAGGACGATGCGCCCCGCACGTCGCCCGACGGTCCAGCCGGCACGGCCGATCCACGCCTGGACGTCTTGATGAAGATGGACGCGCTGGCCGACGCGACGATCGCCGCATCCGATGGCGCATTGATCTCGCGCAAGACCTTCGTCTGGTCGGGGGCGTATCGTCTGGATCCCGCGAAGCTCTTTCTGCGGTTCGATCGCATCGTCAAACACCATGCGTTCGATCCCGATCTCGAGGAAGTCCTGCTGCTGGCGCCGGAGGTGTACAGGCTGGCCGGCGAGCCGAAGCAATGGACCGACGGACTGCGGCGCATCGCGGACCAGGCGAAAAAACCGCCGGTCAAGCTGCGTGCGATCGCGGCCGCCGGACAGGTGTGGCTCAATGCCGGATTACTCGGGGAGGCCAGGCCGTTCTTCTCCGAGGCGGTCGACCTCGATCCGGACGGTGAACTTGGCGCGCTTGCCCGCGGGTACGTCCACGAGATCGACCACTTGCAGGTCGGCATGGCGGCGCCGGACTTCACCACCAAGACGCTCGACGGCAAAACGGTGTCACTCAAATCGCTTCGTGGAAAAGTGGTGCTGTTGGACTTCTGGGCGACGTGGTGTGCGAGCTGCCTGACCGAGACGCCGACTCTCCGGGCGGCGGCGAAGAAGTTCAAAGATCAGCCGTTTGAGGTCGTCGGCCTGTCGCTCGACGAGGTGCGCGAGCTGTTGGCCGCCACCGTGCAGCAGCAGCAGATGCCGGGGCTTCAAACGTGGGAGCCGTCCGGGCGCGACAACCCCGTCGCGACGCTCTACAACGCGCAAATCCTACCTACGTGGTATTTGATCGACGCCGAGGGGATCATCCGGGAGCGCGATCCGTTGGGCGAGAAGTTGATCCCCGCGATCGAAAAGCTGCTGCGGACCGAATGACACCAGCCACAGTTCGCGCTTGTCGATGAACACCATCACGGGCGGGTGCCACAGGCAGCTTCCTGCCGGCGTTGGCACGAGCGGACAAGCCGCCTGTAACGCTCGACCGATTTGTCCAGATTGGCCGCAAGTTTCGAATGAGCGGGGTGGCCTTTGTGCAAACCTCGCGGGTGGCACCGGGCGTCTGCAATCGGCAATTGGCAATCTACAAATGTCTCAGATGCCACCCGCCGTCGACGTGGAAGACGGCCCCGGTGCTGAACGGGAAATCGCCGCGGGCGATGGCGCCGACGGCGCGGCCGACCTCCTCGGGCTTGCCCCAGCGGTTGATCGGCGTCATGCCCTTGGAGAGCCTGTCGTCGTAGTATTCCCTCGTCGCATCGCCGGAAGTCATGTCCGTCTCGATAATGCCGGGGCAGACCTCGTAGACTTTAATGCCGTGCTCCGCGAGTCGAACCGCGAAAAGCTTGGTGACCATGCTCATGCCCGCCTTGCTGATGCAGTATTCACCATAGTTGCGGGCGGCGGTGTAGGAACGAAGCGACGAAATGTTGACGATCGCCCCGCCGCCGATGATCTTTTCCTCGATCAACTCGAGCATTCGCCGCGCCACCCGCTGGGTGAGGAAATACGGCGCGCGGAGGTTGGTGTCGAGGATTCGATCGAAAGTCTTCTCGTCAGTCTCCAGAACGTCCTTGCGGACCTTCGGGGCGATGCCGGCGCTGTTGACCAGCAGGTCGATCCGCCCGAACCGCTCCATGGTGAACTCGACGAGCAGATCGCGATGGGAGGCCGTGGCGATATCGGCCTGGCAGATGTCCACCGGCGCGCCGAGCTTTTCCACCTCCTCACGGACCTCCTCCGCGGCGCCGAGGTTCTCGTTGAAATTGACCAGCACCGCATAACCCGCGCGGGCAACTTCGAGGCAGATGGCCCGCCCGATTCCCCGCGACCCGCCCGTCACCAATGCCACTTTACGATCGTTCATTGCTTGATTATCCGTGCGCCACGCAACCGTTGCGAGTATACCCCAATTCGGAACGGACCGTGATGGTCGCCTCCGCACCCAACGCGCGCAACAAAAAACCGGAGGCCGATAGCTCATCGACCGTCCGGTTGCAATTGCTGATTCCAGTCCCTACCGGGCGACGGGTACGACCTCCTTGTCCACCTTGCGGACGCTCTTGCGCGACTGCCGGCGCTTACGCTCGGAGGGCTTCTCGTAGTAGGCGTGCCGCTTCATGTCGCGAATCAATCCCTCGCGCTGACAAAGGCGCTTGAAGCGCTTCAACATTTGCTGAACGGACTCGTTTCCGCGTGGACGAACCTTGATCACGATGACTCCCGACGATCGACAAACTCACAGCCCGCATTGCGCTCCGGACGACCTTCGCCCGGAAATACCCGCCACCCTCACGGGGCGGGTGATGCTACGGCAAAGGATCGGAGTTCGCCAGCACCAAACTTAGAAATCCTCGGCGCCGCCACATGCCTCGCATTGTCCGAGTGCCCGACACAATACGTCCGATAATAACTGGCATAAAATTGCAGTATCTCTGTTTTGCGGCCTCATAGAATGAACCGGCTAAGATCGGCGTCCTCGATGATCGCGTCCAACCGTTCGCGGACATACGGCCCATCGATGCGGAACGTCTCGCCCCGGCGGTTGGGGGCGTCGAAGCCGATCGGCTCCATGACCCGTTCGACCACGGTCATCAGCCGGCGGGCGCCGATGTTGTCCGAGGCTTCGTTCAAACGGCACGCAGCGTCGGCGAGCGCGTCGATGCCGTCGTCGGTGAACTCGACGAGCACGCCTTCAGTCGCCAGCAGCGCGACGTGCTGCTTGGTCAGCGCATTGCGCGGTTCTTTCAGAATGCGTACGAAATCGTCGCGGGTAAGATCCTCCAGCTCGACGCGCAGGGGGAGTCGGCCCTGAAGCTCGGGCATCAGGTCGCTGGGCTTGCTGTCGTGAAACGCGCCCGCGGCGATGAACAGGACGTGATCCGTGCACACCGGTCCGTAGCGCGTGCCCACCGTGCATCCCTCGATGATCGGCAGCAGATCGCGCTGCACGCCTTGCCGAGACACGTCGGGGCCGTAGGCCTTGTTCGGCGACGCGAGTTTGTCGAGTTCGTCGAGAAAAATGATGCCGCCTTCCTCGGTTCGCTTGACCGCCACCTCGATCACCTTGTCCCTGTCGATCAGCTTGTCGCATTGCTGCTCGAAGAGAATGCGTCGGGCCTCGCGAACCGACACCGAACGGGACTTGGGCTGCGGGGGCATGAGCCGCTCCAGGAAACCCTGCATGTCGGGATCGAGTTGATCCATGCCCACGGTGGCCATGACCCCGACGGGCGTCGCCTTCGTTTCAATGGTCAACTCGACGACGCGTTCCTCCAGCTCGCCTGCGCCCAATTGGGCGCGGAGTTTTTCGCGGCTTCGCTGACGGCGTTCGCCGGCCTCGCCGGTTGGTTCGTCACCGCCCGAAGGCATCAGGGCGTCGAGGAGTCGTTCCTCCGCCAATCGCTCCGCTTCCCCGCGAACGACCTTGGTCTGTTCGTCGCGGACGATGCGGATGGCGGCCTCGACCAGGTCGCGGATCATGCTTTCGACGTCGCGTCCGTGGTAGCCGACCTCAGTGTATTTGGTGGCTTCAACCTTCAGGAACGGCGCATTGACCAGGGCGGCGAGCCGTCGGGCGATCTCGGTTTTTCCGATGCCGGTTCGTCCGATGAGGATGATGTTGGCCGGTCCGACCTCGGAGCGGAAGTCCTCGGGCAGTTGCCTTCGTCGCCAGCGGTTGCGGATGGCCACCGCCGCAGCGCGCTTGGCGGCGCGCTGCCCGATGATGTACTTGTCGAGCTCCTCGACGATCTGTTGCGGGGTCAGGTCTTGCATGGGCGTTGGTGGACGGATCGGGATCGCCCGGCGCGGGCGGTCACGTGGCCTTCAGCATCTCGACGACGATTTTGTCGTTGGAATATACGCAGATGTCGGCGGCGATGCGCAGCGAACGCTCCACGACTTCTTCGGGCGGCAGGTCGGTGGCGTTCAGCAGGGCCTTCGCCGCCGCGGTCGCGTACATTCCGCCCGAGCCGATGCCGATGACCCCGTCGCTGGGTTCGATGACGTCACCCGATCCGCCGATCATCAGCGTCGCGTCAGCCGAGACCGCCACCAGCAGCGATTCGAGTCGTCGCAGGGCGCGATCGGTCCGCCATTCCTTGGCCAATTCGATCGCTGCCCGGCGGAGATTGCCGGGGAATTGTCCCAGCTTGCCTTCGAACCGGTCCAGCAGGGCGAAGGCGTCGGCGGCCGAGCCGGCGAAACCGCAGAGCACCTTGCCCTCGGCCAGGCTGCGAATCTTGCGCGCGTCGTGCTTGATGGCCGTATGCCCGATGGACACCTGCCCGTCACCGCCGAGGGCGACGCGTTCTCCGCGGCGCACCGAAAGGATGGTGGTCGAGCGAATATTGTTCTCTACGTTCTTGCGGGTCATGATGGCGCGCCGATCTCCACGGCGACGGTACAAGATCGCGGAGCGACACGCAACCGAGACCTTGAACGGCCGGACGACGCGGCCCCAAGGGGCTACCGTCGGGACAGGATTCGTGAAAGGAAATGGCGCAGGCGCAGCTTCCACAGGCGGCCCAACAGTCGCCGCGCCTCGACGTTTTGAGCATCGATCCGAACACATGCCCGCAGGCAGGTTTTGGCCTCGCTCCACCGCCCCGCAAGCATGTGCGCGATCGCGGAGAGGTACTGGGCGATCGGGTCGTCGGCGTCGGACGCCAGCAACTGTCGACAATGCACCAGGGCCGCGTCGGGGCGATTCATGGCCAAATGGGATGCGGCCAATTCGCGCTGCGCAGGGACGCAGGTTGCGTCCCTGGCCAAGACCCTGCGGAAACAATCGGCCGCGTCCGCGGTGCGCCCGGAGGCACGAAGCACCGATCCGAGCGTCAACCAGATGGATACGTTCTCCGGGTCGCGGGCGGAGGCGGCTTCAAGACGGCGGCGGGCTTCGTCCCAGCGTTTCAGTTGCGCCAGGGCTTCGCCGATCCGCCAGTCCAGCTCCGGGCCTTGCTCGGACAATCCCGCGGCCTCAGCGCGTTCGAACAGCGCCAAGGCGCGCTCGGGCTTGCCTCGCTCCAGACAAAGCCTCCCAAGGGCGATGCGGGCTTCCCGATGGTCAGGCTCGAGTTCCAGCAGTTGCGTGAACTTCGCGGCGGCGGCGTTCCGTTTTCCCGATGCCCAGGCCAGCTCGGCCAACTCAAAGAGCAGGTCGGGGTTTCCAGGATCCTCGCGCAACTCGCGCATCAGGAACTTCCGCGCGAGCTTCAGGTCGCCCTTGCGGCGGTAGGCCTGTCCGATGCGCCGGTTGACGCCCAGATATCCCGGATCGAGTTCCAGCACGCGCCTCCAGCAAAAGATGGCTCGATCGGGGAGATCCCGCGCCGTCAGCGAGATCCCCATGTGGAAGAAGCAGTGGGGGCAGGCATCGTCCAACTCCTGGGCGAGATAAAACATCTCCTCAGCGCGATCGTGCAGCCCTAGTTCCGCATAGACCTGGATGCTCAGGCAGTAGGCTGGTTCAAAGTCGGGGGATTGGCGGGCGACCTCCTCGAACACGGACAACGCGCGAGCGTATCGCCCCTGCCGCGTCAGCGCCGCGCCGAAGGCCATCAACACGTCGCGGTCTCCAGGCTCCAGCGAAAGGGAGCTTTCATACGCGGCGAGGGCGTCTTCAGTTCGATCCAACTCTTCGAGGATGAACCCGCGTTGAGCGTGCCACAGGGCGTTGTTGGGATTGATGGCGATGGCCGCCTCAAGTTCGACCAAGGCTTCCGCCCAGCGAGCCGACTCGGAGAGCTGTTGAGCCCGCTCGACGCGTTGTTCGGCCTCCAGCCAATCGCTCATGCGGCGTAGCCCCAGCGCGCATACGGGCAGCATCGCGCGACGATATTCTACGGCCCTTATCGGACAGAGGCAAGCGGGATCGCAACATTTCCGTCGGAAGAGATGCAGCCTAGCAATCCGGCGACGGCGTCGGTGCCCCATCCATCGACCAGCGATGGGTGGGGGCGGGGCGGCCGAGCGTAGCGAGGCCGTCCCACCCCCGGCCGGACCGCGAGATCGGTGTCCCCCTGGCGGTCAACGCCACCCTGTCCTTGCGGAGAGGATGGGGCACCCGACAATTGCCCGAGCTTCGCGATTTCGGGTGCCACTGGTGGCTTGCTCGCCAGTGCCGGAGTCGGAGGCCGCCCTATCAGGCCGACACCTGAATGGCCCGTAACTGGTTTGCCGTTTGATTGACCGCCCACGTCGTCCGCGTACTATGATCCCCCAGATGAGGATACCATCGGCACTTCACTTTGCACTGCCCGCGCTCTTCCTTTCGGGATGCGCCGCCCCGAGAACCTCCCCGACGCCGGATACCCTGGTCAACGAGCCGGTCGGCGCCAGCTCCGACCGTATGTGGGCTGCGGCTCAGGAGACGTTGCGGCGACAGTTGTTCCGGATTGATCGCCTGGACCGCAGTGCCGGGGTCATGACCAGCTTCCCGGAGACGTCGGCGCAGTTCTTCGAGTTCTGGCGCAGCGACGTGGCGACGGCGCGGGACGCGTTCGAGTCGTCGCTGAACCCGATCCGCCGGTGGGTGGAGGTTTCGCTTGCCGAAGACACCGACACATCCTTACCGGCCCTCGCGGTGATCGTGCACAAGGAACGACTGTCCGCTCCGGACCGCCAGTTCAACAGCACCGGCGCCGCCTACCAGTTCTTCGGCGACAGCCTGCCTTCGACCACCGGTCAACCGCGGGTCACGCCGCAAGACGATCGCTGGATCGACCTGGGTCGAGACGCGGCGATGGAGGCTCGTCTGCGCGGCTTGATCCTCCGACGCGCCGGGATTCCCATGGAAACCGGGGCAGCGGTTCCATGAATGACCATGCAGCCTCCAATTCATCCAAGCCCATGTTGCCGGCCTCCGGTTGAGTCCTCGACCACGGCGGCGTGGCCGAGGTGTCCGCGGCAACGCTGCCTTGCATCCCATGCGCGACGTCCGCTTCGGTTCGACGCGGCCTGGTGGACCGCTGCCGCCGGTGTCATGGCAGCTTCTCTCGCCCTCGCCGGACCGTTGCCGCCAACCGGGGAAGCGTCGGATGTCTTTGAGCTTACCGTGGTGGCGACTGTCCCGATCTTGCCGCCACTGCTGCGGGAGTTTTTTGATGAACGCCTTGACGGGTTGAGCGCCGTAGCAGGCCAGCCGTGCCCGTCGGCGAAAACGGGGCCTGCACCTACGGAGGCAGAGCGACATTTTGTCATCTTGGATTTCCTTGACGCGGAACAGGACTCTCCCTCCGCCCGCGAGGAAGCAGCCAAACGTTTTCCCCACGACCGAGCCGCCGCACGACGGTTGTACGAAAAGCACTCGGGCCACGCGGGCGGATGGTTGCCGTGGACCTTGCAGGAGCAGTATGGCCGGCTGGTCCAAGCGTTTCGCGAGGGCGATCCGGATCGGATCGCGTCGGAGGCAGGAGTTTGCCTGCACCTTGCGACCGATGCCGCGCTGCCCTTTAACACGACGATTCTCGGCAGGGCGCCGAGACGATCCGAGGGCGTCGCCGACGACCCCGCAAACTCAGTAAGCGCGGTGACCGGAGACGATCGGCGGCTTGCCGATCGCTTTCACGGAACGCTGGTGCGGCGCCTTCGCGACCGGCTGGGGTTTGAGGTGCGAGTCTGGCCGGGGCGCGCGGCGCCGCTTCGAGATCCGCTGGAGACGGCGTTCGGCGTCCTGCTCGATTCGCGTCGCGCGGCGGAGGAATTAACGGCCTTGGATGCCGCGGTTCTCGCGGAGCTTGGCGCTTCGAGCGTCGATGTCTTTGCCGCGTCCGCGGACGTCTACCTGGCGCGGCTGGCGGATCAGACGGCGCCGCTGCTGGAGGAACGGATCGAAGCGGGGGCGCTTCTCGGCGCGCAGCTCATCGTTGCGGCGTGGAAGGAGGCGGGCAGTCCATCGTTGCAGCCGACGCCGGCCGGTGCTTCCGCACCGCCCCATGTCGCATCGGGATCCGCGGCATCGGGCGATTTCGTCGGCAGCATCGGCTCAACGATCGTCCATCGGAGCAACTGCCCGCACGTGGCGCGGATCAGCGCCGACCGCCGTGTGAGTTACTCCACGCTGGAACTGGCGACCGCGGCGGGACGAAAACCGTGCCGCGCCTGCCGACCGGGAAGCCCATAAGGCCTAACCGTGGACTATCTGAAATGTAAACGCCAAGCTACTTTGCCGTTTTTCCACCGGCGGGTTTGGCCCCGGCGGCCGGCTTGGCGGCAGCCCCCTCAGCGGGGGCGGCGCCTACGGCGGCTGCGGCACCCTCGGCGGCGACCTTCTCGGCCTTTTCCTTCTTGCCGACGGCGACCTTGCGGTGGGCGATCTTCGGCAGGCCCAACGGGCTGCGGCCTTCGTCCCATGTTCCGGCGTCTTTCATGACGTCAATGCGCTCGTCGCGAGAGAGCACGTTGCGGTGTCTTGCCAGCGTGGATCGTGATTTGAGTGACTTGTCGGTGGACATCGTAAATTGCTCCCTCTACCAGCCGTCGCTTTTTCGCGTTCGAAAATACCCTTCAAGCCTGTATCCACCGCCCGACGCGTAAAACTTGGCGCCCATCGAGCGGACTTTTTCCAGCAGTTTATCGGCAGCGTCGCGCTGCCCGGAATCCTTACGATTGAAACCCTGGGCGGTGATCAACCTTGCACCGCCGTCCGGTCTACGAATCACGGCGCATTCCACGCCGTTGGTCTTCAGGAACTCCTGGGCCTTCCCGGCGTCGGCGGCGCGGTCGGCGGCGAACTCCTGGGCGACCACATAGGTGTGGCCTTCCACCCACTTTCCGAGATCCGCCGGCGCTGCCGGACGATCGTCGACTCGCCGCGACGGCTCGTTGGCCGCAGGGCGCTGGACGGTCGATCCCGCGGAACGCTCGCCGGCGTTCACCAGCCCGCTGACCAGGTAGGTGGCGGCCGGCTGCTGCTTGGCCTCCGCGATCTCTCCGGCGGCTTCATCCTGCTTCGCGTCACGACCCGCGGCGAAGCCGCGTTTGAACGAGTCCTCCGCGGCCCATCGCCGTCCCAACCCGAACGCGGCTGTGAAGCACATCACGAGTGCGAAAACGACGATCGCGGCGCGGGTCGTCGTGAGGCGGACCCGCAACGTGTCTGCATCGAGTTCGACCCACGGTCCGGCCGGCGTTGGTTCGCTTCCAAACGCCGGATCCTCCTGCGTCTGGCAAGTCGCCTGAGGCGGCATGGCCCCGAGCCGCGACTCGGCCAGGCGAGCCCAAAACCCGCGGCGGTGCTCGGGTTGGCCGGGGGTTCGTGGGGTGATGACCTCCGGCAAATCAGCCCCTTCCAACAACTCAAACAGCGCTGGGCCCCGCTTCCCTCGTGCCATGACCATCGCCTCCGTGCGCGTGTGATCCGTCCTCAAGGACCGATGAGGGAAGCATACCCGAACCCGGGCGGTTTTCAACCCGCCGCCGCGGGCGTCCTGGGGGGGACCGTGGTGGGCCTTGCGACGCATCGTCCGAACTCCGGCAATGGCGGACAAACCGCCAGTGTCGCCCAATACCCTGAGGCTCGGACAATTGGAAAGGCCATGCCGAGCGAAAGTCCACGGTGGGAAGACCTTTGGGATTGGCCGCGGACCACGGCGTCTTCGGCCAGGATCCCCGCAGCCATCGTGCTCCAGGGGGACAGCTCTTTCGGCGGATGCAGGGGGCGATAGAAGCGACGGTTGCCCGCGTCGCCACCGGCGGGGATGGAGGCGTCGGTCGGGGCGCGGCGTGGATCGGGCGGAA
>JBBTCJ010000067.1:25884-32977 GCA_038043285.1 Planctomycetota bacterium | reverse complement strand
GAAACCTGGAAATGTGGCATTCCGCCGCCCCGCCGGGGCGGGTTGGATTGAATGAACGCTATCCACGGGTTCCGTCCGCCGATGGCGGACTCCACCCGTGGCTATCTTCCTCGGCCCCTTACGGGGCCACAAGAGATCCCGCCGGAAGTGTTACGGACCCGACCACATGGTCTTGCGGCAATGCGGGCAGCGTTTGATGCAGGGATGAAGCCTCTTCTACGCCGACACCTTCGGGCGGCAATCTGTATCTTGGCCATCCATGGCCTTCCCGATCTATTGACGGCTCCCGTCGATTGATTGGCCAAATCCATCAAAAAACATCAAGCATCCTTTGCCACCGTAGAAAAAAAGCCGCCCGGGGTCACCGGACGGCTGGGGTTTTGCACAACCAGAACCTCTGGGCGTCGTCTTGCGCACCGCCCCCGCGGGTGAGGAACGGCGCACGCGACGCCAATGCAACTCTCAATAAGACCTCAGCGGCGGCCGTTGAAAGAACCGTGCCGAGCGGCCGCGAGGCCTGGCAACGCGCGTCGGGCTACTTGTCGTCGCGTCCGGTGCGGGTTGGCCCCACCACGATCCGCGCGTCAGCGCCCACACTGTAGCCGACCTCCTTGTTGTCGCCGGTCGCCACGATCGAATCGGGACCGACTTCCACGTTAACGCGGAACGTTCCGGCGGCATCCGGGCTGGCCCGGAACGTCATCGTTCCGAGGTACGCCGGCTTCAACGCCGCCGCCGTTCCGTCGTACAACACCGCCGCCAGCTTGCCCGTCATCGGGCTGTTGGCCGTGACCGTCTGTGACGATCCGAACACGTACTCGGGACGGGCGGAGTCAATCCGCACGTCCTCCAATTGCAGCGTGCCGCTGTCGCCACCGCCGGCCATCATCGTTACCTGATAGCTTCGAATGTCGGGAACGCCTTGCACGAACACGTCGACCATGTAGCGGTCGCCCGATCGTCCGGCCGGGACGACGCTGATCACCGGGCCGGCCATGTTCACCGGCGTGACAGCGTTGACCACCGTGGTCGCACGCTCGGCTTGCTCCGCCGACAGCCCGTTGACCACCACCCGGCCATTGGCGTCAACCGACCCGATGCCGAGCAGCTCGCCCCCGACATACACCGCGATCTTGCCCTTCTCCGTTTGCATTCTCTTGGAAGCCTGACCCGACAGCGTGAGCTGCAACGCCCCGCCCTCGGTCACCGCCGACGCAACGTCGACGGAGGTCCAGGTCGCCTTGGACGACACGAACAGACTCCCGCCGTCGGCGGCCGTGATCTTGTTGAACCCCTCCGCCTTGGACGCGCTCACCTTGTGCAGCGTCAGTCCCGATCCCTTGGCGTCGCGCGACGATCCACGCGGCTCCGCCGAGGCGATCGACAAACCGACGACGCTCAACCCAACGACCGCTACCGCCCATACCCGCTTGATTCTTTGCATTGCCTTTTCCTTTCGTTTACCGCAAGCCATCCACTTCCCGACCCGGAACCCGACCCTCCACAAGGGTCGAGCCCAACCTTTTACGCCAGGATCCCACTCCCGGTTGCTGCCCGCGTTCCACCAACCTTGACCTAACCAAACTGCCTCGTTGCCCCTGCCCCCAAAACCCAACGGAGCACCGCAGTCTTCCTCTGGCGGGCAGACCTTCCGACTTGCTTACCCCTGCCGCGTTCCCGCGCCGTTGCGCATTCCTCCGACGCGCAACGAGCCCGCAACCTCCGACCCGAATCTGTCGCGAGCGAACGGACCGACAAACATTTCGTCGAAAGCCTCCAATACGCCGCCTTCGATCTGCGTACCTTTGTACCTGTTCGAGACCGATAATGCAAGGAAAAACCCCACCGATCCTACGGGTGCATTGCACCCCGTCCGCGACGCACGACCAGCACCTCGGAGCCTCACGTCCCTCTCCCAACTCAAGCGTAAACGAGAGACTTTTGTCACGATCGCCTGAAGATCGCTCACCGTAATCTTCGGATAAGAGCCTTCAACAGCGGACAACATGAAGTGCGACTAGATATTATTCGGAAACACTGCACTAAATACTCGTGATCCAACATGCCTCATTTGACGGGTCCATCCGAATCTGACTGGTCGATCCGAGCTGCGGCATTCATGCCGCGCCGACGCCCGCCCCATGAATGGAGCGCCCTGGGCAAGGGCACGACTCCGGTTACCCCTCGAATCATGCCTGCCAAACCACTAAGTTTTCCCTCCAGAACTCCCCGCGCTCCTATGAGCGAATTCACCCCCCGCGAGATCATCGGCTTGCGGAAGAATCGACGCCCAGGTAGGTAGGGCGACGCGATCAACGACTTAGGGAACAGGTTTCGCGTCGCGGGATCCAGCGGTCCGTCATCGCGGCGTAATGTGATCCCTGCTGCATCCCGGACAGCGCCCGGCCGGTTATAATGTACGTGACTCGGGTGCGCGCCCGAAAACCCTTGACTCGAGGACAACCACTCATGAAGGTTCGCATTCCACGGTGGCGGTGTGCTTGCGCGTGCGTCGCCCTTTCCGCGTCGCTTGTTATCGGCCAGGAACCTCCCTCATCGGACAAGCCCCAACCGGCGCCCCCCAAGGCGGCACGGACGAAATCCCCTGCACCGAAGGTGCCCGCGAAGCCTGCGGCCACGAAACCCGCCGCGACGAAGCCCAGCCCGATTCCCCAGCCGCCGCCCGCACCCGGAAGCGATCCGAAGACGGTTGATCCGGCGACCGGGAATACGTCGGCGACCATCGAACTGATTATGGATCAGGCGGTGGAGAATCTCGCGCGGCGTTACAACCTCAACGACGAACAGAAGAGAAAAACCGACGAAATCATGCGCCGGCGGGTGTCGCAATTCCTCAAGGACCACGAGAACGACGTTTGGCCGGTGATCCGCGACTTGCTCGCATCGCAGCTCGGCGCCAAGCCGCCGGAGAGTCCCGAAGACGTGCGCCGCATCGGCAAGGCCGCTCGCCCGCTCGCCGAACTGGCCGAAAAAGCCATCCTGGAAGGCAACGACGAGTGGCGGGAGTACTTGTCGGACGACCAGCGAACCCAGCACGACCGCGACCTCGCCGACATGTTCCAGCAGTTTGAGAAGGTCAACCGCAATCTCGACACGTGGGCGGCAGGCAAGCCTTCCGCCGACGGCATCTTTCCGCCGCCCCCGGTGGAGGACGGTCGGCAGCGCCGGCCCTCAAAGCCCGCGGCGGGACTGCCTCAGCCGGCCGTGGAAAGTTTCAAGGCCAACGTCCTGGACACGCTGGTCGAGGGGTTCATCCGCGATTGCAACCTCGATCCCGGTCAAATCGACGCCGCGCGATCCATCCTCAACGAGTCCAAGGCCAAGGTGCTCGATTTCCGCGACTCCAACAAGGGGGAGCTGGATCGGCTGTATTCCGACGAGCAGGCCGCCCAGAAGGCCCGAGATCACGACAAACTGTCCGCCATCGACAAGTCTCGGCGCGAACTGCTCAAACCCGTCTACGAACTGGTCGGGCAGATGGAGGATCGCCTCCGCGCGTTGTTGACCTCGGCACAGCTCTCGGAGTGCCTTCCCAAGCGCAAGGGGCTCCAGACGCCGGAGTTCGCTCCGCCACCCAAGCCCCCGCAGGTCGCCGAGACGCCCAAGCCCCAACCGACGGAGCCGCCCGCGGCCGACAAGCCCGCCGCCCCGCCGCCGACGAAGGCGGACCCGGTGACAAGCGGTGACACCGAAAAGAAGGCGGATCCCCAACCGCCGGGCCGGGAACAGAACTGATACCAGACGGAGTTTCAAAAGGCCGATTGGGGCGCTCAACGTAGGCGGACGAATCACCGTTGGGACAGCCGTCCTTTGGCACAAGGCCTACTGCGCCATCGCCGCTAAAGTTGCGGGTTGGGTGCCCCAGCCCTTAGGCTGGGGGACTGAAAGTTCCCGCTCTTCATCCGTTCCCCACCGCAAGCGGTGGGGCGTACTACTCGATTGTTTGGCTGCGTCGGAGCAGTAGCGCTCTGCGCGCTATTTTGCGGTAGAGAAGGAAGGTGCCCTGTGGGTTTGCTGAAGCCGCGGCCCCGGACGAATCCAAGAGGGGTTCTCCCGGTCATTCTCGTTCTTGCGGGGTTCATGATCGTCACCAACGACAAAGCGTCCGTCGCGCTGGTGAGAACTCAGGATGGGTGCACTTGGCCGGGCGACTGGCCGAAGGCCTTGGACCAAGTGCAGAACTCATGCCGAACCATCGAGTGGATGGCAGGGATCCAGGAAAACATTTACGAGATCGTCTTCGACGATCGAGAGAAGTTTGAAAAGCTCTGGCCGATCCTGCTCATGGTGAAAAGCCCCGGTGCGCCGTTGCGTTTGTTCAAGGCGGAGATTCTCCCCGATCTCCCTGAGCGCGTCCTCACCAGCAATGCCAGGCCCGCGGTACGCATCTTCGCCCCAGCGTACGATGGGATTGCTATGTTCCCGGGAGTAGCCGGCGAACGCGAGGATATCGATCGACTTTTGGAAGAGGGCAAGGCCCTGCGTTCTTCGCCGCCCTGGCCCGCAGGAATCGTTTCTGCCAATGGCGAGCTGCCCGAATACGTTCAGGCACCCGAGGAAGAGGGACGGCTGAAGTGGGTGCCCGCCGACCGAGATTACATCGACCGCGGGTTCCTTTTCCGCGCCCGAGTTGAGCTTGAACTGGTCGTCGACGGCAGCGTGATCGATTTGAACCGGACGGAACTTCCCTCCAACGGTCCGATGATCGACAGGCGGTTCCAGCCGAAGCCGTGAACGCCTGCACGCGTAACTTTGACTGGATGACTTGCGGTGAATGTTTCTGCTGTGAGGAAAAGTAGAATGTCCCCAATAACGGTGGGCCGAGGTGAGTGGACAGGCCACATCGCCGTCCGTTTGGGGCTCGGGTCCGCGGAACATCCCCAAAAAAGTAGAATGTCCCCCTCTGGCTGGTCTGGTGTTTTGATCGATGGCAAGGTGCGCTCCATCACGTGGAATCAAAAGGTGAGCAACAACCTATCCGCCACGACCTCGCCCTCAAGGGTCTGGCCGCCCATCTGCAAGCGGCGCAGCATCGAGCGCCCGCAGTTGACCAAGACTTCCCGTTCGAACAGGCCGTCGGGGATGGGCAGGTCGCACACATGGTCGCCGGAACGCTTCGTGCCATCTATGCTCAGGGCGACGTATACGCCGTGGGCCTTGCAGTCGGCGATGACGCCGAACAACTGGTAAAGGCGGAACCGCTGCGCGCCGTAAAGGATAGCTTGGCTGTGGGTGTACGGCGGATCGCAGTATACCAAATCGCCCTCAACGGCCCGGCTCATCGACTCGCGGTAGTCAAGACGCTCGAACTTCGCGCCTTTGGTCCGGCGGTACCACTCGTCTACCCGCGAAGCGAAGGACTCGGGCGGGATGGGCTTGTGTGGTCCGCAGGGCGTAGACATGTATCTGTCGGCCTGCCGGAACCGCACCACGCCCGCGTAGCACGACCGGCACAGGAACAACAGATCGGCCCCGTTGGGCTTGCGGTTGTACGCCGCCTTGATCCGCTCGTACTCAGTGACCTTGTCCCCGCCCATCAACCGCTTGAAGCGGTCGGCGTACCACTTCTTGAGCTTCGCCGGGTCGTCATGGAGTGTTCGCCAGATTTCCATGACGGGCGCGAACGTGTCCGAGCCCAGCGCCCGGCGCGGCTGCAGCGTAGCCAGCACGGCCCCGCTGCCCAAGAACGGCTCGAAATAGGTGCCGAAGTCGATCGGGAAGTAGGAAACGATCTCGTGTGCCATCCGCTGCTTGTTGCCGATCCACTTGAGGAGGCCCTTGGTGAACGGGGCAACCTCTGCGCGTCGGCCTTCACCAAACAGCAGCGTCTGCATGGTGAAATCGTCTGCCTTCCGTGGCTTGGGAGCAAGTCGCGTCATGCCCGGAAGCGTATCCGATTTTGGGATTCGCGTCAAATGGGCTTAAGGTTTTGGCGTGGCGACCCAGGCCAACCTGGCCGAGAAGAAGCGTTTTCTGTCGATCCTCCGACAGATGCGCCTTGACGCTGGCCTGCGCCAAGCTGACCTGGCGCGGAAGCTGGGTGAGCCGCAGTCGTTTGTCAGCAAGTACGAATCCGGCGAACGTCGATTGGATGTGCTGGAACTGCGGCAGCTTTGCACGATCCTGGGTGTCTCCCTCGCAGAGTTTGTCCGCCAACTTGAGGGACAATCCCGTTGAAGCCCGATCCCCGGTTCCTCAACCAGCCCAAGCACTTCTGGGCCAACGTCCGCTCCATCAGCCAGCACTCGGGGTACACGAACAGGAACACCAAGCAGATCAAGGTGCATGACCTCCCGACCATCGTCAAAGCTCTTGGTCAAATCGGCCTCGGCACGGGGCATGTCGTTGATCCCAACGGCAAGCCGACAACGCTGGGGGAGGCGTTAACCGCGTACTTCGCATATCGGGCGGACGTGCTGAATACGTTCGTTGAGCCACGGCTAATGGACGCGAAGCAGGCCGCAGAAGCCTTTGCTCGCGTGCAGAAAACTACCAAGCCCAAGCTCCCGGTCACGATGAACAAGCAGAAGGGCAAGAAAAAGAAGCCAGCATATTTGACAAACATCGTGAACTGGCTGATTGACGACAACTGCGGCGGAGTGCAGTTTGACTACGATCCGCGCAAACTCACGACCTTCACGCAGGGCGGAATGCCACTCCGGACCCTTGCCCGCCGCGTAGACGGCGCTTTCCCAGCTGCTGTGAATCCCATCGCGGTTTGGGAGATTAAGGAATACTACCACACAACGACGTTCGGGAGCCGCGTCGCGGACGGCGTGTACGAAACGCTCCTCGACGGGATGGAACTTGAAGAACTGCGGACGGCCGAGCGCGTCGAGTGCAAGCACTACTTGATGGTTGACGCCTACTACACCTGGTGGGACTGCGGACGCTCCTATCTGTGCCGGATCATCGACATGCTGAACATGGGCTACGTCGATGAGGTCTTGTTCGGGACGGAAGTGTTGGATCGCATTCCATCGATCACAAAGGACTGGGCGGCTTCGTTACGTGCCAGTCGCAGTGGTAGTAAAAGCTGCCGGTTTTCTTGAGCACGCGGGCGAGTTCGACG
>JBBTCJ010000067.1:23851-25874 GCA_038043285.1 Planctomycetota bacterium | reverse complement strand
ACGCAGCGCGGGCGCATGTACTCGATCCAGGCCGGGTGGCCCACCTCCTTTGGAGGTGGGGGAGGCGATGATCGTGGGCGGATCGCATCACCAGTTCATCGCCTGTCAGTTATCACGCAAAACCGGCCACGAGTTATCACTTGGAGTGTACCAGCGCAAGGGGTTCAACCGGAGGTGCGTTTTCCGCCCCAAGCCCCTCTGGCACGGGTTGGAGGGGCGTTGGGGCGAAAAACGGTAGCGCCATAAAGTGGCCGGTTCAATTCGATAGATGACAATCGCCCGGCTTCCGTCCCAGCCCGGTAGGTGCTCGCACCTGCCATGACCATCCGGATAGAAGCCGCCCCCAAGAAGCCCCCCCTTGACTCCGTCCTTCCTCGCGTTAGGATACTGTTAGGTACGGCTGCTTACCGCCCTCGCCTTGAACGTGGGACACAGGGTGCCGCCTGCAAGAAAAAACGCGAAACGAAGCCATCTTACGGTGATGCTTAATAGGCCGGGTGGCCCATCCGTCGTGAAGCGATGGCGAGCGCGGGGCGAGATCACCCCTCCCCATCCGATCGGTTCGCGCCGGGCGTGATTTTCAACAGCAGCCGAGTGACGCGTCGCGGTTCGGCGCCGATGACCTTGATGGCCACGTTTCCGTGGCGGCAGGTCTCGCCGACCTTGGGGATCTTTCCGAGGGTGCTGAAGACGAATCCGCCGAGGGTTTCGTAGTCCTCGTTGTCGGGCAGCTCAATGTCCAGTTGATCGCCGAGGTCGTCGATCCGCATCCGAGCGTCGATCTCGTAGGTGTGGTCGTCGACTTTCTTGTACTCCGCCGGCTCAGGGGTTTCGTATTCGTCGGCCAAATCGCCGACCAATTCCTCAATGATGTCCTCGAGGGTCACCAGGCCGGCGGTCCCGCCGTACTCGTCCAGGACGATGGCGATGTGCACCTTCTGACGCTTCAATTCGGCCAGAAGATCGGGAACCCTCTTCGATTCGGGCACGAAGAGCGGTTTACGCAGCACGGTGCGGAGGTCCAGCGGCGTGGCCGCGTCGCGCCCCAGCAGATCCTTGGCGTAAAGCACGCCGAGAACGGTGTCGACGTTTTCTTCGAAGACTGGGATCCGCGAGTGCCCCTCGTCGCGGATGGTCGTCAGAACGGTCTGAAAATCGGCGTCCGCGGGCAAGGCGACGATCTCCGTGCGCGGCGTCATGATCTCCGAGACGCGCATGTCGCCCAGCTCGATGACCGACTCGATCATCTCCTTTTCTTCCTCGTCGACGGCCCCGTGCAGCTCGCCTTCGCTGACCACGGTGAGAATTTCCTGTTCCATCTCGTCAGCGACGCTTTGCGCGTCCGGCGCGGGGACGCCGGCGAGCCGCCGCACCAGGGGATCGAACACTTCCATGACTACGATCAGCGGCCGGCACACCCACCGGGTCACTTCCAGCACCACCCAGCAACGGACGATCAGCCAATCGCCCGCGTACTTCTCCCAGGCGTGGGGAATGCCCACGCCGAAGATCAACAACGCCACCCAGGCGACGGCGCAGGTGGCCGCCGTGTGCCCCAACGTAACCTCGTCGGCCCGCGCCTCTCCCGCATACAGCACCGCGATCAGCAACAGGAGAACCGCACCGGATCGCACGATCGCGGTCGCCAGGAGGAAGTGCGATTCCAGGGTCGCGAAGCGGTTGAACCGGTCGGCCCGCCCGATCCGCTCAAACGCCTCGGCGATCTTCGCCCGCGACGGCGAGCGCAGCGCCAGGCTCAGCGTCGAATACAGCGTCAACGCCGCCAGCGAAGCCAGTGCCATCCATGCGACACTACTACCCACCCGCGCACTCCTTCCGCGTCCTCCGCGGCGACGCCTTCGCGCCGCGGGCGTACACCGGTCCCACGCCGACGGCCTTCAGAATCGAGTCCTCCATCCGGTGCATGCGCGCCGCGGCCGGCGCCGACGCGTCGTCATAACCCAGCAGGTGCAGCATTCCGTGGACCACGTACAGCGTCAACTCCGCCGAGAGGCCGTGCCCT
>JBBTCJ010000067.1:0-23841 GCA_038043285.1 Planctomycetota bacterium | reverse complement strand
CCCTCGAGCCAGCGCCTCCCGCCGGGCGGTATCCACCGAGGCGACGATCTCTCCGTCGATGCCGGTTTCACCCTTATCGCGATAATCGAAGGTCAGTACGTCCGTCGACCCGCGATGACCCAGGCAGTTCCAGTTCAATCTCGCCATCGTGCGATCGTCGACCAGGCTGATGCCCACCGAGGCCCGTCGTCGTCGATGGCGGCGAAGCACGGCCGCGACGGCCTCCAGGAGCTGCTTTCGGCGCACCCGGATTCCATCCGCCTGGGAGGCGATGACGATCTGAAAGGACACCGGGTGGTCCATCGTGCGGACGTACGCGGCGCAATGCGCCGCTACACGCTGATCCTCCGCGCCGCGGCAGGCTCCGCCCGCAACCGGGGCTTCGGATAGGCCACCCGACCGTGATACAGACCGCACAGGGTTTTGACCAGGGATTCCTCGACCTGGTGAATCTCCCGCAGGGTGATGTCGCACTCGTCGAACTGCCCGTCGGCGAGCCGATCGGCAATGATGTGCTGCACGGTGCTCTCGATGCGCCCGACGGTCGGATCGGCCAGCGCCCGCACGGCCCCCTCCACGCCGTCGCAAATCATCACGATGGCCGCTTCGCGCGATCGTGGTTTGGGTCCGGGATACCGGAAGTCCGACTCCAGTACCTCTCGATCGTGCCGGCCCTTGTTGCCGACTTCGTGCTTCTCGGCGGCCATCCGGTGAAAATATCGAACCACCGTGGTGCCGTGGTGCTCGGCGACAAACTGGTGGAGAATCTTCGGCAGCTTGTACTCCTGGGCCAGCTCCAGCCCGTCGCGGACGTGTCCAAGAATGATCAGCAGGCTCATCGTCGGGGCGAGATTTTCGTGTCGGCTGATGCGCCCCTCCTGGTTCTCCGTAAAATAGGCCGGACGGTGCAGCTTCCCCACGTCGTGGTACAACGCTCCCACCTGAGCCAGCAGACCGTTCGCCCCGATCCGGGCGCAGGCCGCCTCCGCCAACGTCCCCAGCGCCAGGCTATGGGTGTACGTCCCCGGCGCTTCCTGCGCCAGGCGCTGCAACAGCGGCCGCGTCGGGTCACGCCACTCCAGCAACGTCAACGAGGTCGCCGTTCCGAATATTCGTTCGACGAAGGGGAGCAACGCGGCCACGCAAAACGCGGACATCAACGCGCAGGCGCCGGCGAACGCCGCGCGTTCCGCCGCCTGCCTCGGGAGTTGCGCTTCCAGCAGCGTACCCGCGGCGGCGACGATCATCACCGCCCCAGCGGTTACAAAACCAACCCGTGGAAGCTTGGTCCGCGATCGAATCTCGTCGAGCTGGTACACACAGGTCACCACGCAGGCGAACAGGGTCAGCCCGTGCGTCAATTTCGCTCCTATGACCACAGCGATCAGCGTGACCAGAATGCACCCGGAGCCGATGGCGGAACGTCGAGGACTGACCACCGCAAGCACCGAGGCGGCGAACACGCAGGGAAGAACGTGCAGCCCGGGGTATTGCGGCCAACGCGTCTCCAGCAGTCGGACCGCGGCGCCCGCGGCCAACATCAGCGACGCGAACACCAAGGTACGCCGCCGCGATTGAAAAGCATCCGGGTGAAACATCCCCGTATACGCCGCCAGGGCGATCGCCAGCAACGCGACCAGCACCACGCGTCCGCCCTGCACCAGGTCTCGCTCCCGCCGAAGTTGGAGGGCCTCGGGCGTTTCTTTCGACAAAAACCCCGCGTAGGCCGCCTCATGGGCGAGCAATAGACGATATTCGTCCGAATCGATCGTCCCGGGTTTGATGAACGGCTCGCCGCCCTCGAGTTGCACCATGGCCTCGGGCGTGGCCGCCCCCGACGCACGCATCGCCTCCACCGTACGCTGGGCGTTGAACACGATCGTCGGTTGCTCGCGAAACGTGGTCAACACCACGGCCTCGACGATGGACTTGATCTCGTACGCCGGAAAACGCCTCGCCAGGTCAACGGCGGCGCCGCGAAGCGCCTTCTCATTGCCCTGCGGGACAAGTTCGGAGTGCGGGGCCTGCTTGACGATCGTCTGCCCATCCGGACCGGGCATCTCAATGTGGATGAAATCCACGAGACACGAAGGATCGCGCGGCTCGCGTGACAGGTTGCGGACGACGTACTGCTCCTCCAGCGGAAGTTCATCCACCCACTGCTGAAACTGGGTCCGCCCGGCGTCGTTGGGGAGGTCCACCAGCGAACGAAGTCGATCGTAAGCGGACCGTTCGATGGGCCAACCCCGTTCCCTCTGCGCCGCCCCGAAGGACTCGAAGTCCTTCGCGTCCACGGCCGTCTGATAGATTCGCATCAGGTCCGCGCGAACCCGGTCATAGGTCAGGGCCGGCGGATTGAGCATGTAGTAGCTTGGTGTCTTGGCCCGCGCGGCCGTCCGTTCCGCCTCCGTCTTTTGCGGATCGGGTACTGAGAACGTCACCTTGGCGTAGATGGGCTGGTCGATTCGCTGCCCGACGGTGTAGTCGAAGCGCCGCTCGCCCATCAGGGCCATGGCCACGAAGCCCGCAACCAGCGTCGCCCCAAACACCGACGGCCTGGAGACGATTCGCGCCAGCACCCGTGAAGGCGAGCCCGAAGCGCGACGCCCTCGCAAGCCGCGAGAGGCTCGTTGCCTGGACTTCCCGAAGAACCATCGACCCAGCATCATGTCCTATCCGTTGGCCGTCCTTCCGCACCATCGCGGCGACGGCGTTCTGCCGCATGGCCCCGTCGAATCCGGCGACGGATGACCTATGTCCGCGTGGTCCCGTTCGTCCGACCGTACGCATCCACGATGTGCTGCACCAAGGGGTGCCGCACGATGTCCTCACGAGTAAGCCGCACTGTGCCCACGCCCGGAACCGCTTCCAGCCGTCGCACCGCGTCGATAAACCCGCTCGGCGTACTGCCCTCCAGGTCACTCTGGCTGTCGTCTCCGGTCACGATCATCTTGCTGTGATGACCCAGGCGCGTGAGGAACATCAACATCTGCGATACGGTCGCGTTCTGGGCCTCGTCCAGAATGATCAACGCCCCGTTGAGCGTCCGTCCGCGCATGAACGCCAAGGGAATCACTTCGATCACGTCGTTCTGCAGAAACCGCCGAATCTGGTCGTACGGCAGCATGTCGTGCATGGCGTCGAACAGCGGCCGAAGGTAGGGGTTCACTTTCGCCTGCAAGTCACCCGGAAGGAACCCCAGTTTCTCGCCCGCCTCGACGGCCGGCCTCGCCAGCACGATCCGCTTGATTCGACCCTGCTTGAGCAGCGACAGCGACACCGCCACCGCCAGGTAAGTCTTCCCCGTCCCCGCCGGTCCCAGGCAGAAGGTCAGGTCGCGCGTAAGGATCGCCTCGACGTAAAGACGCTGCCCTTCCGTCCGCGGAGCGATCGTCGTTCCCGAAAGCAGCGGTCGCTCGTGCGCCGCTTCGCGATGCGCCGTGCCGTCCTCGTCCGCCCGGTCGATCGTGTCATGGACCAGCTCGTCGCTGAGCGAACGACGCTCGCGCAGCGCATGCTGAAGCTCCTCGACCACGCGGGCTGCTTTCTGCACGCCCTCGCGCTCTCCGCTGACTCGAACCTGGTTGTCACGAGCGGTGATTCGAACGTCGAATGCAGCGCGGATCAGACGCAAGTTCCGATCCGCCGTGCCGTAAAGCTCGCCGCGACGGGAGGGATCTTCGATCGGGATGGTAATGTCCAACCTTGATGTTCCGTGCGCCGGGGGTCTGTGATCCTCCAGACCACCCGCGCGTGCAATGGTCTCGTCCATGAAACCCGCCCGAACCGTGGATGCCCTCACGCCCTCGGCCAAAACGCAGTCAACAGGCACCACGCTACAGGCAACGCAAACACCGGGCTGTCGAGCAGGTCCAGTATACCTCCGTACTGCGGAATGAACCTACCCGAGTCTTTAATCCCCGCGTCGCGCTTAAAGCAAGACTCTAGTAAATCTCCAAATTGTGCTGAAACAGACACCGTAATTCCAAAAACCGCAGCCCGAACCAGGGGATCAATGCCGCCTGGCGTCGCCGGCAGCGAGAATGAGCCTACGATCCGCCCGAGTGCCGCGAGGGTTGTCTCGCCAGCCCCCAGGCGCGATGCCAGGCCGACGAGGGAAACGAAAAAAACCGATGCCAGGGCGCTGCCGGCCAGCCCGCCCAGCATTCCCTCGACCGACTTGGCCGGACTGATGGTCGGACAAAGCTTGTGCCGCCCCAGCGCGCTGCCCACGAAGTACGCCCCGATGTCGGAACACTTGATGATCAGGATGCTGATCAGGAGCAGCCACGGGCCGGCCGGATCCGGACCGTCCACCGCCGAACGAAGCATCAGCCCAAACGAGGCGAGGAAGCCCATGTAAAACACGATGAGCAACGTGGCAGAGCTGTCCCGAATCGCCCCGCGAGGATCGAGCCGAAGAACCTGCAGCACGCCCGCGCCCAGGCCGCTCGCCGCCAGGATCGTCAGCGGCCAGAACAACCCTTCCCGCGCTTCGACGCTCGACCCCAGCACTCCGCCGGCTGACAGCCACGGTGACAGGAACAGGACACTTGTCGCCAACAATGCGAAAGCCGAGTGCGGGTTCGCCCCCGCGGCCCGCAGTAGGCGATTCAGTTCGGCCGCTCCGGCGACGATCAGGCAGAGAAAGACCAGCGGAACCACGCTGCCATGACGCAGAAGATCGGTGAGCACTCCGGTCGGCGGCGGGCCCATCGCAGCGACAAGCCGGGCATCGGTTCCGGCGGCCCAGTCGGCGATCAGTGCGTCAGCCGAAAACAGCAGCACCAATACGGCGATGACAAATGCCCCGTACGCCACACGCTGGACCATTCGCCCCGGCATCGCTCTGATCGCCACCGACCTCTCAAGAACCGTGCGGAACGATAGTTCGGCCTACGGTGTCTGTCCAACGACATGCGTTGAAGTGGCGCGACGCGCGGTCCACGCGGCAACTCATCCGACATGGAAATACGCTTGCAGCGGTTTGACGTCGAGGGGCAGCGGTTCGGCGCCGTCGTCGTTCCTGGAAAGTGCGCGGATGGCGGCCACGGCGGCGCGGGCGCCGGCCAGCGTGGTGATCAGCGGCACACGGCGGGCGTTGGCCGCGGCTCGCCAGCGCCCCTCGGCCCACGCAGGCCCGGTGCGGATCGGCGTGTTGATCAGCAGATGCAGCGTGCCCTCGGCGATCAAGTCCTTCAGGAACGGCGCGTCGCCGGAGTCCGACGACTTTGACACCAGCGTGGAGGGAATGCCCGCCTCCGCGAGCACCGTGCGCGTGCCGGTCGTGGAAAAAATCGTGAACCCCAGGTCGTGGAGGTCGCGGGCGATCGAGACGATGCGCGGCTTGTCCGGGTCGTTGACGCTCACCAGGGCGTTGCCCGAGGTTGGCAGCGGGAATCCGGTGGCGATCTGAGCCTTGGCAAACGCCTGCCCGAAGGTCTCAGCGATGGCCATCACTTCGCCCGTGCTGCGCATTTCCGGTCCCAGGATCACGTCCACGCCAGGGAACTTATGGAAGGGAAAGACCGGGGCCTTGATAGACGTGTGCCTGGGCCAGGGAGTTTCATGGATACCGTGCTCGTCGAGGATGGTCGTGAGCGATTCCCCGAGCATGACCCGCGTGGCGACCTCAGCCCAGGGAATGCCTGTGGCTTTGGCCACAAAGGGCAGGGTTCGCGAAGCCCGCGGGTTGACTTCCAGGACGTACACCGTGCGGTTGAGCACGGCGTACTGAATATTCATCGCTCCGTGAACCTTCAGACGCCGCGCGAGACGCTTGGTCGAGCGGAACAGTTCTTCCGTGACCAGTCTACCCAGTGAGAACGGCGGAAGAACGGCGGTGCTGTCGCCGCTGTGGATGCCCGCCTCCTCGATGTGCTCCATGATCCCCGCGACCATACAGGTGGGGGAGGGATCGTCTGGAGTGTCGGCGGGGCGACCGAAGTCCGCAACGGCGTCGACGTCGACCTCGATGGCGTCGACGAGGAACTTGTCGATGAGAATCGGGTTGTCGTCCGCGGCCGCCAGACGATCGCTCGCGGAAAAGGCCTGGTTGAGAAACTCTTCGAGGTCCGTCTGGTTGTTGCAAACCTTCATTCCCCGACCGCCCATGACGTAGCTGGGGCGAACCAGCACCGGGTAGCCGATGCGCTGGGCGATGGTGCGTGCGTCGTTACTGCTTCGGGCGATCCCGCTGGGCGGCTGCAAGAGGCTTAGCTCGCGCAACACCCTGGCGAACTGCTCGCGGTCCTCCGCCAGGTGGATCATCTCCGGTTGAGTGCCAAGGATCGGCACGCCGGAATCCTTCAGTCCCTGGGCGAGGTTCAGCGGCGTTTGCCCGCCGAACTGGACGATGACGCCGCGGACCAGACCCGAAGAAGTGGCCGATTGTCGATTGTCAATGGACGATGGAACGACCGAGCCGGCGGACGCGGCACCCCGTTTGTCGCCCCGTGGCTTCGTCCCCATGTCCCCCTTGTTGAGTGGCTGCCCGTTGAGGCGTTCGACGACGTTGAGCACGTCCTCGTGGGTGAGCGGTTCGAAGAACAGCAGATCGGAGGTGTCGAAGTCGGTGCTGACGGTTTCGGGATTGGAGTTCACCATGACCGACTCGAACCCGGCCTTCCGCGAGGCGAACGACGCGTGGCAGCAGCAATAGTCGAACTCGATTCCCTGGCCGATGCGGTTGGGTCCGCCGCCGAGAATCACGATTTTCGGCTTGTCGCTGACGCGAATCTCATCCTGATCCGCGGGCTTCAGCCCGCGCGGGCTCGACGCAACCGTCAACGTTCCAGAGGGCGTTTGAAGAGCCTGATCCGAGCCGCAACGGGCAGGAAGCGATCCCTCGATTGTCCCGGAGGATCGATGAACAACCGCTCCCTTACGGTCGCGGCTCTGATCAAACTGCGGCTTCTGATCAAACCGCGGCTTCTCGACCGCGCCGTCGGTTTCGACTTCCCCTGCGGCTTCAGCGAGCGTCCAAACCGGCGTTTCGTGCGTGGAGTAGTAATACGGCGTTTGCGCCTCGAACTCGGCCGCACAGGTGTCCACGAGCCGGTACGACGCGCGCACGTCGTCGCGTCGCAGGGAATCGACGACCTCAGCCACGTCCTTCCCCATCGCCGACGCGAGTTGAACGTTGCTGTAGGCGTGTTGCTTGGCGCGACGCAGCGGATCGGAATGACTCTCGAGCGCGACCGGGTCGCGCGGAGAAGGGCGATCGACGCCGGCATTCGCACGCGGGATAACGCCCGCGGCTCGCAGGAGTTCATCTTCCTGATCGACAAGCTCGCGCATTTGTTCGAGAAACCAAGGGTCGATGCGCGTCAGTTCGTGGACTTGCTCGACCGACCAGCCCATCTTAAACGCGTAGCGAATGTAATACGGGCGGCCCTGGCATGGGCGGCCCAGCTTGTCCCGAAGCACGTCGCGCGGGATGGGCCAGGATTGGGCGTGCTCCTCTTCGGTGTCCGGGGGCGCCTCGGTGGCCGTGGCGCCGCCAAGCGGGATATTCGCAGCCGAATCCAACGCCTGCACGTTGGATTGTCGATTGTCGATTGCCGATTGCCGATTCGCAGAGTCCTGGCGGTGGGGGCCCTCCGCACACCCGTCGCCATGCGCTTTCAACCAGGCGTCGTTGGCGTCCAGGCCGAAACCGTAGCGTTGGATCTCCATCGAGCGGATGCACTTCTGGAAGGCCTCCTTGAAGGTCCGCCCGATGGCCATCGCCTCGCCCACCGATTTCATCTGCGTGGTCAGCGTCTCGTCGCAGTCGGGGAACTTCTCGAAGGTCCAGCGAGGGATCTTCACCACGACGTAGTCGATCGTCGGCTCGAAGCTGGCCGGCGTCGTCCTGGTGATGTCGTTGGGCAGCTCGTCGAGCGTGTATCCGACCGCAAGCTTCGCGGCGATCCGGGCGATTGGATAGCCCGTAGCCTTGCTGGCCAGGGCCGAGGAGCGCGATACCCGCGGGTTCATCTCGACAACGCACTGCCGACCCGTGGCCGGCTCGACGGCGAACTGGACGTTGCACCCGCCGGTGTCCACGCCGATGGCCCGCATGATGGCCACGGCGCTGTCGCGCATCTTCTGGTATTCCTTGTCGGTCAGTGTTTGGATTGGAGCGACGGTGATGGAGTCGCCGGTGTGCACGCCCATCGGGTCGAGGTTTTCGATCGAGCAGATGATGACCACGTTGTCAGCCCGGTCACGCATCACTTCCAGCTCAAACTCTTTCCAACCGTAAAGACTCTCCTCGATAAGGATTTCGCTGACGCGGGAGGCCGCCAGTCCGCGCCGGGCGATGGTTTCGAACTCCTCCATCGTGCGGCAGAACCCGCCGCCTTCGCCGCCCAGGGTGTAGCCCGGGCGGATGCAGCAGGGGAGCTGGATGCGCTCCAGGACCGCTTTCGCCTCGTCCCACGTGTGCGCGATGCCCGACCGGGGCACGTCCAGGCCGATGCCGAGCATTGTCTCCTTGAAGGCCGTCCGGTCTTCGGCCTTGTGGATCGCCTCGGGGGTCGCACCGATCATCCTCACGCCGTACTTCTCCAGGATGCCACATTCGTGGCACTCCATGGCGCAGTTCAGACCCGTCTGTCCGCCCAGCGTGGGGAGCAGCGCGTGCACCGGGCGGCCGTCGCGGCGCTCGCGGATGAGGATCTTCTCGATGAACTCCGGCGTAATCGGCTCGACGTAGGTGCGGTCGGCCATTTCGGGGTCGGTCATGATCGTCGCGGGGTTGGAGTTGACGAGCACCACGCTGTAGCCCTCCTCACGAAGGGCCTTGCACCCCTGCGTGCCGGAATAATCAAACTCCGCCCCTTGACCGATGACGATCGGACCCGAGCCGATGATGAGGATGTTGTGGATGTCCGTTCGTTTGGGCACGGGAACGTTATACGCTGAAACGCGACCTGAATCGACCCGCCGGGAATGGTTGCCGCAACGAGGCGCGAGGGCTACAATCCGACGTCGTCGAGGAGGTGCGCAATCCGGCATCCGGAACTGTATAAGGCACTGCACAAGTCGCCGTTCGAACCGTTTCGCATCCAGCTCACCAACGGCGAGTCCTGGGTCATCCGCCATCCCGACTTCGCCGCCCTGACGAGAACCACCGTCTATGTCGGGGTTTCCTCCGGACGCGACGAGATCCCCGATACTTTCAACGAATACGACCTGCTTCACGTCGTCGGTATCGAACCCGTCAAGCGGAACGGGCGATCGGGTGGCAAGCAGCGAAAGAAGCGCCCAGGGCGTTGAGTCGCCGGCCACGTCGCCGTTTCACTCTCGAATCGACCCGGGCCTGGATTGCCGAAACACGGGCTGGTCGGGTCACAACAATTCAACGCGCTGTCGAGAGGACGCTCGCTCAGACGTTGCCGCGGTTAATGACGTGATAACAAACCCCACCCACCGCCGCTCCGACCGTTTCCGACATCACGAAACCCCGCCTCAACTCCCCCTCAATTCGTCAATAACAAAGTAGAATGTCCCGTATGGCCCCCCGTTGATGCATAACTGCGTGCTATTCTTTTGGCGCGGCGGTGGCGATAGTTTGCGCGTCATGGATGACCGCGACCGTCTCCGGAGACAGGGCGAGTTTCGTCCACGAATCCAAGACGCGGACGATTTCCTGACGAACGACAGCCGGCAGGTCCGGCTGCCTGAGCACGGTCGCGAATGACGCCACATGTCGACGAGCCGCCGCGTCGATGGCCAAGTAGTCCTTGCGGGTATCTGCCTCGAGCGCATCTACTCCCCCTAGAGGAAGCCGCGCCGGGCGTGCGAGGTTGTCGCCTGCCCTGGCCCGAAGGGCGTTCTCCTCCCGAATTGTACGGTCCGCAAGGAGCGTTCCCGTTAGCCGGAACTCAATCGCAAGGGTTAGCGTCGTCACGGCACTCCGACGGAGGTCCGTCGTCTCTGTGGAATCTGCTGCGATCTTTGACATCATACCTTCGACATCCGTGGCGTGCGACACGGCATAGTCCGTAAGAAATACCTGGATTCGCGTATCAGGATCGTATTGTGCGCATTCGATTAGCGCGCGCCGGAAGTAGACTCCCTCGTCGCGATTATCCATCAGATCGAAAACCACAGTCGCTAACCGATCGCCTCGTTCCAGACCGCCAGGCAACTCATCGATCGCCTCCGCATAGAAGGATAGTACGGTAAACAGTCCGGACGCCGCTGACGCATATCGCTCGGCATCGTTGCCCGCGTGAGGATTCTTTGCGCGTTCCTGGCAAGCGTATCTCGCGGTTGCGACGACCAGATCGAGCGACCACCCGCGTAATTCCTTGAAAAGCTCCTCGGGGTTGTCGGACGGTCCCTGCGGCATGAGCGCCTTGCAGCGATTCCACGCCTCATCAACGGTCGCCGGTCCTCCAATCATCGCGTTCCAGGGCAAAAGGAACAAGGGAATAACAACGATGCTCATGGATTGCCTCCTTTCGAGCCCACGGGCCGACAAAGGTTCTGCGCTTGAAAACGCGTCACCACACTCGAAGAGCCGACACGTCCACCCAGCCCACCAGAGCGTCCCGTCGTCAAGCAGCAGGGGAGTCATCGGGGCAACGATGGCAGGGTTGGCCGGAACCGGGGATACTCCGGTGGTAATGGAATTCATCTCCGCGCGAATGGCCAGCGCCGTCGCCGGCCCGATGGTCAAACTCGGCGGGGCGCAGACGCGATCGCTGGAGACATAGAAATAGCAGGTATGCGTCCCTGGCAGGTCGGCGACCACGGTGGCTACCGATCCGCTCCCGTTGATGCTCGAGCCGTCGGGCTTGGTGATGACCCAGGTGTACGACAAGGTCCCCGGTCCGATCGTCACCTCCTGGCAATTCGCGAGCTTCCTCCCTCCGCTGTCCACCACGCCGCCGAGGGTGAACGTGATCGTGTCGCCCAGACAGGGCGTGGCAGGAGTCACCGCGAAGGTAGTCGTCGCCGTCCCGGGTAGCCGCAGGTTTGTCAAGGCACCCCGACCGCAGTCCAGACCTCGGCGATCAACGCGAGCGTTTCGGACGACAGGGCAAGTCCCTTCCAGGAGTCGAGAACTCGTCCGATCTCCTCCCGAACCAGCGTTGGTGTGGCCGGGTTCCCAAGCACCGCCGCGAACACCTCGCTATGCCGGCGCGCGGCTGCGTCAATTGCCGAATACGCGCTACGGGTCTTCGGTTCTAACGCCTCGATTCCACCCGGAGGAAGTTCAATCGGCCCGGCCTTTGTATCCCCGCGCATACGACGTTCCTCCAACCCCGCGCGGACAACAGCATCAGCCAATAGCGTGGTCCTGAGGCGGTAATCGATTGCCATGTGAAGAGTATGTACCGCATCTCGGCGTAGGTCGGCGGGCTCAGAATCCGAGCCGGCGATCAATGAAATCTTCGCCTCAACCTCATCCGCGCGCTTTACGGAGTACTCTGTCATCGCAGCCGAGAGGCGCGTATTAGGGTGGTACCTCGCCATATCCAGAATCGCCCGGCGCATGAAGATTGATTCGCTGCGATCGAATGCCATCGCGAAAACGCTCGTGCAAAGGCGGCCCATCCGCTCGCTTGCGTCCGGCAGCTCGGCGATAGCCTCGGCGTAGTAATCCAAGAGGAGAAAGACGCGAGATCCGGCTGAGGCCTGCCGCTCCATGTCGTTCGTGGCGTGTGGATTTGCGACGCCGTCGGCACAGGCAATTCTGGACGCCTCGAGAACTAGCTCCAGCGGCCAGGAACGCATTTCTTCAAAAAGCCTGACAGGCGTCTCCGCCCCCTGGGGAACTTCAGCCTGAAAGCGCCGGAATGCTTTCTCCGCGGTTGGTGGAACTGCGAATGCCTGCGCACCTAGCAGCGCCGTAAACAGGATGGTCCCTCGTGAAAGTGTCATGGGTTTCCACCCCGTATGTTCTCCGGCAGGAGCCGGGCCGCATACCCTTGGAGAGGTTTTCCACCGGTCGGCTACCACTCGAAATGGCTGGAAAGACCGCCGCGTAGAGGTTTCTTGCGTTTCTTCTTTTCGGGTTTGGCGCCTTCGTGGCCCGCATGGCCCGCATGGACCGCGCCCTCGGCGTGTGCGCCGGTGGGAGCCGCGACCTGTTTGATGGACAGTGAAATCCGCCGGTTCTCACGATCGACGCCCAGCACGCGCGTTTCCACTTCTTGTCCGACCTGAACGACTTCACCAGCGGATTTCACCCGCCGATCCGCCATTTCAGAAATATGGATCAGGCCCTCAATGCCCGGGGCGAGTTCGACGAATGCGCCGAAATCCGCCAACCGCGTCACCTTCCCCTTCACCAGTGACTGTGCGGTGAAACTATCCAGCACGCCCTCCCACGGATCGGCTTGCGCCTGCTTCATGGAAAGGGCGAGTCGTTGCTTCTCCAGCTCGACGCGGATTACCACGCAATCGACCATATCGCCGACCTTGACCTGGTCGTTGGGCGTTCGAATGCGTTCCCAACTCATCTCGCTGACGGGGATCAGTCCTTCGACGCCGGGTTCCAGTTCCGCAAACGCCCCGAAGTTCTGAATACGAACGATGCGCGCTTTCAGCGACGTCCCCGTGGGGTAGCGGTGCGGAACCGTCACCCAGGGATTCGGTTGACACTGCTTCAACCCCAGCGAGAGCCGGCCCTTCTCCTTGTCGAACTTCAGGATCGTGACCTCGACTTGCTGTCCGGGGCTGACAATGTCGGAAACCTTCTGCACCATTCCCCAGCTCAGGTCACGGACGTGCAGCAGACCGTCGATCCCGCCGATGTCCACGAAGGCCCCAAAGTCGGTGATCGTCTTGACGACGCCTTTATGCACCTGACCGGGTTCGATCTCGTCTTTGATGCGCTCGCGTGCCTCCTTGGCTTCCCGCTCCTGCACCTTCCTCCGGCTGATCAGTACGTTCTTGTGCCGCCGGTCCACCTCCAGAACTTCGCACTTCACGTGTTGATTGAGCAACAGAGAGATATCCTTCATCTGCACCACGTCGACCTGGGAGTTGGGCATGAACGCACGGATGCCCCGGAGGTCCACCTCAAGTCCGCCCTTGATGACTCCGGTGACCCGGCCTTCGCAGAGCATGCCGACTTGCAAGTTTGCCCACGTCGCGCGCTGCGCCGCCCCTTTGCGGCTGAGGATCAGCAATCCCGAGGTGGGATCGATCCGCTCGACGACGACGTCGACTCGGCGACCAACTTCCACCTGCTCCTTCTTCCCGAACTGAGTTCGAGGAAGGACGCCTTGGGTCTTGGCACCGAACTCCAGCAGGATGTCGTCGTCGGACACGCTGGCCACGGTGCCGATGAGTTCCGTCCCTGGCGCGACGTCCGCGTCCTCGCCCGCCGCGGGCACGTCGCCGCGAAGCTCGGCCAAGTCCGATGCCGCCATCCCCTCCATCGCTGCGGCGACCTCGCGGTCGATTTCCGACATGCTCGTCCCGGCGTCCAGATTGCGATGCGGCTGGCCCGGCGGCGAACCGCTGGAATGGCCGGCTGGGTACGGGGTGGGCGATGGATCAGCCGATGGCGCATTTGATGAGGCCGTCGGCAACGGATTGAGTTCGCTGCGTTCTGTCATGTTCTTGCTTTCAGGCGTGGGGAGAATGGCCTAGCGATGGGTCATGTCGGGTCGAAACGCGGGAACAACCGTTTGGAGAGAAACCAGGAGTCCGCAAGATTCGCCGGATAGGTTTGCGGTGGCACCCCGCCTGCGTTGCTCCTTGCCGGGTCCAACTTTGCTGCCTCGAACCTCGGCGCCTTCCAGCCGTATCGTACGAGTTTCCGGCAAGGAACCGGTCCCCGCCGCAGCGTCCGCGCCGTGTATGCGTGCTTCTAGCGATTGCGAAATCACAAGTCAAGGACGAACTCCCCGATCGGGTCGCCATGGCTGAACGACGATCGTTTTATCGTCACATGGTTGGCGCCAGGTTGCCTACCTACCGTAAGTAGGTGCGACGCCCACCACGGTCCGGACTTGCCCTGCGTGCGGTTCGACCTCTGCGACCGAACGGCGGATCGCCGCGTCCGATTCCAACTCGGTCGTGGAAGAGGGGGCTTTTCCTCCCGCTGGGCGGACGCGCCCCCTTAAGCCGAAATCCCGACCCGGTGCGGCAGCGCCTAGACGCTGCCGTTTCGATCGAGCCCGTGGCACGATGGCGGCCACCGCCGGAGTGAGTGCTTTCCTGGCGAAGCACAAATCCAGCCAGTCGATTCAGGTGGTACTTTATCGTCCTCCGGGTGGAGTCGGACACCGGACGAGATTGGTTGTCGGCGTCACGAAACAAAATATCGGTCGTGCTGTTTTTCGATTGACTTAGGGGACTCCTCTCAGGTATCTTGGTTCTCAGCTTTCGGGTGTTAAGGTAGGAGGCTGACTGTGCAGGTCATGTCGCTCCCGAAGGCGTGGGTTCGACGCCCTTGTTGGCCGGTGTCGACTGGAGAATCGGGAAGAAGTCATCGTCATGTAACTTTGCAGGCGTCGGAGGGTGCATGCAGAGGCGAGGTTCTGTTGAAAGAACCATTGCACATGTGACGGAGGTGGTGCGCGCGGGATGCGCCGATCGCCTCATCGATCTTCAGCGTTCCCCAGTCATCACCATTGGGTGTCGAGACGGCTGCGGCATTGCAGGTGCGAATTCCGCGGCGGTTCAATTGGGTCTCGGGAGCGATCGGGGTTAAGGCGCGGGCTCGCGCGGAGCGGCATACGTTAACGCGTGGCCGGCCGCGGCGGGCATCGGGGATGGTGGAGGAGCTGGGTCATGTCAAGTGAACGCCAAGTTGGCGCGGAGTCGTCGCGGCGCACGTTGAGGAGTGTTTGGCATCCGTTGCGCGTCGTCGCAATGGTGGCGGTGGCCTGGGGCGCCGGGCGGTCGCATGCCCAAGAATGTCAGTCCTACTATCTGACAGCCTCGATCGGAACGGACTTCCGCCAACCGGCCAACCAGGATCCGGTCCTCGGCGACATCAACTGGATCAATTCGATCCTGCAACAGAGCAACTCCGTGTACTTGGAGGGAATGTCGACGCCGCAACGTGGGATCTTCAACAACATTGAGTCTACCACTGGCAATCAGCATACGTTGACCTTGAGCCATCAGGCCAACAAGGGATCGTCGACGCACGCCTACGACTATTTGACCTCCTGGGCGCAGGCCCAGACGGCTGCGAATCTGCTGGAGCCTCCTCCGCCCGGTTTGTTGGCGGATTTGTTCGTGGACGAATGCGGGCCGGCCATCGGTCCGCCGGCGACGACGGCGAGTTGCACGGCCTTGTCCACCAGCAGCAACTGCGTGACCGCCAACCTACCCGACAACATGGGTCTGCTGCTTGGCGATAACGTCGGCGCAAGCGTGACGGCTTATGAGACAAGCCTGGGGAACCGGACGTTCCGGTTGTGCGCGCCGTCTTCTGCGAGTGCGCTGACCGGCGTGTCCATGACGTTCGACGGCTATTCCTCCGGCACGGACAAGGACGCCCAATACACGGTCCGTTGGACCTCCAACGCAACCGAAATCCTCTTCGAGGTGGCCGGGCACATTGCGGTGGGCGCTGATGGCGCCTCCGGTGCCGGCATTGGATACGGGACCGGACGAGGTGCGTCTGCCATCAGCGGCGGTCCGTATCACTTCAAGTTGAGTAAGTTGGACGGAGACTCCCTTGGATCACAGGACAACCAGCTCAAGGGCGCCGACGTTCGCGTTCCGTTCTGCCCCTCTGACGCCTGCTCGTCCGGCGGCAAGTGCGACGATGGGAACCCCTGCACAGGGTGCGTTTGCAATGAGACCAGCGATTCCTGCTCGAATCCCCCGCTTCCAAGCACCACAAGTTGCGAGGCCGACGGAAACCTGTGCACCATCGACTTCTGCAACGGCAGCGGCACTTGTGTCACGACCAGCAACGTAAGTTGCCAGGCGGCCAATCCCCCGTGCGAGGGCGGAGAGCTTTGCAATCCGGGCACCGGACAGTGCGTGGCCCAGCCGGACGCTCCGCTGAGCACGACGTGCGAGGCCGACGGAAACCTCTGCACCACGGATCATTGCAACGGAGCCGGCGCGTGCGTCACCTACAACACCATCACCTGTTCCGGGCCGACCGGTCCCTGCGATGCCGGAACCACCTGTAACCCGAACACCGGCGGTTGCGACCCGCTTCCCGACCCGCCCCTCAGCACCCCCTGCGAAGCGGATGGCAATCTTTGCACCACCGATCACTGCAACGGAACCGGCGCCTGCGCGACCTACGACAGCGTAAACTGCCCTGGTCCGACGGAGTTCTGCGACGGCGGAACGTCCTGCAACCCCAACACCGGGGCTTGCGATCCGCTGGCCGATCAACCGCTGAGCACGCCATGCGAACGTGACGGGAACGCCTGCACGATCGACCACTGCAACGGTCAGGGTGCATGCGCGCTGCTCAGCGAAGTAAGCTGCGCGGGACCAACGGGCACATGCGACGGCGGGACATCCTGCAATCCGGCCACCGGTGTTTGCGACCCGCTGCCGGACCCCCCGCTGAGTACGCCGTGCGAAGCCGACGGAGATCTTTGCACCACCGATCATTGCAGCGGGACCGGCGCCTGCGTGACTTTCGGCAGCGTAAGTTGCCCTGGTCCGACGGAGTTCTGTGACGGCGGAACGTCCTGCAACCCGAACACCGGGGCTTGCGATCCGCTGGCCGATCGACCGCTGAGCACGCCTTGCGATCGTGACGGGAACGCCTGCACGGTCGACCACTGCAACGGTCAGGGCACGTGCACGCTGCTCAACGAGGTAAGCTGTCCGGGCGCGGTCGGCGACTGTGAAGCCGGCCAGCGTTGCGACCCTGCCGACGGCTTGTGCAAGAATCTACCGGATGCTCCGCTGAGCACGCCTTGCGAAGAGGACGGAAGCCTCTGCACCCTCGAGCACTGCAACGGAACGGGAACTTGCGTGTTCCTGAACAATGTAACGTGTCCAGGTTCCACGGGAACCTGCGATGCGGGGACGAGTTGCAATCCCGCCACGGGCGGATGCGACCCGCTTTCCGATCCCCTGCTGAGCACGCCTTGCGAGGGTGACGGCAACCTCTGCACCATCGAGCACTGCAACGGAACGGGTAGCTGCGTGTTCCTGGGCAACGTGACGTGTGCGGGCTCCACTGGAACCTGCGACGCCGGGACGAGTTGCAACTCCGCGACGGGTGCGTGCGACCCGCTGCCCGACCCGCCTTTAAGCACGCCGTGCGAGCAAGACGGAAACTACTGCACCATCGAACATTGCAGCGGAACGGGAAGTTGCGTGTTCCTGAGCAACGTAATGTGTTCGGGCTCCACCGGAACCTGCGACGCCGGGACGAGTTGCAACCCCGCAACCGGTGGATGCGACCCGCTCCCAGATCCTCCGCTGAGTACCCCCTGCGAAGCGGACGGCAACCTTTGCACCATCGAGCACTGCAATGGTCAGGGAAGTTGCGTGGCTCTTGGAACCGTGAGCTGTCCGGGTTCCACCGGTCCCTGCGACGGCGGGACGATCTGCAATTCGACCACCGGCGCTTGCGATCCGTTGCCGGACGCACCGGCCGGCACGCTATGCGACCTCGACAACAACCTGTGCACTAAGGACATCTGCACCGGCTACGGCGACTGCGTCTACAAAAGCAACAAGTTCTGTCCGGGGCCGACGGAGTTCTGTGACGCGGGTACGGCTTGCAATCCAACCACGGGTGCCTGCGACGACCTTACCGACCCGCCGCTGAGCACCCCCTGCGATCGTGACGCAAACGCCTGCACGCGGGATCATTGCAACGGTCAGGGTCAGTGCGTATTGCTCAGCGAGGTCACTTGTCCCGGCGCGGTCGGCGACTGTGATGCCGGCCAGCGCTGCGACCAGGCGGATGGCCTGTGCAAGGATCTTCCGGATGCTCCGTTGAGCACCCCGTGCGAAGAGGACGGAAACCTTTGCACCATAGAGCACTGCAACGGAACGGGAGCTTGCGTGTTCCTGAACAACGTAACCTGTCCGGGTTCCACGGGAACCTGCGACGCGGGGACGAGTTGCAACCCGACGACGGGCGGATGCGACCCGCTGGCCGACCCACCGTTGAGCACTCCCTGCGAGGCCGACGGAAATCTATGCACCAACGATCACTGCGACGGCCAGGGAAGTTGCCTGTTCCTGGGGAACGTGAGCTGTCCAGGTTCTACGGGTCCATGCGACAATGGAACCGCCTGCAACACGGCAACCGGCGTCTGCGACCCGTTGCCCGATCCGCCGCTGAGCACACCGTGCGAAGCCGACGGGAATCTCTGTACGAACGATCACTGCGACGGCACGGGAAGCTGTGTCTTCCTGGGCAACGTAAGCTGCCCGGGCTCGACGGGGACTTGCGACGGAGGAACGGTCTGCAACGTCGCCACCGGTAACTGCGATGCCCTGCCTGAGCCGCCGTTGAGCACCCCGTGCGAGGCCGACGGGAATCGCTGCACCAACGATCATTGCAACGGATTCGGCTCGTGCGTCTTCCTCGGCATGGTCACCTGTCCGGGTTCTACCGAGTTCTGCGACGCGGGTACGGCTTGCAATCCAACCACGGGTGCCTGCGACGACCTTACCGACCCGCCGCTGAGCACGCCTTGCGATCGTGACGCAAACGCCTGCACGCGGGATCATTGCAACGGTCAGGGTACTTGCGTGCTGCTCAGCGAGGTCACCTGTCCCGGCGCGGTCGGCGACTGTGAGGCCGGCCAGCGCTGCGACCAGGCGGATGGTCTGTGCAAGGATCTTCCCGATGCCCCGTTGAGCACCCCGTGCGAAGAGGACGGAAACCTCTGCACCATCGAGCATTGTAGCGGGGCGGGAAGTTGCGTGTTCTTCTACAACGTGAGTTGTCCGGGTCCGACGGGAACGTGCGATTCGGGGACCGCGTGCAATTCCGCGACCGGCGGATGCGATCCGCTGACCGATCCTCCGCTGAGCACTCCCTGTGAGGCCGACGGAAATCTATGCACCAACGATCATTGCGACGGCCAGGGAAGTTGCGTGTTCCTGGGGAGCGTAAGCTGTCCAGGCCCGACGGAGTTCTGCGACAGCGGGACCGCCTGCAACTCGGCGACCGGCGCCTGCGATCCGGTGCCGGATCGTGACCTGAGCACGCCCTGCGAAGCCGATGGAAACCGCTGCACGATTGATCACTGCAACGGATTCGGTTCTTGCGTAACGTTTGACAACGTGGTCTGTCCGGGATCGACCGGCGTCTGCGACGCGGGAACGATCTGCAACACCGCGACCGGGGCGTGCGACGACATCTCCGACCCACCGTACAGCACGGTTTGCGAATCGGACGGCGATCTCTGCACCAAGGAGCATTGCGACGGAAACGGAGCTTGTGTGTTCATGGCCGACGTCGTCTGCCCGGGTCCGACCGGACCATGCGACAGCGGCCAGGCCTGCAACTCGCAAACCGGCGCCTGCGGCGATCTTTCCGATCCGCCGCTAAGCACGCCGTGCCAGGCCGATGGTACCCTGTGCACCATCGATCATTGCGATGGGCTGGGCGCCTGCGTGACCTTCGACAACGTGGTTTGCCCGGGGGCAACGGGTTTCTGCGACGCGGGAACCGCCTGCAACCCGTCAACCGGCGGATGCGACGCGCTGCCCGATCCGCAACTGAGCACTCCGTGCGAAGCGGACGGAAACTTGTGTACGTTGGATCACTGCAATGGTACCGGTCAGTGCGTGCACTTCGACGACGTAACCTGTCCGGGCGCGGTTCCGCCTTGTGAGGCGGGGCAGACGTGCGACGCCCAGACCGGAACCTGCGTCGATCTGCCCGATCCTCCGGGCACTACGCCTTGCGAGCTGGACGGCAACTTGTGCACGGTGGACCACTGCGATGCCGCCGGCCATTGTGTCTTCGATTGCGAGATCACCTGTCCCGTGGCCGTCCCGCCATGCGAGGGCGGACAAGTCTGCGATCCCAACCAGGGTCTGTGTTCCGACCTTCCGGATGCGCCGCTGAGCACGCCTTGCCAGGCGGACACCGACGTCTGCACCGAGGAGCACTGCAACGGACTTGGCCTGTGCGTTCTAGAGGTCGAACTATGCGGCGCGTGCTGCGACGGCGAAACCGGAATCTGCACCAGCGGGCTGTTCCCGGAGGAATGCGTCGGCGTCCAGGCTTCCTGGTTCCAGGGCCATACCTGCGAGGAACTCGGCACCGGCCCGGATCGCTGCGAACGTCACACCGGCGCCTGCTGCAACGCTTCGCCCGGATTGGGCGGGGCGTGCACCGACGGAACCTTCCCCGAGGAATGCGTCGGCGCGCAGATGACCTGGCACAAGGACCAGACCTGTGCCCAGATCGTGTGCGATGAGCACCGCGGGGCGTGCTGCGATCGGCTGTCGGGTACGTGTAACGATAACCTGCTGCAAAGTCAGTGCACCGGCGATCAACCGGTATGGACCAAGGGTGCGACCTGCGCCGAGGTGGCCTGCGCCCCGAGCGACGGCGCGTGCTGCAACAGCGCTACGGGTGGTGATGCCTCGCAGGCGACCTGCACCATCACCAGCTTCGCCGACTGCCAGTGCATCAAGTGCGTCTGGACCAAGGGCGTCGGCTGCGGCGACGTAATCTGCAACCCGAACTTCATTCCGATCCCAACGGTGTCGGAGTGGGGCCTGGTGGTGTTGACGTTGCTCCTGCTGACCGGGGCCAAGGTCCGCTTTGGCCGCCGCCTCCAGCCCATCGGTGGATGAGCCGAAAAGCCCTCGTTGGGGCTGGGCTGGACAATCTGGATTTCAACGCTTGCGACCGGGGTGGTTGATCGCCACCCCGGTTGTTTCGCGCTTCGAGCACTCCGTCGGCGCCGGATTGCCGACCTCCGCGCCAGTCAGGCGGGTGCTTGCACCTGCCGTGACCACCCGCGCAGAATGCCCCCAAAAAGCCCTTGACTCCGTCCTTCCAGATGTTAGGATAATGTTCGGCAGGGCCGCTTCCCGCCCTCGCCTTGAACGTGAGACACAGGGTGCCGCTTGCAAGAAAAAAACCAAACGAAGCCATCTGACAGCGATGCTTTATGAGCCGCGGGTGGGGTGGTCCACCTCCTTGGGAGGTGGGGGCCACCCGACCATCGAATGTCGTTCGGGTAGACCGTTCTTGCCATGATTCTTGCCATGCGCTCGACAAGCTCCGCGAAGGACTCAGCCGATTGACGCCGCGTGGTTCACGGGCTTACAATCCGCGTCCCTCCGGGGATGAACGCTTTGTCCGGTTCAGCGGCGCCAGTGTCGTCAATCGGACGTCGGAGGGGTCGGGCGACGCGGAGGCAACCCGACACAACCCCTGACAGGGAAGCGAGGAGAAGCCATGGCGGGCCAACATACGGTCGAGTTTAGCGATGCCGATTTTGACGAGGCGGTCCTTCAATCCACCCAGCCGGTGGTCGTGGATTTCTGGGCGGAATGGTGCGGGCCGTGCAAGGCCCTTGGTCCGGTGATCGACGAGCTGGCGACCGAATACCACGGGAAGGCCAAGGTCGGCAAGCTCAACACCGACCTCAGCCCCAAGGTCTCGGTGCGGTTCTCCGTCAGCGCCATTCCCACGGTCATCCTGTTCAACAAGGGCGAGGTGGTTCAGAAGTTTGTCGGGCTGCGAGGCAAGAAGGATTTCCAAGCGGCCATCAACACCGTTCTCGGAGCCAAATAGCCGGATTGCGCCCTTCCGTAGATCGCCTTTCACGGGTGTGCCGCGCCGACGCAAAAGCAGCGATTCATGGTCGAAACGAACATCAGTCTCGAAGAGTTGTTCGCCCAACCGCCGGAGAAACCGCAACACGGAGGCTGTGGAAGTTGCGGGTCAGGTTCAGCCGCCGACGGGCTTTCCCGTTGCGGCAACGGGCTGGAGAAAATCTACCCCACGACCGCGGTTCGATTTGGCTATTTACGCTACATCGGCGAGTTCACCCATGCCCCGGATATGAGGTTCACCTGCGGCGCGCAGGTCGTGATCCAGACCAAGCGGGGCATCGAGATCGGCGCGCAGGTGTCGCTCACCTGCGGCGGATGTGACAAATCCGTCACCCGCGATCAAATGAAGAACTGGGTCGAGTCCTGCGGCGAGGACTCCTACATGTTCGACGCCGGGCGGATTCTTCGCGAAGCCACGGCCGCCGACCTTGCCGAGTACGCGCACATTCAGGCGTCGAATCGTGAACGCCGCCGGGTTTGCCGCGAGCTGGCGACCCGGCATAATCTTCCCATCCGGGTCGTCGAGTGCGAGTCCCCGTTCGGGGGAGAGCGGATCCTCTTCTACTTCACTGCGGAGACCCGCGTCGACTTCCGCGAAATGGTCAAGGACCTCACACGAGAGTATCGGACCCGCATCGAGATGCGTCAGATCGGCGCCCGCGACGAAGCCCGGCTGATGGCGGACTTCGAAACCTGCGGACGAGAGGTGTGCTGCAAGACGTTCCTCAAGACCCTCCGCCCGATCACCATGCGGATGGCCAAGCTGCAAAAAGCGACGTTGGATCCCACGCAGGTTTCGGGGCGGTGCGGAAGGCTAAAGTGTTGCTTACGCTACGAACATGTCGCCTACGAGGAGCTGGACCGCCAATTGCCCCGGGTCGGGGTGCGGATCCGCACGAATCATGGCGACGGCGTGGTGGTCAATCGCCAGGTGCTGACCCAACTGGTGCAGATCCGAACCGACAGCAACACCATAGTGACGGTCGTAGCGGAGGACATCACCGCAGTTGGAGTCGAGGCGCCTCCCCGGGCGCCAGTGGCCGAGGAAACCAGCGGAGCAGTGGAGGTAAAGCGCCGCCCGCAGCGCCCTCGACCCGCGCTCCCCGAACGTCCTCGACCGGACCGACCCGCGACGCAGCAGCCGCTGCGAAGCGCGGCCCGACCGGTTTCTCCGGATCAGCCCGCGGCAGAGTCAGTGCCGGATTCCGACGGGAATGTCCGACCCGCCGAGCGAGAGGATCCGCGACAGGCCCGTCCCAAGCGCGGCGGGCGGCGGCGGCGCGGTCGACGCCGCAGTGGTCCAAATTCCGCCCCCGGAGAGGGGCGGGTTGACGGACCGACGCCGGATGGCCCGGTCGCCTGACACTGTCTTGGCCGATGCGGTTCGGGTTGTGCCGTGCTGATCCGTGCCGTAACCGTGAGGTGGCTGGCCCTGACGAACACGAACCAGACGCGTGGATAGACAATCAGGCTATTGTGGCATGTAGGGCCACGATCTCCCGAAGCGAATATGGTCCAGGAACCGCCGAGGACGTTAAAGGATTTGGTCGACCACGTCGGGCGCTACCCCGAAGAAGCGTTCTTGTTTGTACGCGAAGCCCTCAGCCGGACAGCCGAGCAACTTCACGGGCCGGAAACCGACGCCCATCGCACGCTGCAACAGTACCTCCTCCGCAACAATCTGGATTGGCCCGAGTTAATTGCGGCCTATCACTCCGGAAAGATTCCCGACGCGGTGGTCGAGGCGATCGAGGTCGCCGGGGGCATCGACCGTCTTGATCGGCACGTCAACGGCCGCGACCTGTGCTGGGGGCTTCGAGATTACGCGATGGATCGGTGGGGAATGCTTGCCCGCGTGGTCCTCGAATCATGGAACATCCGCCAGACCCTGGATTTCGGGCGGATCGTGTTCGGGTTCATCGACCTCGACATGATGCGCAAGCAGGACAGCGACGCCCTCGATGACTTCGCCGAAGTGTTCAGCTTCACCGACGCATTCGACAGGCAGTTCCGTATCGGCGGAACGCAGCCCCAATCCAATCCGTCGGAGCAGTAGCGCCCGATCGGCCGGATCCAGGACTAACCCGGATTTCTCACCGAGGGGATAGATAAAGGCTGCATCCTGTGGCATAA
>JBBTCJ010000066.1:0-8176 GCA_038043285.1 Planctomycetota bacterium | reverse complement strand
GGTTATTGGCCGGTGTGGGGGATCGACTCACCGGAGCCGGAGGTCACGGGGAAGAACCTCGCGTTGACCATCGTGGGGACGGCCGACGGGAACGATCACCCGCCGGTGACGTTGCTGCGCCCGGCGGGTCGCTTCGGGTCGCTGATGGAGAGTCCGGAACGACGGGTGGTCATGGACGGATTTGCGGTTCGAGTCAGTGCGTAGTTTTCGCTGAGCGTAAAAAGGCGAACACACCGTAGCGGGGGTTCGACAATGACCGCGGCCTCAGGCTCGCGAACCGGATGCAACGCGAACGGCGGCCGCTTTAAGAAAAGACTCCGCTCCATGCTGTCGCGGTTCTGATAAACGGCAAGGGGTGTCGGATCGTCCGCTCCCTCACGGTCGCGGCTTCGATGGTGGACGTTGCCCACCCTAAATTGATCGTGCGGACGGCGGCTCAAGAGCCGTGGCACAGGCCGCGTGCTTCCGAGTCGATCACGGGGCGATGGTTTCGTTGACGGCGGTGGTGAATACGCCGGTCACGAAGGAGGCCAGGCTTCGCTGGGCTTCCTCCTGGATGAATCCGGTCGTGCATCCGGCGGCGAGCAGTGAGGCCAGGGCGAGGCATCCGGCGAGGGCGAGTCGTATTGGGTTGCGAGTCATCTCGTTCGATCTCCTTAGAAGGACCACAGGATTATCGGAAGAAGCCGCTCGCGGCTTCAGGAACGAGTCTCGCTCCCGGAAGTCACTTGAAACGCCCGACGCAGGTGGATTGTGCCGTGTGGGGCTGACGGCGGACGGGACCGAATTGCCGTTGGGGCGATCGCGCGGGTTGATCCTGATACCCGTTGCGATGTCAGCCACAGCCGAGGCGCGCAGCCCTCGGCCCGGGGTCGGTGGTGTTTGGAGGCCTTAAAGGTCGGCGAAACCGTCGAGGGTCAGGTCGTTCGCGGGGTCGTCGTCGCGGACGTAGAAGTCATTGATCGCCTGACGGTGGAACTTTCGATAGCCGCGGGCGTTGAGGCTGGGTTCGATGGCGGCGCCGGCGGGGCGGTCATTCTCGATCAGCAGGATGCGGGGTTTGTAGCGGTCGAGGTTGAAGCCCGCGAGCACGTCCAGTTCGCAGCCTTCGGTGTCGATGGAGACGAGGTCGATGCGCCAGCCGAGGTTGGGGATCCAGGGTCCGCCGGAGGGGGGCGGATCGCGTCGTTCGTGCATCAGCACGTCGTCGACGGTGACGACAGGGACTTCGACTTCGACCAAGGTTGCGCCCTCGCGCAGGCAGCGTTCGACGTGGTCCTTGTCGGCGGTGAGGTAGGACAACACGGGGACGTTCTGGGTGATGGTGAACTTGGCCTGGCCGCGGCTTTCGGGTTTTCCGCAGGCGGCGTGGATGACCCGGCTGCGGGAGCGGACGTCGGCGGCCTTCTGGGCGAGGGGGAAGATCGGTTCAATCAGCAGACCCCGCCAACCCATTTGCTCCAGAAAATAGGTATTGCTGAGGGTGACGCCGTCGTAGGCGCCGATCTCGATGAAATAGCCCGTGCGGCGGTGGCGGAAGACATGCCATAGGACGCGGTCCTCGCCGAATTGGGCGCGGAACAGCGATGGGTCTGGCGATACGACTGCGGTGCTGCACTCGGTCATTGGATCACTCGCATGGAGGTGGTGACAGGCTCTTCAAGGGCGGCGTCTGGCGGGCCAAGGTATGGAGGTCGGGGTTGATGCTCCAGGGAATCCCTGGCCGCTCCCTGACGGTCGCTGTACGGATCAAACGACAGGTTCCGCACGCGGGCAGGCGCGGCAGGGACCGAAGGACAAACGACGGCCGCTCCCTGACGGTCGCGGTACGGATGGTGGGCGATGCCCACCCTACGCCTGAAACAAGAGCCGACATGAGTGAGCATGTTCGCGCGGGAAAGGGTAAACTGCAACGCAGACTGGGATGATTCATGGCGATGGGGAACCCGTTACGGGAATCGCACCGGTTTCGACGTTCACGCCGCGGACGAAGACCTGGGGGATGGCGGTGATGGGGGCGGAGGCGGAGGAAACGGTCCTGCTGAGCACTCCTGCTTCGCGCAGCAGGGTGACCAGGCGGGCGATGCGGTGGCTGTACAGGTGTTGGGCGAGGGTGCGGCGTCTTCCGGCCTCGGCGATCTCGCGGCGTTTTTCCGGGTTGGCGAGGTAGAACTGAATCTTGTCGAGCAATTCGGCTTCGTCGTGAAAGACGTCGCATTCGGTTCCGATTTCGAAACAACTGCTTAGCTCGGCCGTGGGGTAGGTGAGCATGAATCCGCCGTGGGCGGTGATCTCGAAGTGGCGGACGTTGAGGCCGGTTTCCAGGCCGCCTTTCATGAGGTTGAGGCAAATGGGGACGCGGCGCATCCGCTCGTGCAGGGTTTTCATATCCCAGATGCGGGGCGTATGGGACAATCCATAGTTGTCCCCCCAATGGTCTCCGATCAGTTCAAACAGATCGCCGAGTTTCAGCTTGAGGAAACGGGCGAATCGATCTCGCTGCTTGACGGCCAGGTAGGCGTTGTAGGCGAATTTCTGGTTGTAGTAGTCGGCGGCCTTGTTGGCTCGGGTGGTGATTTCCTCCTCGCGGCTCGGCGGCTCGGCGAAGGCGTATAGATCGTAGTAGATTTTATGGAAGGTGAGGTCGGGGAGGTCGGCGCGGACGGCGGCGGCGGTCAGGCCGGGGAAAAGCCGGGAGGGCGCGATTGGCTGATGGGAGCGAAACCAGGAGGAGGCGGGGTGGCCCATGAAGGCGACGACGGGGTTGGTGTCCGTTCCCTGTTCGCCCGTGGCGTGGAAGTCGTCGTCGGCGACGGCCATTGGGAGGGTGAGGACGTTGGGCACGCCGAGCCTGAGCAGTTCTTGCGAGTGGGCGGTCTCGTAGATCCACTTGATCCAGGAGGGGCTTTCCAGGATGTGCCAATGCTGCAACCAAGGAACCTGGTTCATGGTGGAGGTGATGGGATCAAGGTAACAGGCGACGTAGGGTATGCCGAGGATGGCGGTGGTCAATGACACCTGGCCGGGTACGTCAGGCGAAGGAGTGAGGGTCAGGGCGGCGGTATTGAAATCCAGAACCAGGTCGATGTCGTGCTTTTCGAGGAACGGGCGATGGATTTCGCCGTCGGACAGTCGTTGGGCGAGTGGCCGATGGAAATCATCGGTGGGGATCGGGGGCAGCACATAGGCGTCGAACCCGGCCTGGCGGACGGAGCGTTCCAGTTGTGCGGTGGTGGCGATGCGCAGGAGGCGTCGGGTCATGAATCACCTAGGCATTTCTTGTTGACATAGAGCGCATCGGCCCAGTTTTTGGGCTGATCGGATGGGTAGACGGCGCGGCGAACGAACCCGGACTCGACCATGAAGCGGTCCACATCGGGGAACAGCGGGCAATTCTTGTAGATGGGCACGAAGGAGACTTCCGCGAGGACGGCCTTCACCGTCTTGAGCAGCCGCCGGGCGCCGTAGAGGGCCTGGAGTTCGGCGCCCTGGACGTCGAGTTTGATGAAATCGACGCGCCGGGGGTCGACGTGATTCTCCTCACACCAGCGATCGAGGGTGCAGATGGATATTTCTTCCTGTCCGATGATTTCGGTCCAGCGGGCGCAGGGGTTTCCTTCCTGGTGATCGAGGAGGGAATTGGCCTCATGGCTGGTGGTGAGGTTGATGACGGCTTTCCCATCCCGATCGCCGACGGCCTGGCACACGGGATGAACCTGAATGGCGGCGGCGGTCTGGGAGAGCTGATCGAAGAGCGCGCGGACGGGTTCGAAAGAATAGATTTCGGCGTCGGGATAGACGTTGCGGAAGGCCTTGGCCATTTGTCCGACGTTGGCGCCGCAGTCGAGGACGACGTCGGCGGAGGGGACGACGCGGCGCAGGTCGTCGGACCAGTGGGTTGGGGAGAACTGCATGGGGGCGGTTGCAGGCGTGATCGCCTGAAGCAGATGTCGCAGGCGGTGGCTATAGAGGTGTTGCGAGAGGGTGCGGCGCTGGCCGGCGAGGGCGATTTGAGCGCGTTCTTGGGGATGGGCCAGGTAGTGTTCGATCTTGTCCAGCAGATCGGCCTCGCCGTTGAAGGCTATGCATTCCTTTCCCAGCTCGAAGCAATCGGCGAGTTCGGGGTGATGAGGGCAGAGCATGAATCCGCCGGCGGCGGTGATTTCGAAGGCCCGCATGTTGAGGCCGGTTTCGGCGTTGCCGTTGATGAGATTCACGTTGACGGCGCAATGGCGGAAATGGGTGAAGTAGTCATCGGTGGAGGCGATGGGCGGGGCGGCGTGGATTCCATAGGCGCGGTCCCAGCCCTTGCCGATCAGTTGGAAGCGGTTTCCGAGTTTCTGGTGGAGAAAGAGGACGAAGCGATCGCGGTTCTTGATGCACAACGCGGCGTGGTGGAAGAGTTTGGCCGCGAAGTATTTTTGGGTTTTGGCGGCCCGCCGGGCGGGGTCATCGGCGGGAAGGATCGACTCGTCCATTCCATACATGTCGCAGTAGACGTCGTGGAAGGTTCTGGAGGAATCGTCGTCTTTCGCGGACTGGGTGATCAATCCCGGGAGCAGGCTGGATGCGGCTACGGCCTGCTGGGGCAGGAAGTAGGAGGTATTCTGTCCGCCGACGAAGGAGACGACCGGGCGAACGGAGCCGGGGTCGGGCGGGGTCACGTCGTAGGGGCGGTTGGGGGCGGCCATCGGCAGGTGAAGGACGTTGGGGATGCCGAGCTTTTGCAGCTCGACGGCGTGAGCCTTGTCCCAGACGGCCTTCACCCACGCGGTGCTGTGCAGACAGTGCCAGGCGATGGACCAGTCCAGACCCTGGAAGCAGGTGGTGATGGGGTCGATGAAATGCGAGACGAGGAGCTTTCCGGTTTCTTCGTGCAGGAGGTTGAGTCGTTGCCCGTCGTCGCCCGTGGGCACAAAGGCCAGCCCGGCGCCGCCGTTATCGAGGAGGAGGTCGGTGCTGTGTTCGTGGAGGGCGGCGCGGACGGCGTGGCCGTTGTGGGTGCGGCTGGGCATGTCGGCGGCGTGGAGGTTGCCGCCGGCGCCGATGGGAACCGGAAGGACGAGGGCGTCATGCCCGGCCGCGGCACAAGCCGACTTCCACCAGCCGCTGTCGAAGACACCGATTCGCATTGCGCATCCACCCCGCAGACGATCCGTCGAACCCCCTCACCCTGCCCTCTCCCCCCGGGGGACGGGGGAGAGGGGAAAACAAGAGGATCTGCTCCAAGAGTTTCTTCAAGGGGACTTCCTCGAAGACCGGCAAGGCGCTTTAGGCTTATCGGTCCGCCGAGCTGAACCGGTGTACAGGTTCGCCGGCAAGGCGGCCGCGCCATGCCGGCGGGGCACGGATTCAGGCTTGGTCCAATACGATTGTCCCGGCGGTTCTTGCTTCCCCATAATCCAGGCGGAGTCCCTTGGGCCGAAGGGGAAGTCGAGTGTGGTCCGCGAGGGGAACGGCAGGTTCCGCGCAACAGCGCATGGCGGTCGGGCGTAACGTAGGTTTGGACGGGGGCGTTGGAATCGCGGGGAAAGTGATCGGCGGACAGCGGTTGGGGTGGGACGGATGCAGCGGACGAACTTGGGCTTGGTTCTTGCACTGGTGGCGACGCCGTTCTGCGGTTGCCGCGGTCCGTCGATGTCGATTGACCGTGGCGAGGGTTCGGCGCGCGTGGGGTCAGCGGCCGGGACGGCGGGCGTGGAACGCGGCGATGCGGGGGTGGATGGCGCCGGCGCGGAGGTTGAGGGTACATCCAAGATTCGTCACTTCGATTTCGGCATCCGCACGAGTTACACCAAGCTCAGTTCGACGGAACAGAAGCTGGATCGCCGATTGGACATTCCGATGCGGGCGGACGCGTTGGGGGTCTTTGACCGTCCCACCACGCCGATCGACCGCAAGTCGAAGATGGGGCTGAATACGCTGTGCGCGGGTTTTGGCCGGAAAGAGAACGAGTACTTTGTCTGGAACGCCTACGGGGGATTGGGGGTGGGGGTCGATCGGACGCACCAGCGGTTCCTCGCGGCGAAGTTGGACGTCAACTTCGACTATGGAACGTACTACGCGGGGATGTCGGCGGAGCTGTACCCCTGGCGGGTTCCCGGGGAAGCGAAGTCGAGTGCCTGGGTGGATCGTTTGCGGGCGAGCCGCCCGTTTCTGACGGCCGGATTCGAGACGGGCTTCGTGCGCGGGGGCGGCGAGGGCAAATACTCGATCGGTCCGCGGACGGTGTACAAGGACAGCGACCGGGTCGAGGACTGGTTGTTCAGTTGGCCGGTGGGGGCGGGCTGGTCGATCCCACTGAGCGAAACGTGGTCGGTTCAACTGGTGGGGGACTATCGCCTTCATGCCTATCGCCCGGAAGAATACAACGGGTGGAACTTCACGACGGGGCTTAGGTATCGGTTCTGACGTCGGGCGAATTGTCCGCTGCTCAAGCGCAGCGGCAGGCGACGGATCGTCGGGATCCGAACGGCGAGTGCCAACGAGCAGTCCCCCGGCTGCGACGGACGAAGTGGATTCGGACCGCTCCATGCTGTCGCGGTTCTGATCGAAGCGCCCACCGCTTTACCCCCCAATGCTCCGCGATGATGGGCATCGGAATGGTCAAACCTTGACTGGCATGATTTCCGGGGCGCGTTGGTCGGTTGGTCAGGGTTCGGGGTTGGGGACGACTCCGGGGGTGGCCGGGGCGCTGCGGCGGTCGGTCTTGTCGCGGAACATCCGGGTATGGGCCTCGTGGGCCGCGGAGAGCATTTGCTCGCGGCGCTGATCGTCGATGGAGGTGTCTTCGACGATCTTTCCGTCGCGCATGTGGATCATGCGGTCGGCCTGGGCGGCGATGTCGGTTTCGTGGGTCACCAAAACGATGGTCATGCCTTGGGCGTGCAGTTCGTGGAAGATGCGCATGATCTGCTCGCCGGTGCGGGTGTCGAGGTTTCCGGTGGGTTCGTCGGCGAGCAGAAGTTTGGGTTTGTTGACGATGGCGCGAGCGATGGCGACGCGCTGACATTCGCCGCCGGACATTTCTCCGGGTCGGTGTTTGGCCCGTTTGCCGAGTCCGACCCTGTCGAGGGCCTCCAGGGCGGCCTTCTTGGAGAAGGCCCGGCGGGTGTAGACCAGGGGCACGAGGACGTTGTCGAGGGCGGTGGTGCGGTTGATGAGATTGAAGGTCTGGAAGACGAAGCCGATGTGTTCGTTGCGCACCCTGGCCAACTGCTTGTCGCCGAGGTGTTCGACGCCCAGGTTGAAGAGGGTGAGCGAACCGGAGGTGGGGCGATCGAGGCAGCCGAAGATGTGCATGAGGGTGCTCTTGCCACTGCCGGAGGCGCCGGTGAGGCTGACGAATTCTCCGGCGTCGACGCGTAAGTCCACGCCGTCGAGTGCATGGACGACGGAGTCGCCCATGGTGTAGTCCTTGTGCAATTGGACCGCGTGGATCATGGGCGTCGGCGTTTTGGGCCGTTCGACGGAATGCCGGCGGCTTGCGAAAAGGCAACCAAGTTCGCGCGGGGTGACCCTTGACACTTCGCGTCAAGGGGAGCGGGTTTACAACACTCGGTTGAGTCGGTCACCGCTTCCGCTCCCGTTCGGGTTTGGAGGGGAGCTTGGTGTAGACGACCATGCCCTCGGTCAACCCTTCGCGGACTTCGGAAGCGGCGCCGTTGTCCAGGCCGAACTTGCAGGCGATGAACCTTGTTCCGTATTCGCCGGGGGGACTGTCGGGGTCGGGGACATAGACTCCGAACTTGTCCATCGGACCTTTCTTGATGGCTTCGTTGGGACAGAGGAGGACGTCGGAGACGTGCTCGGAGGTGAAGCGGACGTCGGCGCGCATACCGGGCAAGAGGCGATCGCGGTTGGGGCTGGAGACGACGACGTCGACGAGGTAGGTGACGACGCCGCTGGCGCTCTGCGGCTCGGGGTAGATTTGGTAGATGACGCCGGTGAACTCCTCCTCGCGGAAGGCTTCGACGGTGATGGTGGGGGGGAACTCGACGAGTTTGGCGGCCTGGTCAAGATCTTGGGGCATTTCGACGGAGGCTTCACGACCCGGCTTGGCCCAGGGCGGGGCGATCTGCAAGACGCGTCCGACGTCGGATTCGTCGACCTCGGCCTGGACGATCATGCGGTCGGTGTCGAGCACGACGGCGAGCACGGTGCCGCCCATGAGGGT
>JBBTCJ010000065.1:0-4058 GCA_038043285.1 Planctomycetota bacterium | reverse complement strand
GCGCCGCCCACGGAAACCGGCCACATTACAATCATTCGACCCTGAAAGGGTCGGCCAAGAGCACCGATAAACGGGCGACCCTTTCAGGGTCGTGAAGGTTGGTGGTCGTTCTGATCCGGTGGCGGCGCTGCGCTGGCCACCGGCTACTATAGTGCAGGCTTTCAGCCTGCTCGACGCGGCGATCAATCGTCCAAGAGGGGCAATCAATCGTCCAGGAGGGGTGTAGTCCAAGTTTATGGCGGTGTCGGTCCTGCGGGTCCGGAAGCATGCGTCCGAGCACGCATAGGCTCCATGAAAACGGGTGCCCATGGCCGCTGCACGCGACTTTGAAACCGGGTCGCCATAATCATTGGACTACACCCAACTCCGCCGCGGGCGTTCGTCCGTGATGCGCGATACGCTGCTCCTTCGTCGCATTGGTGCCCCATCCAAAGCGCAGCGATGGGCGGGGGACGGACCGGTTGGCGAAGCCGATGGTCATTTCGGCGGACATCGTCCCCCACCCAGCACCCGTCGATGGGCTGCACGCCGTGCGCTGGTCATCGACCGTACGAGGCGATAGACTACCGTGCCTCGCTGACCTGATCGGCTCGGCAAGGGTCCGGCGGCGCTGACGGCGCGATATCCATGACGGCACGCGGGTGGGACGTGGATCAACCTTTTTTCCGGAGACCTATCATGACGCGAAACGTACGCACGTTGACGTTGTTGTCCTTGACCTTTGTCCTCTTTCAGCTTCCGGGGTGTTCGAAGAGCGCCATTCAGATTCCCGTTCCCATCAGCCTGGCCAACACCGGGCTGAACGAGTTCGACGTCGCGGCCGGCGTTCCCAAGGAGCTTTCCGGCGCGTTCAGTTTCGACGCCCCGCTCAAGATCGGAAGCGGCAGCCTGGAGATCGCAGCGGATTCCATCCGCATCGAGCCGTCGAACAACGGCCAAGGCAAGCGCCCCGCGACGCAGCAGGTCATCGCCGACTGCGCGGATGCCTGCGCCGGGGCCGGAGTCGATTCGGCCACCTGCGACAGCGTCTGCTCGCAAAACGTGCTGCACGTCCACGTGTGGATCGGCGACGCCGACGCGATCACGGCCAACTGCGAGGACGGCGATGAGTACATGTTCCTCGTTCAACTGGACGACGGTGGCGTCCCGACCTCGATCTCCGCTTCGCCGAGCAGCCTGAACGCCGCGACCATCCTACGGCTCAACAACGGCGAGTTCGGCGCGTGCATCAGCATCATCTCGCCGATCGACGGAACGGTCTTCATTGACGACCTGATTTTCAACGTGGGGTTGTAGGCGACCGACAGAAGCCTGGTTGTCGATCCGTACCGCGACGCCGATCAGAGCCGCGACCGTGAGGGGGGGGCGGGCGTCTTGGTTGTCTTTCGTACCGCGCCGATCAGCGATCTTCTTTGCCCTGTCCGGTCGAGACGGGATCGACTCGATCCCTCGCCGGCAGGAGGCAACCAAACAGTCCGAGGGGGAGTGCCAGCAACGTGACGCCGTCCAGCGCCCCGCACGTCCTCGACGACCCCGCGCACGTCGGCAGCGCCACTTCTTCGTTCGACCGCGCTGCCCGAGGCCGAACCCGAAAGCGACTCACCACCCGCGGTTCCCTCGTGGAGATGGATTCCCAATCGGCGGCCGCCTCCTCCGGCGTGTACCAGTCAATACCATATGTTGTCACCGTCAGGCACTGCGTGGTCGCGTCGATCTCGAACTCCGTCCAGCCGTAGGTGTTGGCGGCGACGTAGTCCCCCTCCAACAACTCCGCGTCCACCTGCCCGCGCTCCAGACCAATCCGAGGGTACCCATACAGATCCAGCAGCAGGTTGGCGATTCGCTTGACCAGGCGGTTCTGCCCAACGGGATCGAGGCTGTCGTAGGCTTCTTGCAGCCACGACGGGGCGACGGTCATCGCCGTCGGGGCCAGTGGGGCTGCATAGGCGACCGACCCGGTTGTGATTTCGAACGCGCGGGTGGCGATTTGTCGCCCCTTGGGCCCCTGTTGATACGATAAGTCGTTGACGATGGTTCCGTGGATGTCGGCGGAGACGAACGCGACGTTCTCGATCTCGTTTTCGTCGATGAATGCCAGCAGCTCGGTACGCTCATGCGCATACCCCTCGAACCGATCGCCGGCCAGCAGCGGACCCAGGTTCTGGATCGGCTCCGGAACCAGAATGAACTTCCACGTCACGCCGACCTCGTCGACCGCCAACAGGTCGCGCTTCAGATCGTCAAGTTGAACCCGCCCCAGCATTGTCCGCGTCGGATCGAATGAGTCCTGCACGTACGCCTGGAACTCCCGGCGATTCGGCGGTGCAAACATCGCCGGCAGCTCCTGGTCCCGAAACGATCGCGCATCCAGCAGGAAGAAGGCCGCGTCCTGACCATAGGTCCGAACGCGGTACAGTTTGCCCTTGCCGCTCGTGCGTCCATCGCCGGTATCGCCGTAGAACTCCTCGCGAACGGGGTTGTACTCGTGGAACGCCTGCAACCCGGCCGCGTACAGTTGCGTCTCGTTGATGAACTCGCCCGCCTCGTCGAAGCGCGGATCGGAGGACGGTTCCGCGCCTCCGGCGAAATCGTTGGTCACCTCGTGATCGTCGATCATCGCCAGGATCGCCGTCGATTCCCGCAGACGGGCCAAACCGTTCAGCCCGTACCGCTCGCTGTACACCTCGTTGTGTTTGATGCGAAACTCCTCGACGGTTCGCGCCTGTGGACCGGGAAAATCAATCGACGGATCGTCGGCGTAGATGGTGTCGCCCAGGGCGACGAACAGGTCGAGGTCGCGCTCGGATGCGTTGCGCACCGAGACAAAGGGACCAAGCTCTCCGCGCCAATCGCCGGAAACCCCGAACCGAAGACCATGCCGAGCGGCGCCTGCCGGAGTGCGGAAATGACCGCAACTTACCGGCTCCGACCCCGCGAGGCGGGCACAATAGAAGTAAAGGGTCGCCTCCGACAACCCGTCGATTTCCACTTTGGCTGGGATCGTCGGGTCAACCACCGCCAGGTCGATGATTCGAGGGTTGGCCAGGGTCGGATCAGTGTCATATTCAAACCGCACGGTTCCCGCCTCGGGGCTTCTCGCCCAAAGCACGGCCGAAGTCTGATCCACGTCGCCGCAGGCAACGCCGTTGGGAAACGGGACCGGGGGGCGTGGATCCCCTTCTTGTCCGACCGCTGGGGCGACGAGGAGCATCGCCGCAACGCACGTTGCGAGCACTCCCGCGCGCAGCGGCACAGCCCAGCGCCGCGGGGTCGCCGCAACTCCACCGTTTGCTCCGGTCTTGTCGGTCGGGTGACACCGGTTCCGCGCTTCGAGCCCCGGCCTCATGGAGTTTCTTAGGTGCATAGGCGCAAGGATGATACACTGTCGCACGACGATCGGCTCGCCTGACTGCCGGAATGGCGCTGACGCCTTGTCCGCGCGCCCGGGCGGCCTTCGATCGCCCAGGCATCCACGCGTGAAAGAGCGCAACCCGAACACCACCGCCGCCCCGCCTCCTGGAGCCGCGACGATCTCTCCCTGGGAGCGGATCGCCAGACGCCTTCGGGCCTACGAAATCCGCCCGCAGCAACTGGAGATGGCCCAAGCCGTCGGCGACGCCTTTGAGTCCGGCAAGCACCTGTTCGTGGAAGCCGGTACCGGCGTCGGAAAGAGCTTCGCCTACCTGGTTCCGGCCATTGAGCGCGTCACGCAGCACGGCGGGCGGGTCGTGATCAGCACCCACACCATCGCCCTGCAGGAACAACTGATCGAGAAGGACATCCCATTCCTTCAGAAAGCCCTCCCGCAATCCTTCAGGGCGGTCCTGGTCAAGGGTCGATCCAACTACCTCGGTTTGCGCCGGCTGGCGCGGGCAAGCGAGCGGAAGCAAACCCTCTTCGAAACCATGAACGAGCTGGCCGAGCTACATCGCATCGAGGATTGGGCCTACAAGACCGAAGACGGATCGCGCTCGGACCTGCCCTTTGAACCCGATCTTCGCGTGTGGGATTTGGCGCGAAGCGACTCCGACGATTGCCTCGGGCGCAAGTGCGAACAC
>JBBTCJ010000064.1:0-10109 GCA_038043285.1 Planctomycetota bacterium | reverse complement strand
CAACCTCTTGGTGGGGGGGGCGCTTTTGGAACCACTGTCCCCCGGCGAGACCTCCATGCCGTTGAAGGTGTGGACCGCGGACGCGGAACCGCGCGACCCGGCCCTCGTGCCGCACGGCGGGGGGCTGGCCGCCACGTTTGGACCGCTCGATCGCGCCGGCGTGACCACGCTGCAGGTGGGCGAGGAGCGGCGGTCCTTCGCGACCAACGTGGATCCGTCCGAGTCGGACCTAGCCGTGGTCGACTGGCGGCGCTTGTCCGCGACATTTTCCCGACCACCGCACTGGATGGAGGAGGGTGAGATTCAATCCGGGCACAGCGAAGCCGCGGCGGCAAGCGAAATGGCAACGTTGATGCTGCTGGCGGCCGGGGCCCTGTTATTCGCGGAGAGCTGGCTGGCGATGCAGTTTGGACGACCGTCCGCGGGACGGGCCTCCGGTTCCGGCGCCGGCCGGGGACGAAGAGACGAAGTCGTACTTGCGAGGCCGCCGTGATTCGTCTTGTGGAATGGCTGTTGGACTTGCAGAACATCCAGTTGGCGCGGGACGCACCGCTTTCGATTCGGTGGGCTCGTCCGGCGCCGGCCTGGGCGTTGTTCTGCTTTGCCCTCGTGGCCGCGACGGTGCTCGCCTCAACCTACCGTCGGGAGCGGACTACCGTGCCGCGCCGAAGCCTGCTGCTGGCGATTCGAGCGTTGATCGTGGCGCTGGTGGTCGCCGCCCTGTGCCAGCCGATGCTGGTCCTCCAGCGCAACCGGGTCGAACCGTCGTACGTAGCCATGCTGCTGGACACGTCAATGAGCATGGCGGCGACCGATGCGTACGTGGATGAGGAACTGGCCGATCGCGTCGCCGCCGGCGCCGGGGTCGCGGACGCCGCTGAGTTGGTCGGCCGCACGCGGTTGGACCTGGTCCGAACCGCGCTGTTGCGTGACGACGCCCACCCGCTGCGGACGATCCTGTCACGCAACGCGCTGCAACTGGGCCGTTTTGACGCATCGCTGGAGTTGACGGGATTCGCCGAGAGCACCGCGGACCTCGATCCGCTCATTGAGCAGATACGGACGACGTCCGCCGACGGCGCCCGGACAGACCTGGGAATGGCGCTGCGCGGCGTTCTGGAGAGATCGCAGGGGCGGCGTCTGGCCGCCATCGTCCTCGCCAGCGACGGTCAAACGACGCACGATCCGGCCGCCTCCGCGATTCTGAAGGACGCCGTCCAGGACGTGGCCGGTCGCCAGATTCCGATCCACGCGTTGCGCATTGGTTCTCCAGTGCCGCCGCTGGACGTGGAGATCGGTCCGCTGCGTGCGGTGGAGCGGGCATTCGTCAACGACGTCGTCGCGGTGGGGGCGACGCTCTCGGCGCAGGGCGTCGTGCGTCCGACGCCGGTGCGCGTTCGATTGATCGACGACCTCGATGGCAGCCATCTCGCCGAGCAGATCGTGGAGCTTTCACCTGGTCAAACGGAGGGCACGGCGGAACTTCGGACGACCCCGCGGCGGACCGGCGTTTGGCGATTCCGCGTCGAGGCGGCATCACTAGACGGCGAGCTGGTCACGGCAAACAACAGCAACCGCGTCGACGTCAACGTCGTGGATGAACGGATGCACGTCCTCTACGTGGACTCGTGTCCGCGCTACGAATACCGGTATCTCAAGAATGCCCTGCTGCGGGAAAAAACGATGGACCTCAGCGTCCTCTTGACCGACGCGGACGAGCAATTCGTTCAGGAAGGCACCGATCCGATCCGCCGCTTCCCAGAAACTCCCGAGGAATTGAACCGCTACGACGTGGTGTTCTTTGGCGACGTCGATCCTCGTGGCCGCTGGCTGTCAACGTCGCAAATGAACATGCTTCTCGACTTCATCGGCAATGAGGGCGGGGGGTTCGCCCTGATCGCCGGTGAGCGCGCGGCGCCGCAACGGTTCGCGGGCACGCCGCTCGAGAAGCTCGTCCCGGTGGTCATCGATCCTTCGTTTTCCGGGCGATACGACGCGACGCTGGTCGACGGGTTCAGGGCGCAGGTCACGCCCGAAGGACGCCAGAGTCGCATCTTCCGCTTCCTCGCCGAACGCCAAGAGAACGATGATCTGCTGCGCAATCTGCCCGATCTCTACTGGATCGCGAAATCCCTGGGCCCCAAACCCGGGGCCGCAGTGTTGTTGGAGCATCCGACGCTCAAGGCACGATATGGAAGCGGCGATCCAATGCCCCTGGCTGTCGTCGGACGATATGGCGCTGGAAAAATCTTCTTTCAGGCCACGGACGAGACCTGGAGATGGCGCCGGCATACCGGCGAGTTCCTGCACGACGCCTATTGGATTCAGGTCGCGCGGGAATTGATGCGCGGTTCGCGTCTGGGCCAGCATCAACGGTTCACCGTGCGAACCGATCGCCGCAGCTATCGCTATGGCGAGGCCGTCCGCCTGCAGGTCGAAGTGCTTGACACCCAGCTCCTAAAGGAATGCGGCGAAAGGCTGGAGATCGACGTAACCAACGCCGCCGAGTCCGAGCACCGAAACGCCGACGTGGTGGCTCGGTTCGACGCCGCGCGTGTCGGGGCGGACTCGAACCTGTTCGAAGGAACGTTCGTCGCCCCGCGCCCGGGAAGCTTCGGTTTGCGTCCGGTCGAGCTAGCCCATCGCACGCACGGAGGCGCCCAGGCGACCCTGGTCCGGGTGGACAAGCCGGACCTGGAAGCGCGGCGACCGGAGGCCGACCACGATACGCTCCGCTCCATTGCCGAGGCGACCGGCGGTCGGGTCATCGACCTCGACGCCATTGAGGCCGAGTTCGCCGCAATCCGCGATCGAAGCGTACGGATTCCCGACGACGTGGAGGAGCAGCTTTGGGACTCCCGCCTCATGCTCCTGCTGTTCATGGGAGCGATCTCCGCGGAATGGACGCTACGGAAGTCGTTTGACTTGCTGTAATGGGATCGGATTATTGGGTGCGGACGTGGAACGGATGCGTGCAGTAAAGCAACCTGGAATCCATCGAACCGCGGTTCGGTACCGACGGGCGTAAATGGACAAAAAAAGAATCCAATTGATTTCCCGGCTTGAAACGTTGCAGCGGAGAGTCCGTCGGCGCCTGGTGGCCTACGGCGTGTTCGCAGTGCTCGCCGGCGGGGTGACGGCCCTGTTGACCATCGTGGTGTTGGACTGGCTGCTGTGGCTTCCAGTGCCGCTCCGCGCCGTGGGGGCGACGTTGTTTGTCGCAGGATTCGTCGCGTCGTCGTACCACTGGATCGTCACGCCGCTCCAGGCACGGCTGGGGATCGACGAGCTGGCCGCTCGGTTGGAGCATCATTTCGGAAGCCTGCGCGACCAGCTCTCCAGCGCCGTGAACTTCCTGGAGGGAGGCGATTCGTCATCCGCCCTGATGCGCGAAGCAGTTGCCCGGACCGAAGAGGAGGTCAGCGGGATTCCGCTCGAGTCAGCGTTGTCGATGGGACCGTTGGCGCGGCGAATGGGCTTTTCCTTTTTGGGCGCTCTGACACTGCTGACCATCCTTTGGTTGGCCCCACAATGGATTCGCGTGGGGGCCGCGCGATACCTGGATCCGTGGGGCGACAGCGAATGGCCCCGTGCCGTCGGCATCATGCCGCTGACCGCCGACCAGGTCGTGCCGCTCGGCGAATCGACAACGGTTCGGCTGCGCATCGACCGCGGATGGCACGAGGGCATTCGCGTGGTGGTTCATCTGCTCGACGAGGGCGGCGCATCCACGGTGTTGGCGATGCAACCCGATGAGGATGGGGCTTACTCGACGCGCATCGACTCGGTCGCCCAGAACCTCCGGTATTGGTTCGAGGCCGGGGACGCCAGCACGGCCAATACGCCGGGGTTGATTCGCGCCATCCGTCGTCCGGAGGTGATGGAGGCGCTCGCGGCGATCGAGCCGCCCGCTTACGCGGCGCGACGGCCGACGCGCGTCGAGGATCTCGCCCTGGGACCGGTGAGCGGCGTAGTCGGCGGGCGCGCCACCCTGTTGCTGCGGACCAGCAAGCCCCTGGATCCCGAGTCAACTGTTGGCCTACGATCCGAGGACGGCGATTGGATTCCGTTGGTCGTGAATCCGCTCGATGAGCGACAAGCCTCCGCGGTGATCGAACTAGCCCGGAACATGGTGCTCCGCGCGGAACTACGCGACCAGGACGGTTTTGCAAACCGCGGAGGCGGCGCCTATTCGATTCGCGTGGTGCCCGATTCTCCCCCGGCGGTCTCGGTGCTGGCGCCGCACGCAAGCGTGGACGTCACGCCGCGCGGGTCGGTGTCGTTGGCCGTACGAATCGACGACGATTTCGGCGTCCGGCGCGCCGAGCTGCATTCAGTTCGCGTCTCCGACGGGAATGCCGCGATCGTTCCGCTTGGCCGCGACCTCCCAGGTCTTCAGACCGAACATGGCGTCGAGATTGTGTTGAACCACGTCTGGGAGATCAAGACTCTTTCCGCCGCACCCGGCACGACGGTCAGCTACGAGGTTGTCGCGTTCGATAATCAACCCGGCTCGGACGGCGCCGGTCAGGTCGGTCGATCCTCACCGATGACCCTTCGCATCATTACCGAGGCGGAATTTGAGCTTCGGGTACGCGAGGACCTCGTGACTTTGGAGCGTCGACTCCGCCAGGCGGTCGTGGACGAGCAAACCATCTACGATCGAACATCGGCGCTTCTAAATCCGGAGGATCCGCCGCCGGTCCTGGCCGAAGGCGACCGACAAGGCGCCGTGTCGATGTCCGGCGGACAGAGTCGCCTGGCGCGGCAGGTTAGGGAGATCGCCGGGCGGCTGGACGAGCTTCGCGCCGGCGTGGAGGGCAATCGCGTCGGCGGCGAGGAAACCGCGGCCAATCTTCTGGCGCTCTCCAGGGGGCTTCGTGACACCGCCGCTGGACCGATGAACGTTGCCGTCGAGGCGTTGCTTTCGATCCGTGACCAGGCCGAGGCCGCCGCGCAGCAACACGCGGTGGGCGATGCGCTTCAGGCCGAACAGGAGGCGGTCGTACGACTTCAACAGGCGTTGCGTTCCATCGCCCAATGGGGCGCGTTCCAGGGCGTGGTCGCGCGGACCCGCGACCTCCTCGACCGGCAGATGAAGTTGACCACGGAGACCGCAACGCTGGAGCGTGACACCCTCGGAAAAACGTCGGACTCACTCAGTGAGGACGAAGCCGCGTCGCTGCGGCGCCTCTCGCGCCAGCAGCAACAAGTCGCTTCCGATGCGGCACAGCACTTGGAGGAGATGGCTCGGACCAGGGACGTGACACGGGCCAAGGATCCCGCCGCCGCCGACGCCGTGGACGACGCCGTTCGAGCCGCCCGAGCCAGAGAGTTGCTCAAGCACCTCTCCTTGGCCGGCGAGGCGATCGAATCCAACCGCACTGCGGCAGCCGCCATCGACCAGCGAGCCGCCGCAGAAGCGATCCGCGCGATGATCTCCGCCCTTCGCGATCGGGATGCAAGGTCCCTGGAGGAGTTGCGGAAGCGGCTGCAGGCTGCCGAGGAGCAGGTCGCCCGGCTGATCGAAGACCAGGCGGTGCTGAGGGCGGCGACCACAGAGGCTGCATCACTGACGTCCGTCGAACCCGCCTGTGAATCGCTCGCCGCTCAGCAACGCACGCTGGCGCGAAATGCGTCGCTGGTCGCGGACGACATGGCGGAGTCGGAACGCTCGGAGTCGGCGTCGCGGGTGGTGCGGCAAGCCTCTCGACCGATGGAACAGGCCGGCGAGGCGCTGGCTGGACACAAGGCCGACTCTGCCGTCCCTGGGCAGGATGAGGCGATCGGGTTGCTGGAGCGGGCCCGCGCGGAGTTGGAAGAAGCCGCCAACCGCGCCGCCGAGGAGCAACTTCGCCATTCGCTCGCCCAGATCCATGACGAACTGGAGGCGATGCTCGCGGGACAGCTCGCGGTCAACGAGGCCGCGGTCAAGTTGCGCCAGGCGGTGGTCCAGAAAGGACGGCTCGGAAGAGGCGAAGCCCGCACGGCGTCGAAACTGGCTCGCGAACAGGCCGACGTTCGTGAACGCGTTTCGGCGGTTCTGCCGGCACTGGAGAAGGTTCCGGTGTACGAGTGGGCGCTGGAGCGGGTCAGCCCCTGGATGGATCAAAGTCGCGACGCCCTGGACGCGCGGCGCATTGACGAGGCGCTTCTGGCGCTCCAGGAGCGCATCGCGCGGGAGCTGAAGAAGTTGATCGTGGCCATTGTCGAGACGCAATCGCTTCCGATGGAGAGCGAGTTTGCCGAAGCGGAGCAAACCGGAGGCGAGGGCGAGCAGGCGTCGGGAGAGACGAAGCCCGTGCCCGCGCTCGCCGAGCTGCTGGTGCTCAAGACCATGCAAATCGACATCCTTGAGCGAACCCAAGCCCTGGGTGGTTCGTTCGATGCCGACAACGCGACCGAGGAACAGTTGCAGCGGCTAGCAGAACTCGGCGAAGACCAGGTCGAGGTGCGGCGCCTCACCGAACGCGTGACCGAGCGGGCGCGAGGACACTAGGCCCATGCAGGATGCCTCTGCAATGATTCGCAACAGGAACAAGGCGATGCTCGATTGGAGGAGCCGATCCGTTCGCGCCATCGGCGCCATCGCCGCGTTAGGGGCGGCATGGTGTTTGGGCTTCGGCCATCCGTGTTCCGCCCAGGACGAAACCAAGGAGAAGCCCAAGCCGTCGCAGACGACGCCCGCCGACGAGCTTTCCCGCAGACTCATCCGCAAGGCCGTCAACGATTCCGACGAGGGCATTATGGACAACGTCATTCGCCTGATGAACGAGTCAGCAAAGCGCGTGGGCGTGCAGTTCGACGCGGGCGAGAAGACACAGAAAGTGCAAACGCAGGCAGTGGAAAAGCTGGACGAAGCCATCAAGGCCGCCGCCATGCAACGGCGCCCAAGTCGACAGCCGTCGAAGTCGGTGAGCGCCGACCGCCGGCGCATGCAGCCTCCGCCGAAAAGCGCCAAGAAGGACGACGCGGCGCCGTCCGACCGGGCGGCGCGATTAAAACCGTCCGACTCGGTCGAGAGCCTCGGTCCACCGCTGGGCGAGACCGACGAGAAACGCGAGGGAGGAACCATGCGCGAGCTGCGCCGCGGATGGGGCCACCTACCGGCGCGGGACCGCGAGGAGGTGATCCAGGGAAGCGGCGAAAACTGCCTCGAACGGTACCGCGCCTGGGTCGAACGATACTATCGCGCGCTGCAGGAGGCCGACGAACGATGACCGGAACTGCACCGCGGCGGAGAACCATCGTAGCGGACTCGCCGGCTCGTTGCCGGCCTGAATGGCCGCGCGCATTGCGGCGCGCAGTGTGCATCATGGGTTGGGCGGCGATCCTCAGTGGGGGCGTTGAGGTTCACGCGCAGTCTGTTCGACCTGACCCGCCGGGCAACCGGGCGGCTACCCCATCTGACGCCGAGTTCACCCCTGCGGCCAAGGCGAGCATCGAACGCGGGCTGACCTGGCTGGCCCGGCACCAGGCGGACGACGGGGCGTTCGGGAGTATGTCGCATTATGGCGCGCACGTCGGGATCACCGGGCTGGCAGGGCTGGCCTTCATGGCCGACGGCAGCGTGCCCGGCCGCGGACGATACGGCGACGCGGTGGAGCGATGCCTGGCCTTTGTGCTTTCCCAGGCTTCCGAAAGCGGACTCCTCGCCGCCGAAACCTCGCACGGGCCGATGTACGGACACGGGTTTGCTACGTTGTTCCTCGCCGAGGTATACGGCATGACGCCTCGGCCGGAAACGCACGAGGCCCTCCGTCGCGCCGTTCGACTCATCGTCAACACCCAGAACGAGGAAGGCGGATGGCGCTATCAACCGGTGCGAAACGACGCTGACATCTCGGTCACGGTGTGCCAGGTGATGGCCCTCCGTGCCGCGAGGAACGTCGGCGTCTACGTGGACAAGGAAGTGATCGACCAGGCCACCGAGTACGTCCGGCAGAGCCAAAACCCCGACGGCGGCTTTCGCTACATGCTTAACTCGGGCGGGTCGGCGTTCGCCCGGTCGGCGGGGGGCGTAGCCGCGTTGCAGTATGCCGGGTTGTACGATTCGGACATCGTGCAGCGCGGGTTAGAATACCTCTATCGGTTCCAACCACCGCAGGACCAGACCGTCGGACACTATTTCTATGGCCATTACTACGCCGCCCAGGCCATGTTCCTCGCCGGCGACAAGCATTGGCAGCGTTGGTGGCCCGCCGTCCGCGAGGAGCTGATCTCCAAGCAGGAACCCGAAGGGCTTTGGAGAGGACAGGCTGGCGAGGAATATGGGACCGCGATGGCCTTGATCATCCTTCAGATTCCCAATCGCTTGCTGCCGATCTTCCAGAAATGAGTCCTTCATTGACGCCCAACGAATCGCACCCGGATCGTCGCCTCCGAAGGTGCAACCCCCCTGAGCCGCAGGCGTCAGCCTGCGCGATGCAACGGCAGATACAGCGGCGCGGAATCTGGAACGTTCATCCAGAGCAAACTTGGAAGCTTTGTAGCGAGCCGCGGGCTGCTCCCCTTGGCGCGAAGTGTCAAGGGTCAGCCCGCGCGGTCCCCCTACGGAGAACGCGGCTATTGACCCTCGTGAACCGTTACATGCCGACCAAAAATGCTCGAGACTCGGATCGCCTCCCGCCCGTTGCCTGCGTCCTCGCTTTCTTCGCCGCCGCCGCGTGCTTGCCGCTACTTGCCGCCGGTCCGGATCGCGCCGACCGCGAGGTCGTCGTGCGTACGGTCGCACCACAACCTGTTCGCGGACGGCTTAGGGAGCTTTCGCTCGCCGACGGCCTGGTCGTCCAGGTCAGCGGCGAGCGCCGCCAGATTCCGCCGCGCGACGTCGTGCGGATCGACACCCTGGACGATCCGCGGCGCGAACCCGAGCTTGGGGATGGTGGCCACGACGCCCCCGCAGCAACATGGACCCTCATTCTCGGCGACGGTGACCGCTGGGAAGGCCGAATTGCCGACGGCCGCGACGAGCAAGTGATCGTCGAGGTAAGCGACGCCGGCCAGGTGTCGCTGCCCATCGGATCCCTTGCTTCGGTCACCTCCGCCAAGGCGTTCACCGCCGCCTACTCCCACACGGTCGAGTGGTTCCAACGCGCTCCGATCAGCGACGATGATCTCCTACTCCTGACCAACGGGGACGTGCTGCGCGGTTTCGTCGCCTCCTTCGACAAAGAGGGTTTGACCTTCGACCGCGACGGCGGGGCGGCCCGCGTTCCATGCCGAATGCTTCTCGCCGTACGATTCGCGCGGCCCTCGATCAAGCCGATCGACTCCCTTCTTGCGGTCATCCGCCTCCGCGACGGAACTCGAATGACCGCGACGGCGCTCGAACTTTCCGGCGACGGGTGCGAGGCCCGGCTCCGCTGCGGCGCCAGGGTGCTTGTGCCCGTGGATCGCATCCGGCGAATCGACATGCTCGGCGGACGGTGGGAGCGGCTCTCGACCTTGACGCCCGTCAGTCACGAACAGGCTTCCATGCTGGGATTGATCTGGGAACCGCAAACCGATCAAAACGTCCTCGGCGGTCCGCTGTCCGTGGCCGGCGAAGCCTTCGATTACGGCGTAGGCGTGCACAGTCGCTCCAAGCTGGGGTATGAACTCAAGGGCGAGTTCCACGAGTTCGTAACCTTCTTCGGCCTCGACGACGCCGGCGGACCGCTCGCCGACGTACGCGTGGCCATCGTCGTGGACGACGTGACCCGTTACGAGGAGCCGCACGTTCGCTCCGGCAAGCTCTTCGGTCCGGTGCGCATCGACGTCAGCCGGGCGCAACGCCTCGAACTGCTCGTCGATTTCGGCGAAAACGGCGACTTGCAGGACCGCTTCGACTGGATCGAACCGGGATTGGTGCGGTAGCGACCGACCCGTCGCTCCGTCCTGCAGCAACCGACATTGAGGTAAACTGGCGTCGCGTAAGCCTGTCGGACTGGCGATGCGGCCAGCCTCGATCCGGAGCGGCGAGCGGCACAGGCTGCGCTCCCTCACGGTCGCGGCTCTGATCAACGGCAACGGCGCGCCGCACACACAACAAACCCCGGGGCCGCCCCCGCAGCTCAGTCGCGTAAGCGGCCCCCCCGCATTCGACATTCCGCATTCTTCATTTAATT
>JBBTCJ010000063.1:0-26097 GCA_038043285.1 Planctomycetota bacterium | reverse complement strand
TTGCGCCCCCACGCGACGACGGAGCCGTCGCCCTTCAGCCCCAGACTGTGGTGCCCGCCCGCGGCGACGGCCACGAAGTCCGCGTTGGGCGCGGGGACGCCGATCTGGCCATAGTCGTTGTTTCCCCACGCCACGATGGAGCCGCCGGCCTTGAGCCCCAGACTGTGCTGCCCGCCGGCCGCGATGGCGATGAAGTTGGTGTTGGGCGCGGGGACGCTACGTTGACTGTCGCCATTAGATCCCCGGGTTACGATGGAACCGTCGCCTTTCAGCCCCAGAATGTGGATCTGACCCGCCGCGACGGCGATGAAGCCGGTGTTGGGGGCAGGAAAGTCCATCCCATAGATGTCGTTGCGTCCCCAGCCCACGATGGAGCCGCCGGCCTTGAGCCCCAGGCTGTGGTGCCCGCCGTCCGCGACGGCGATGAAGTCGGTGTTGGGCGCGGGGACGGCGGTTTGACCATCAATGTTGGTTGCCCAGACCGCGATCGAGCCGTCGGCTTTGAGGGCCAGACTGTATCCCCTGCCCCTGGCCGCGGCGATGGCGATGAAGCCGGTGTTGGGGCGTGGGACATCGCACACACCGTAGTAGTAGTAGGGCCAACACCCCCAGGTATTGATGGAGCCGTCGCCCTTGAGGCCCATACTGTGCACCTGACCCGCGCCGACGGCGATGAAGCCGGTGTTGGGTGCGCGGACGTCGAGTTGATTGGAACTGTTATCTCCCCAGCCCACGATGGATCCGTCAGCCTTGAGGCCCAGACTATGGAAGTCGCCCGCGGCGACAGCAATGAAGCCGGTGTTGGGTGCGGGGACGTTAAGTTGACGGGAACTGTTATTTCCCCAAGCCACGATGGAGCCGTCAGCCTTGAGGCCCAAGCTGTGCCCCGCGCCCGCGGAGATAGCAACGAAGCCGGTGTTGGGCGCAGGAACATGGGTCTGATTGTAGAAGTTGTATCCCCAGACCACGATGGAGCCGTCGGCCTTGAGCCCCAGGCTGTGCAAGTCGCCCGCAGCGACGGCGATGAACCCGGTGTTCGGGGCGGGAACGTCGATCAGACCGTACTCGGTCCATCCCCAACCCACAATGGAGCCATCCGCCTTGAGGCCTAGACTGTGCGACTCGCCCGCCGCGACGGCGATGAAGCCTGTGTTGGGTGTGGAGACGTTGCTTTGGCCCCACTCGTTTTTTCCCCACGCGACGATGGAGCCGTCGGCCTTCAGGCCGAGACTGTGACCGCTACCCGCGGAGACTGCGACCATGTTCGTTAAGTCGCCCTGTGCGACGACGACCTGACTACCCCACCCGACAATTACCCCGCTGCGCTGTGGTTCTGACGCAGCCAGCGAACCGACAATCGAAACAGAGGCAACTACCCCAACAATCTTGGCGAGACGAGGGCTTTTGCGGCGTTCTTCAGTTTGCATGGGCGTGACTCCTGGAGGAAGGATGGATGACAACCAACGTTCGATGACAATCCTAGGCAGCGCGGAATGTCGAGACAAGATCAAAGCTCGACTTCACGCACGTCGTGCGACGTTGGGGGAGGACTCAAGCCACGACGATCGGGAGAAAACCCGTCGTAGATGCGCCCAACAGGGGCGCTCGCTCCCGACCGCCCCACCAGCGATCAGGCGCGAAGTTATTTGAGTGGAGCCGCGACCCTGAGGGAGCGGGCGGTTCCGGCCGGGGCTTGCGCCTCGGCGAAATGATTCGGCACCGGATCACCGGCGATGCGCCGGGTGCCACTGGCGGCTTGTCCGCCAGTGCCGCGATCCGTTCAAACGACAGGAGAAACGACAATTGAAGAACCCTGCCGCGGATACCGTCCTCCGTTGCCCGCGCGCGCCAATTCGGTATCATCGGCTCCGGTCGTGCGCGCCCGGTTGGATCATGCCCAGCCCCCGACGCCGCCACGGAACCGAAGGCCTTGTGCAGCACCACGAAGGAGGCAGCCGCCCATGATCGACAAAGTGATTGCTCACCTCGAGTCCCGGAAGGAAGCCAACGTCGCGCGCCTCAACGACTTCCTGAAAATGCCGTCCATCTCCACCGACCCGGAGCGCAAGAAGGAGACCCGCCAGTGCGCCGAGTGGGTGCTGAAGGTCTTTCAGGGGTGCGGCATCAAGTGCGAGATGATCGACACGCCGGGACACCCGGCCATTTTCGCGGACACCGGACCGGCCGGGGCCGGGCCGACCGTGCTGGTCTACGGCCATTACGACGTTCAGCCGGTGGGCGACGAAAAGCTATGGCACTCGCCGGCGTTTGAGCCGACGGTGCGCGACGGCGCCATCTACGCCCGCGGCTCCGCCGACGACAAGGGGCAGGTGCTGACGCACATGCTGGCCGCGGAGGCGTGGATGAAGGCCGTCGGTAAACTCCCCGTCCGCGTCAAGTTCCTCATCGAAGGCGAAGAGGAGATCGGTTCGCCGAACCTCGAGAAAGTCATTCGCGACCACAAGGACAAGCTCGCGTGCGATTACGTCGCGTTGTCGGACACGCCGAAGTTCGACATGGCCACCCCGGCGATCACCTACGGAACCAAGGGGTTGATCTACAAGGAGGTCGTGGTCACCGGTCCCAAGCAGAACCTGCACAGCGGGTCGTACGGCGGGACGCTGACCAACCCGGGCAACGCCCTGGCGGCGATCATCACCTCGCTGCGGGACGGGGACAACCGCGTGACCATCCCCGGCTTCTACGACGACGTGAGGCCGATCTCCGACGACGAGCGGTCGAAGATGAAGTCGCTGCCCTTCGACGAGAAGGGATACATGAACGCGATGGGCGTAACCTGCCTGGAAGGCGAAAAGGGTTACACGACGCTGGAACGTCGCTGGGCGCGTCCGACCCTGGACGTGAACGGACTTTGCGGTGGGTGGACGGGGAAAGGTTCCTCGACAATCATCCCGTCGTTTGTCTTTGCCAAGGTGTCGATGCGCATTGTTCCGGATCAGGATCCGGCGAAGATTTCCGCGGCGTTCGACAAGGCCGTTCGAGCGGCCGCCCCGCCGGGCGTGAAGATCGAGATTCACGATCACTCGCTGGCGGCGGCCTACGTGGCGCCGTTGAACACGCCGGGGATGCGGGCCGCCGCCGAGGCGCTGAAGGCAGGTTTCGGCAAGGCGCCCTACTTCGCGCGCGAGGGCGGGACGCTGCCGATTCTGCCGATGTTCAAGGCCGTGCTGGGCGCGGAATCGTTGATGATGGGCTTCTGCATGCCGGACTGCAACGCGCACGGCCCCAACGAATTCTTCCACGTGAGCGACTTCCACAACGGGACGAAGGCTTCGGCGAACTTCTTCCATTTTCTTTCTCAAGCGAAGTAGGATCCACGATCGATGCCCGCACGACGACGAACGCCTTCGAGCCACGCTCCGCTCCCCGCCCGCACTCTCGCCCGCCGTGCGAGAACGGGCTTCCGTCGGTTTGGTCGATCCTGGATCGGGTTCGTTTCTGCGACCGCGGTGTGGCTGGTGGTGACGCTTCCAGGGTGCTCGAAAGAGGAAGAAAAGCAGCCGCCCGACGTGGTCGTGTTGCCGACGGTCTATGAGGAGGATCGGTTCTTCGTCGTCCCCGAGGCGGAAAACGGAGAGAAGGTGAAGTTTTTCACCTCGACGGCCGGAGGGTTGTTTATCTTCGCCGACGCCGCGGAGCGCATTTCGCCCGCGACGACCAAGAGCGACAAGCCCTCCGGCGGAAAACCGACGGAGGGCAAATCCGCGGAGGCCAATCCCGCCGCGCCGGTGGAGACCTCCAAACCGGTCGACGAGAAGGCGGCGAAGACACCGGTCTCGGAATTGCCGGCGCCGAAGTTTAAGCCCGGGGCGTGGATTCCGGCGCCGCTGCCGACCGAAGGCGTGATCCCGCAGGTGCCGTCCGAGCTTCGGAAGCAGGCGGGCATTGCCGCCGAGGGCGTCGATGGCATGTTGGGCGATGCCTGGTTCGCGGAGCGGGTGTGGACGCTTGACTACCCGAACCGCCGCCTGGTGCTTCATGGAGACGGAGCCTACGCGGTTCCCGAAGGAGCGAACACGGTTCCGCTTCACTTCAAGATGTCCGATGAAGGAAAGCGACTCTCGAACTACATGCGGATCGACATCGGCGTCGCCGGCGCGAAGCTGGCCGTACTTCTGGACACCGGTGCCACGGTCATTGTCACGGATGAAGCCGTGAAATCGTTGGACGACGGTCGCCCGTCCGTCCGGGCGACGAGTTACGTCGTCGCGTCAGTGTTTGACTCGTGGAGGAAGGAGCACCCCGATTGGCGAGTGATCGAATCTGCCGCCCAGCCCGCCGCGGAGCCGATCATCGAAGTTCCCAAGGTCGAGCTCGGCGGCGAGGAGATCGGTCCGGCGTGGTTCGTCCGGACGGCCGATGACGTGTATCACGATCGCATTTCGCAAGTGACGGACGTGCAAGTGAACGGCGCGGTCGGCGGGAACCTCCTTCGCCACTTCCGGGTCATACTGGATTACCCCAAGCGACTGGCGATCTTCGAAAAACCCGCGGGTTCCGCGAAGCCGCGACGGCCATAGTGGTGCGTCGAAGGGGGAATGAGGTGTTCACGCGGTCCGCTCCCTGACGGTCGCGGTACGGATGACAACAATAGGCTTCGACCGGCGTTACGGCGGCAAGGTCATGGCTGAGTTCAACAAGAACCTTTGGGCGCCCTGGCGGATGGAATACATCCGTTCGCTCGGCGAGGAAATTGCCGACGACGGTTGCTTCCTTTGCCGCTATTGGGCGATTCCCGCCGACGACGCCGTGAATCACGTCGTTCACCGCGGCGTGGCGGTTTTCACGGTGATGAACCGGTTTCCCTACACCAACGGCCACCTGCTGGTCGCCCTGGGCGATCACCGTTCGGATCTGACCGACCTGTCCGAGGAGGAACTGGCCTGTTTCCATCTGGCCATCCGCGACGCGGTGGAGCTTCTGCGCAAGACGATCCAGCCGCAGGGGTTCAACGTCGGATTCAATCTAGGGCACTGTGCCGGCGCCGGTCTTCCCGGACATTTGCACGCCCACGTCGTTCCGCGATGGTCGGGCGACACGAACTTCATGGCCGTCCTGGGCGACGTCCGCGTGGTTCCCGATTCGCTGGGCGCACTGTACCAGGAACTTCGCGCGTCGATGGGCGCGAAGGGATGACCGTGAGCGCGGTATCGGAACCGGGTTTGGCTCCCTACGCCGTGCGTTCCGTCGCGTCGGGTGGTCGCCGCTTCGATGAACCGCCCGACCCGTTGCGGTCGTCCTTCGAACTCGATCGTCGCCGCATCATCTCCTGCACCGCATTCCGCCGGCTGGAGCACAAGACGCAGGTTTTTGCTCCGCGGTGTCACGACCACTTTCGCACGCGCTTGACGCACACGCTCGAAGCGGCGGACGTCGCCCGGTGCCTGGCCGGCGCGTTGCGTGTGAATGCGGCGCTGGCGGAGGCGGTGGTGCTGGCCCACGACCTGGGGCATCCGCCCTTTGGTCATGCCGGAGAGGCCGCGCTGCGTGAGGCCATGCGCGATCACGGCGGGTTCAACCACAACGCCCATTCTCTTCGCGTCGTGGATGAGCTGGAGCATCCGTTCCCGAACTTTCGGGGGTTGAATCTCACGCGCGAGACGCGCGAGGGACTGATGTTGCACGTGACCCGATACGACGAACCGTCCGACGGGCGGACCTCCTCTCGCTCCAAGGGGCAGGATCTTTCCGTGGCGCGTGGGACGTCGGTCCACGGCTCGGTTGAGGCCCAGGTCGCGTCGCTGGCGGATCGCATCGCGTACAACTGCCACGACCTCGAGGACGCCATCGGGGCCGGGTTCCTGGACTTGCGGATGCTGGCCGCGGCGCCCTTGTGGCAATCGGTCTTTGAGGAGGTCGTGGAGGATGCCGAAGGGGCACAAATCCATGCGGTGCGGCGGGCGGTCCTCGATGGGATCGTGGATCGACTGTTGCGCGACGCGGTGGCGACGTCCAGGTCCACGCTGGCGGCGGTGCACTCGCCGGAGGAGGCGGTCACTTGTACGCACCCGCTGGTGATTTTATCTACCCGCTGCGAGAGCGAGCTGAGCTTGTTGGAGGCGTTCCTGCTGGATCGCGTCTACCGCCATCCCGACATTGCACGCTCTGATTCGGAAGGGATGGCGAAGCTGCGGGCGGTCTTCGACTTCTATCGCCAATGCCCGAGGGAAATGCCTCGCCGCTTTTCGGCGCGCATCGACGAACAGGGTCTGGACGAAGTCATCTGCGATTACATCGCCGGCATGACCGACCGTTTTTGTGAGGCGGAATACGCGAGACTGGTCGGACGCTGACAGTCTGGAGCAAACTCTGTTTTTGTGTAGCGTCGCGGTTTATCCGCGGCGTTTCCCCGGAAGCGCCGCCCATGAAAGGCGACGCTACACAAAAAGCGAAGACGCTGTAGGGACGACTCAAGCCTGAGGCGAGGTTTGGGGCGCCGGTCGGAGGGAAGGGAACTCGCCGTCGAGGGTTTTGTTCCATTTGGCGAGCTGTTTGTCGAACTTCTCCAACAGTGCCGATGCATCGCCCTCAATGCTGACGGCGGCCATGGCGTCGCCTTGGCGCACTTCGCTGACGACCTCCTGGCCGGAGATCACCTTGCCGAATACCGAGTGTCTTCGATCGAGCCAGGAGGTTTCGACGTGGGTGATGAAGAACTGGCTGCCGTTGGTGTCGGGACCGGAGTTGGCCATCGAAAGCACGCCGGGTCCATCGTGCTTGAGTTTGGCGTGGAACTCGTCGCGGAACTGATACCCCGGTCCGCCGCGGCCGGTGCCTGTCGGATCGCCTCCCTGGATCATGAAGTTTTCGATGACGCGATGGAACTTCAAGCCGTCGTAGTAGCCGCGCAAGGCAAGATTGGTGAAATTGGCCACCGTGAGCGGCGCGTCGTTGGGAAACAATTGAATGCGAATCTCGCCCTTGGGGGTGCATACGACGGCTTTCAGCTCGCCGAAGCCGTCACTCGATTGCGCCATCCTCTATTCCTCCGCGTTGCGATCCCTGGATGGTCTACCCGCACGCCGCCTGCGATCGGTGGTCGGACACACATATTCTTTCGGCTAAGCCCGTTCCGCCGGCCATCGTGTTTCCAGCTTTGCCGACCGCTCTCTGACGGCTGCGGTTCGGAATGTCCGTTCAGCCACCCGAAGAATCAGCCGTGTCACGGTACCAGTCGATCCGTCTTTTGCTACGGAGAGCGACCGTTGGCTCCAGCGTACGATCGTCAGCCAAGCGGTGCAAGTCTTTTTTCTCAAAACCTTTGAGTCGCGACCAGAGGGTGGTGACAAGCTGTCCGGCGTTCCGGCTCCAAGTTGCCTTTCGCTTCGAGTTCGGGCGTCTCGGTCCGGCATCGGTGGTCAACATGCGGACAGCGCGGATGGAACGCACAGCCCGGCGGCGGATCGAGCGGGTTGGGCGGGTCGCCGCCGCAAACCTCGACCTGCATCCTGGAGGCGGAATCCAGCCGCGGCACGGCCGACAGCAACGCCCGGGTGTAGGGATGCGACGGACGCTCGAAGATCTCCGAGGCGGCGGAAACCTCCACCATCCGTCCAAGGTACATGACGCCCACCCGATCGCAGAACCGCCGCACGACGGCCAGGTTGTGGGCCACAAACAGGTACGTCAGCCCCAACCGCGCGCGCAGATCGGCCAGCAGGTTTAGAACCTGGGCCTGAATGGATACGTCCAGGGCGCTGACCGGCTCGTCGAGCACCAGGAGTCGGGGGCGCAGAACGATTGCCCGAGCGATGCCCACTCGCTGCCGCTGCCCGCCGGAAAGTTCGTGCGGGTAGCGTTGGGCGGCTGACTCGGGCAGCCCCACATCGGACAGCGCCTCCAACATCCGTGTGTGGCGATCGCACCGGGAACCGACACGATGAATCTCCAGTGGTTCGGAGACGATTCGTTGCACCGTCAGTCGAGGATTCAGACTTCCACTGGTGTCCTGAAAGACCATCTGGGCCTCGCGTCGGAAGGCACGAAGGGCAGTCCGCGACGCGGTCGAGATATCGACTTGACCACAGCGAATGGATCCGGAGGCGATCGGAGTCAAGCCCAGAATTGCTCTGGCCAACGTGGTCTTGCCGCTGCCACTTTCCCCGACGAGTCCGAACGATTCGCCGGCAAGGACGTCCAGGCTCAGGTTGTTGACGGCCGGGAAGTCGCGTCCGCCGCTCTCTCTCCGCGGGCGCCGGGTCGGAAAGCGAACGTGCAGGTTCCGCACGGTCAGAAGGGGGCTGGGAGCCGAGGATTCGGTTCGAGACATGTGGGGCAGCTTCGTCCAAGGCCGCCCGCGCGACAAGTCGGTTTCCGAAGCCGACCGGCTCATTCGTGCCGTGCCCGCGAGGGAGAAGTCCGGGCAAGCCGGCGGTCCGCCTTCGCGGAGTTGGTGCTCAGGTGAGGATGAGGGCGATCAGCTCGATGAGGATGATCGCCAGCATCATGCCGGTGAGTTTCTGATTGAAACGCGCCGGTGCGGGTGGTTCGACCAGTTGCAGCGCATGCGTCCGGGCGTCCGGATCGTCGTCGGCCAACACCTCTTTGCGGCACTCGTCGATCATTCGTCCGGTCTGTACGGCCGAGAGTCCGAGCTGGGCGGAATACTGAACGATCCGCCGGCGGCGCGCCGTCGAAAGCCGCCCGTTGCGAATCTCCTGGACGATCAGCTCTCGAAAGATCGCCTGTATGCGCGGACTACGCGGCTCGCGACGCGGCGGATCGTCGCCGTAAACCACGCGAAAGGGAATGTAATCTCGATCGCCCACGCCTCTTTCCCCTGGCGAATCGGCGAGGGACACTCGCCGTGATATCGTAGGCGTGCATCCGCGGGATGTCGTCCATGGCGCGCAGATAGCGCGGGACTGGCGCCGGCGGGCGAGGATTATCGGAAGCCGTGGCGGCAACCAGGGGCTGAACGCCCCTGGCAACGGTCGATCGCTCCGGGCGAAGAGCGGTGCACGCGCGCAAGTTTATACCCGCGGCGCCGGACCGGAGCAGCCTGGCGCGGAACACACCGCGTCGGCCTCGATTTCGATGAGCATGGCCGGGTCGATGAGCGACTTGACCTCGACCATGCTGGTCGCCGGGGGATGGTCTCGGAAGAACTCGCCGTGGGCTTTGCCGAACTCCTCCCAACGACGGATGTCGGTGACGAACATCCGCGTGCGCACGACGTCGGACATTTCCGCGCCCAGTTGCTTCAGCGAGCGTTGGATGATTTCCAGGCATCGGCGGGCTTGAGCATAAGCGTCGCCTGGGGCGAAGACGGAGCCGTCGTCTGCCATCGGCGCCGTACCTGTCACGTAGATGTGATCACCGGCGCGAATCGCCCGGCAGTAGCCGACGACGCGCTCCCAGGGGGCACGGGTAAAGACGCGATCAAATCCCATGGCCGTTCATGCTCCGAATTCGCCAAGCCTCAACTCGCCGGATCATTCCACGATCAGTCCGAGTGCCTCGACCATGACATGGAAGATCACGTTTTGCTCGATGACGCCGTGGAAGAGGTGGGCTTGAGGTCCGTCGGCGTAGAGCGGAACGTCCTCGCCGCCGTGGGTTTCATCCGCCAGGGGGACGGAAGTCTCCTGGTGATAATCCGGAAGCGTCGTGTCGATCACCGAGAGGTCCGGCCGCCCGGCGCCGCCGACGTAGCCCGGACCGTTGGCGTAACCCAAGGTCGTATAGGGCAGGCCCTTGGCGTCCTTGGCCCCTGTGGAGGTGTGGGCACCGGTCATCGGGTCGAACCCGGCAACCTTGCCCAGGATGGGGTTGCCGCGCTGGGGATAGCCGGCCATGGTGAAGACGTGGCTGTGGTCGGCGGTCACGATGATGAGCGTCTCGCGGCGATCGGTCCTGTCTTGGGCGACGGAAACCGCCCGGGCAAACTCGATGGTATCGGTGAGGGCGCGGAAGGCGTTGGTTTCATGGTGTGCGTGGTCGATCCGCCCGCCCTCAACCATCAGGAAGAACCCCTTCCGATTGCGGGCGAGAAGTTCAATCGCCTTGGCGGTCATGTCCGAAAGTGAAGGCTCGCCGGCGGCGTCCTTGTTGCGATCATGCTGGTAGCGCATGTGCGACGGTTCGAACAGGCCGAGCAGATGCCTGGTTTTTGTCGGATCGACGGCTTGCAGTTGCGCGGCGTTCCAGACGTAGGCCGCTTCAGGTTTGGCGGACCATTCCCCGACGAGGTTCCGTCCGTCCGATCTTCGACCCTTGAGGTCGGGATACTCCGGATCGGCGAGTGAGCCTGGAAGGAAGTTCGCCCGTCCGCCGCCCAGAGCGACCTCCAGCCCGTCGCCGACGCGAAACTCGACGAGCTGTCGGGCGATATCGACGAAGCCGGTCTCCTTGGCACCAGCGGCCAAGGCTGCGTCGTCTTCCCAGTCTCGATCGGGCGAATGAGCGTAACACGCCGCCGGCGTGGCGTGGGTCAGACGGGTCGTCGTGACCACGCCGGTGGACAAACCCGCCTTTTCCGCAAGTTCAACGATGGTGGTAAGTTCATTGCCTTGGGCGCCGCGGGCGTCTCCGAACTCCACGGTCGGACTGATGGACACGACCCCCATGCGCGTCTTTACCCCCGTGACCATAGCGGTCATGGTTCCGGCGGAGTCCGGCGTCTGGGCGTCGGTGTTGTAGGTCTTGACCAGGGCGGTGTGGGGGAATCGCTCGAAGCTCAGCAGGTTCTCCTCGCCGGATTGACCGCGAAGCTGTCCTTCCAGGATCCTCGCAGCCGTCACCGTGGTGACGCCCATTCCGTCGCCGACGAAGAGAATGACATTCTTGGCTTGGGTAGTGATCGGTTGAAGCTTCTTCGCCTGTTCCACGGCTGCCCGACCGCTTTCGCGCCATTGCGCCGGAGTATCGGCATGAAGTGCCCAGCTCAGTGCGGCGACGAGAAGCGCAACCGCAAGGCCTGCTCGCGTTTGACCGTTGAGTCCAGTCGCCAACGTTCTACCTTGCAATTGCCAGTCCCTTTCTCAATGCCTGGTCATCGCTTTGATTGCCGCGACGGCCATGCGGTCGCACTCCTCGTTTTCGGGATGACCCGCGTGGCCCCGAACGTGCTCCAGGATGAGGTCATGCCTCTGCGTCAAGGCGTGCAACTCCTTCCACAGGTCTACGTTCTTCACGGCCGGCGCGTCCGCCTTCTTCCCGCGACGCCACCCGTTGGCGATCCACCCGTGGATCCACTTCTTCAGTCCGAGGATGACGTACTCGCTGTCGCTGACCAGTTGTACGCGGCGGCGTTTGGCGGGGTCGATGGCCTTCAGTCCTTCGATCGCCGCGGTCAGCTCCATGCGGTTGTTGGTCGTGTCGGGTTGTCCGCCGGAGAGTTTCTTGACCGCGCCGGTGGCCGGATGTTTGAGAATGGCCGCCCATCCGCCCGGCCCGGGGTTTCCGCTACATGCCCCGTCGGCGTAGACGACGACCTCCGGTTGCCGGCCTGAACGGGAAGGGTCCATAGGTTGATGTCCGCCGACGCCTTCCGACCGATCAGGAGCGGCGAAGTCGTCGCGTCTTCCCGTTCTCAAAGTGAACTGACGATATCAGCATCGTGTCAATGACTTCGTGCATGTCGTCCGGCGTGGAGATGACGACGGTTCGACCCGAGACGGACACGGACATGAACTCCGGATGGGCCACGAGGTATTCTCGACCATCCGCGACGCGGGCGCGGAACGGACGGAACGGGGTGGTTCGATGAAGATGACGAAGATCGTCAACTCTCACGCCTTGATCCTCCACAACGCTATGTTTCCGTCGGCATTCTAAAGAGAACCAGGCGGATGGGAAACGGCGTGCCCGAATTCGCAGTTCCGCGCGGATGGACGCCGGCGGCTCGGGGAGATGACCTCGACTTCGGTACTTTCGGATTGGGTCGCACCAATTTAGGATAGCGTGCAGGCGAATCGACGCGCGTGCTGCGGATATTTCCATGGACCATTTCGTTTATCGCGACGGAGCGCTGTGGTGCGAGTCGATCGAGCTTGGGCAGGCGGCGGATCGGTTCGGCACGCCGCTGTACGTCTATTCGGCGCGGACGCTGCGGGACCATTTTGACCGGGTTTCCGAGGCCTTCGCGCCGCTGCACCCGACGATCTGCTTTTCGGTCAAATGTTGTCAGAATCTGGCGATTCTTCGCCTGTTGAAGGAGCGCGGCGCGGCCTTCGACGTGGTCAGCGGCGGGGAGCTGCTGCGGGTAGGGGAAATCGGCGCGGATCCGCGGAGCGTGGTCTTCGCCGGAGTGGGCAAGACCGACGAAGAGATTCGCCTGGCACTGGCGACGGGGATCGGCTGGTTCAACGTGGAGTCCGAGGCAGAGTTGGAGAACCTGGCGGCGCTGGCGCAGGCCAAGGGGACGACGGCCCGGGCGGCGCTGCGGGTCAATCCCGACGTCGATCCGCGCACGCACGTCTACACCACCACCGGGAAGCGCGAGACGAAATTCGGCGTGGACCTCGAACGGGCCAGGCGGGTCTTTCAGGACTTCCGCAACCGCCGTGGAATCGATCTCCGAGGACTGCACCTGCACCTCGGTTCCCCGGTCAATGCCGTCGCACCGTACGTGCAGGCCGTCGAAAAAGCGCTGGCGTTGATGGACGAGCTTCGGTCGGACGGATTCGCGGTGGACGCGATCAATATCGGGGGAGGATTCGGCGCCCACTATCAGGGCAGCGAAGCTCCGCCGGCGGTCGCCTATGCCGAGCGTCTGGTGCCGCTGCTGAGAGACCGCAAGCTGAGTGTACTGCTCGAACCGGGACGGAGCATCGCCGCGAACGCGGGGGTGCTTGTTGCCCGCGTGCTTTATACGAAGGCCTCAGGCGACCGGAAGTTCGTCATCGTGGACGCCTCCATCACGGAGCTGATCCGCCCGGCGCTGTACGGCGCTTTCCACTTCGCCTGGCCGGTGACGCCGCGCGGAGGCTTGACGCCGCCCAGTCGCTCAGCCGACCTTCGGCTGGAGGGATGCCGACTTGTCGACGTCGTCGGTCCGGTGTGCGAAAGCGGAGACTTCCTGGCCAAGGATCGTTGGCTGCCTCCCCTGGAGCGCGGAGACTTGCTGTGCCTGTTTTCGGCAGGGGCGTACGGGTTCGCGATGAGCAGCCAATACAATTCTCGTCCGCGGGCAGCCGAGGTTCTGGTCGAGGATTCGGAGATGCGACTGATCCGCCGGCGGGAAACCTACGACGATCTGGTCGCTAAAGAACGTGTCTGATCGGGAACGGCGTTGAGCCTCATGGTCCGACTCACCTGAATCTTGGGGTTCGAGAAGGTCTGCTTCCTCACGGTCGCGGCTCTGACAAATGGCGAGCCGGTCGTTTGAACAACACCGCGAGAATAAGCGAGCGGAAGTGGGGCTACCCGCAGAATCAGGTGTGCCGTCGCATTGGGCTACTGTCCGCCGAGGGTCGCCTCGGCCTCCGCCAGTTGCTCCGGCAGAGCGGCTTTGATTTCCTCGATCTGCTCGTTGGTCACGCCGATGGTGTCCAGCATCTCCTGTGTCACCTGCTCATTCCGCGCCGTCAGAAAGAACCCGAACTGAAGCTGGCAAGCGATGACGTCGGCCATGTGGATCAACGTGGCCATGTTTTTTAGCTCGGCGCTGACACCGTCTGGGTTGTGATGGAATCCGACGGCTGCGCGAAGATGACGCGGGAACTTCCACTTGGTGGTCAGCCCGACGCCGAAGGCCTGGTGATCCGCGCCGATGACCTCCGCCTCGGTGGCCAGGAAGTCGCCTTCCGGGGACGCCCAGCAGCGATTGACCACCTCCGTGAACTGATCCGGATAGGCTTGGCGCTCGACGAGCGTCCCGATGTCGTGGATCAAGCCGGCCACGAACAACTCATCGGGCATGGCCGGGTGCGGCGAGAGCTTTCCGATGGTTCTGGCGGCCACCGCCACGGCGACGCTGTGCCGCCACAAGTCGGCGGCGGTGAACTGCTCGGAGATACGCTTGCCCTTGAACAGCCTGGCGATCGAGGCGGCGATGGCGATGTTTTTCACCGCCGACAACCCCAGCAGAATAATGGCCCGATCCACGCTGGCGACCTGCCCGGGCAGGCCGTAGAACGCCGAATTGACCACCTTCAACACCTTGACCGACAAGGCGGGGTCGTTCTTGATGACGTCGTGCAGATCCCGTGCGGTGCTCTTGGGATCCTCGACGATCTCGATGATCTTGATGGTCACTTCGGGGAGCGTGGCGATGTCGCCAATGGACGACAACGCCTTGTCCACCACGGTCTTCGCTCGATCGACGGTTTCTACGGTCATGGCTTGTCCCGGCCTAGGGGTTCCTCGACGATTCCATCCCGGTCCACCGCGTGTTTATCGTCTCCGCCCCCGAGGCGCATGAGGACGGTTATCGCAGCGAGGGGACGATTTCGTCCCGTCCGGCGCGGATGGCCCCGGGAGGTCCGATATTCACACGGGAAGCAACCCAAGGCGGACGCGAAAGGAACGTGCGGCGTCAGAAACATGCTCACGCGGGCATGGCACCCGCGTCAGGACCCGTTCGCCGACGGAATCGCTGCCCTAATAGGTGATGGTCTTGCGTCGCCGTTGGTCGGTTAACGCGAAACCGGCAATGACCTCGGCGATGCGCCGCCCGGCGGAACCGTCGCCGTAGACGCCCGCCGTGCCCGGCTTCAGACGTAGTCGAAGCGCCAGGCCGATCGCCACCCGGATCGCTGAGTAGGTTTCGTCCGCGTGAACGACGGCGTTGCCGGAGGTCTCGCGGCCTCTCTGGCGAGGTCCGACGTTGACGGCCGGAATCCCCGCCGTGGCCGCTTCGATGATCCCGCTCGAGGAGTTGCCGACGATCACGTCGGACTCGATGAGCAATCGCAAGTAATCGTCTCGATTCAGCGATCGAACGGAGCGAAAGCCGGGGCGTCGTCTGACGCGCCGCGAGTGCGCGGCTAGGGCGGCGACGATTCCGCTGTGACCTCGATCGCTGTTGGGGTGGATGCCCACCGCCGCCAGATCATGATCGCGCACCGCCCGCAGCAGTGCGGCCATCACTCGCCGTTCCGTCTCGGGCGAGCGGCCGCAGGGATGCTGCACGATGAGCGCCGTCCTCTGCTCGGCGCGGTGTGTCGGGTTCCACGTTACACCCTGATCCGTACCCCGAGCCGCGGACTGCTCCCCTTGACGCGAAGTGTCCAGGGTCAGCCCGCGCGACCTTCCGTTCGCCAGAGGGCGTGCGACCCGGCGTCTTTGCGCCGTCGGTGCGACGAACTCTCGGCGGCGTCCGTTGATGAACTCGCGTAGCTCATCCAATCCCGGCGCGCCGACGTGGAACACGCAATCGGGCGATTCCCCCATTCGGATGATCCGTCGCGCGGCTGACCGCGTTGCAGCGAAATGCAGATGGGTCAGCTTGGTGATCGAATGCCGCAAGGCGTCGTCGAGGTCGCCTGGGGCCACGTCGCCCCCGTGCACGTGCGCCAACCAGCGACCGGTCGTAACCGCGGCCAACGCACCGGCCATCGCCTCGATGCGGTCGCCCAGGACCACCACCACGTCCGAGCGGAGGCGCTGGAGCGCGTCGGCGATCCCGGCGATGCCGCGAGAAAGCCCGTTCGCCTGATCCAGTGGCGAATCGTCGCCCGCTTGCATCCGCACTCGCGCGTCAATGGGCCAACCGTCGCGCACCACCTCGTCGACGGTGTGGCCGAACTTCCGCAGCAGGTGCATGCCGGTGACGATGACTTGAAGTTTCAATCGCGGATGCGTCGCCACGGCGGACATCGTCGAACGCAGCAGTCCATAGTCCGCCCGGCTTCCGGTGAGCACCGCGACGCGGCGTCGGGCCTGCGTCACCGCAGCATCTCCCACGACAGCGTGGTGTCACCGGGAATGTCCACGGCGGTGGTTCGACCGATCAGTCGATCGAAGGCGTCTGCCGGGATCCCCGTCCCGGGGCGCTTCAGCGTCAGCATGGACGCATTCAATCTCGTCCCCGCGGTGATGCTCGCGGCCGCCACGATGCTTTTCCGCGCCACCTGGCGTACCTGCTGCTCGCGGCTGGTAAGTCCGATCTCGCCGCCGCCCAGGGCAATCTCGGCCTGGCGGGCGTGGGCGACGTACTCGGCCAGCCGTTCGACCGACAGCGACATGGCGTGGTCCGGACCGGCGGCGGAGGGATTCAACGTAAAATGCTTCTCCAGCACGCAGGCTCCGGCCGCGGCGGCCCACGCGCCGGTCATCGTTGAAGTGGTGTGATCGCTGTAGCCGACGGGAAGACCGAATGCCTCGTGGATCGCGTGGATCGCACGAAGGTTGGCATCCGACGGCGGCGTCGGATAGGAACTGACGCAGTGCATCAACACCAGCCGATCGGCGGCCCCGGCGGCGCCCAGGCGGTCCACACTCGTACGAATCTCCTCCGGCGTGGAGGCGCCGATCGACATCAACAGCGGTTTTCGCGTCGCGGCGGCGGCGTCCAGAAGCGGAAAGTTGTTCAGGTCGGTTGAGGCGATCTTGATGGCGGCCACGCCGAGGTTCATCACCCGCTCGAGGTCCTGGATGCCGAAGGGCGTCGCCAGAAAGATCACCCCAAACAGGTCGCAGTGTTGTCGGATCCTGGCGAAATCCGAGATCGACAACTCGAGTCGCCGCAGCAGGTCGCGCTGCGAAGCCACGCCGGTGGCGCTGCGCTGGTACGCCGCCGTCGAGGCGCAGGCCGTCGTCAGTTCGTCGGCGCGGAACATCTGGAACTTCACCGCATCCACGCCAGCGTCCGCCGCCAGTTCCACCATCCGCAGCGCCTGGACCACGTCGCCGTCGTGATTGACCCCGGCTTCCGCGATGATGAAGATCCTCGCACCCGGGCCGATCTTGCGCCCGGAGATTACGACGGCAGGGGTGGATGATTGTCGATTGTCGGTTGTCGATTGTCGATTGTCGGTTGTCGATGGACGATGGACGATCGGCGATTGGCGAAGATCCGTTCCGGTCGGATGGGCCGGACTCGACGTTCCCTCGCGCATCCGCAGGACCGCGTCGGCCAGGCAAAGATCGACGGCCGTATCGACGTCGACGGCGTCCTCCGGCAACTGGGCGATGGCTCGCCGGTCGCGCCCCAGGAACGACTGCCGGTCGTCGGGCGTCTTGCAGGCCTCGAACAGCGCCGCCCGCGTGACCGCGACGATCGCGCCGTCGTGGTAGTACAACGGGTCAAGATCCTGCCGGCGGTAGATGCTATTGGAGCGGAACTGGATCATGCGATCGCCGTCGAGCCGGTGCACCCAGTCGGGATGCTGCTTGGTCACCGGGGCAACGCTTCGTACCGAGTCGCAACCGGTCTGCCGCAGGTGCTCAATCGCCCGGTCGATCAAACCTTCGGCGCGGACCGGAATGTTGCCGTACAGGAGAACGACGACATCGACCGTCGTGCACCTCGAACGCTCCCACTGCTCGACCGCGTGCCGCGCCGCGGCATCGACCGTGGCGGTATCCGTGGCCAACTCGCCGGGACGATCGACGACGTCCATCCCGCGTCGCCGCGCGATCTGCTTGGCCGGCTCGGAATCCGTGGTCAAGACGATTCCCGCGAGCATCGAACTGGCCGCGGCGTGATCGAGGGTGTACTCGATCAGCGCCCGCCCGCGCAAGAGCCGAACGCACTTGTCCGGCAGCCCCTTGCTTCCCGCACGCGCAAGAATGATTCCCAGTGTTTGCATAGGGTGTATTATCGACGCTCCAACTTGCCGGGCTTCAACTCAGCCTCGCTCGACGACTCGGTCGGGGCCGCAACGCACGTTGGGTACGGGTGGGGCGGAACACGACCGGGATGTTTCCATTCTCGCCGGAGGGCGAAGACGGGTGGCAGTGGCGGCCTGTTTTCCAGTTTCGCGATCGCTCCCAATGACCGGGGAAGCGAGGGCAGAAAGACGCCGGGGAGAGGCCGCGGAAGGTTGACAGGCGGCGGGCGTCCCCTTGCAATGGTTCTCGACGCCGCGGGGCGTGGCGCAGTCCGGCTAGCGCGCCTGCTTTGGGAGCAGGAGGTCGCAGGTTCGAATCCTGTCGCCCCGATTTTGAGCGGCTCCGCCGCTCAGAATCGAGAGCAGGCGAGAGGAGAAAGGAGAGAGTAGAGCAGGGAGAAGAACGCTCGTCCACGAATGTCTTCGATCGACGAAGGAGCCCTGTCTTGCAATCTCCTTTCTACTCCCTCCTCTCTGCCGGTATGATCCGATCCATGCCGTTCGCCTTCGAGAAGTTGATCGGTCGGGTGGCCCATCCTTTGCGTTAGCAAAGGGTGGCGACCATTTCTTTGCAGCGAGGCAGGTCAGGCTCTGCCCGACACGAAGATCGGCGGCGGGTCAAATCCGCCCTATGTGACTCCCGCGCTGGCGGGCAAGCCGCGAGTGGCACCCACCCTCGCTCTCAGGCAAGAATTGAACGGCCCTGCCGCGGTTTCCGGTCGGCTTGACTGGACATGGCCCGGTGCGATACTAGTAGAGTACGGCTCGCCCGACGAGCGTCGCCGGCGCACGGTGGCCGCCGCGTGGCGACGTACCCGAATTGTGTCCATGCACGAGGTTTTCACAGTGACCGATAACTCAAGTTCGATCCGCCTTGCGTTCCGCTCCGGTGGTCCTCATCGACTCTGCGGGCTTATGATGTCGGCCGTCTTGCTGGGCTGCGCCGGGTGCCAGGCGTTTAACCCCGCGTTTTTGGAGGTGGTGTCCGGCGGGCAGGCCCCTTCCTTGGGAACGATCCCCAACGCCCCGGGCCACGTGGTCATCGCCCTGGTGAACAAGACCACGGTCGACGAACGGTTGATCAGCTACCTAGCCCCGAAGATCCCGCTGACGGCCGTCCAGATTCGCGACCTGCGCCCGCGGGTGCGGATGCGGGTGCGGATCACCTACGTCGACGGAACGACCCAGGTCGTTGAATTGGTGGACGGAAGCCGCGAGTTCGTGGATCCGGCTTTCAATGCCGCGGCGGTCCCCGACCTGAACCAAAACGATCTGACCAACGTGGTCGCTCAGTGCGACGTCGCCTCGGTAGAGATCGAACCGGGAACCACGGTCGACGTGTTCATTCCCGTGGAGCTGACCGCGTGGGAGCTGGTGGAGATCGAGCAGGGCGGAACCGTCTCCACGGTGTTTCAGCCGCGCACGCGTTCGGTCCCGCAGTTCCGGGCGCTGCTGCCCGACGAGGTGGACGACGACGGCAACGTTCTCACCCGTCGTAACATCGGCGTGCGCGACACCGTCGTCCCGACGGATAACGTCATCTGCGGGTCGGTGGTGGCGATCACCATGAACGGATCCCCGGCGGTGCCGTTCCTGGACGCCGTGCCCAACAACGCGGATCCCAGCTATGACCAAAACGATCAGCTGACGCTCAATTCGATCGGCGGTCGCTTCGAGTTTGAGGTGCTGGTTCGATAGAGACCGCTCGACCGTCGCTGGGAATGGCGACGGTGTCGGCCATGAGACGCAAAGTCAAGGACTGATGTGATGGAAGGTTTGCGGTTCCAAACGATTCGACGGCTTGCCCTGGTGTGCGGGTTGTTCGCCGCCGGGTGCGGCGGGCAAGGATTTTTCAATCCCGCGTTCGTCAATACGCTGGTCGGCGGCGAGTTTCCCGTGACTCCGGGACCGGGGGCGGCCTTCGTCCTGGTGCGCGGGCTGAACGACACCGCTCAAAACGTGGAGTTTGTCGTGGCCATCGAACGGGAGGTTTTGGTCCGCGACGAGCAAGGAAACTTCCAGGTTGACGATCAAGGAATCTACATCACCAAGACCGAGCGGGAGATTGCCCGCCTGCTGACCGGCGCGACCGGACTGGCCCGGGACATGGGCGTGTTGTTCCCGTGCAATGAGTCTCCGGTGACCTCGGTGGGCGTCGAGCAGGTGGCCGTCGGCGGCGAGGGCGCTGGCGGCGCGGGCGGCGTCGCGGTCGACTTGGAAGGCGTCAACGCGCTGCTGCTGTCGGCTTCGAACTTCAACTGCGGCGACACCATCATCTTCCGCGCGTTTCGCAGCACCGGCACCCCGGGCGGGGTGCGCGTGCGGACGTTCCTGTTGCCCGGATCGGAGCAGCCGTCGATCTTCTCCGGACCCGATACGTTCGCGAATTACGCCGCGTTTCTCCAGCAGCAGGTGCGCGAGACTCCGTGACGCCGGCGCCGTGACGGGTGACTCTCTCAAGATTGTGCAGCACAGGCTTCCAGCCCGTGATTCCGCCGGCAGGAGGCCCGGGTTGAGAAGCTTCGCCCTGAAAGTTAAAACCGAGTCGTAGAGGAATCCTCTCTCGCCGGCATTGCGTCGGTGGCGCGGCCGAGGCGATCGGCGAGAAGGTCCGAGGTCGAGTGCAACCCGTCGCGCATTTCGAGAGATTCCAAGGATGATGCGTTCCTCGTCGCGTGCGAACCGCTGGCGCCTGGCCATGTCGATGCTGTTGTCCGGTGGCTCCCTATTCGTGGGGTGCCAGGGACATCTTCACCAGGCCGTGTTCCAGGGAACATCCCAATTCGTCCTGTCGCTGTTCGACTCCGCCTCGATCGCCGAGGCGCTACTTGGCAACGATCAGGGCGCGGCCAACGGACCGTGATCCGGCTCAATTGCCGTAGCGTTCGTCGTTGTGCCGCTCACCGTGACAAGTGAGCGTGCAACTTCCCGCAAAGCGGCCCAGGTCTTTGAACTCCAACCGCCCGTTCGATGGATTCGGACGAACGATCGTCGTATCGAAATTGATCAAGCGCGTATGCTGCGAGGTCGTCGGCAGGGTGCTGCTTACCCCGTGCGGGTCATGGCACGCGGAGCAGGGCGAACGCTCCTCGACGATGTGCTTGCGATGTTCCTTGAAGCTCTGGTCGCCCAGAATGCTCGAGCGCAGGTGACACTTGTAGCACAGCGCGTACTCGTAGGTCGATTCGGGGGTGTTGTCGATCACCGTGTAGTTGCGTTCAAGTAGGAAGTCGAAGTTCGACCCATGCGGCCCGCTCGGACCGTTGCCCCCCGCGCCGGGGCCGTTGTCGTTGCTGTGACAGTCGGTGCAGCGGATCATGGAACCGACCGGCATTCCGGGAACGAGGCTCGGTGATCCGTCGCTGCGGGAAGCCTGGGCGATCGGGTGGTAGCTCGGATTGCCGGAGGTGAGCTTCAACCGCAGGTTGGCGGTGTTGGACTGTCTTTGGATCCGCCCCATGACCGGCACCGCGCCGTCGCCGTGGCAGCGGAAACAAACCTCGTATTCATAGCTTGCGGTCGGCACCCGGGCGCCGGCGATGCTCACGCCCGGCATCTTCGACAACGTCGCCCCGATGGGAATGTATCCGGTCGCGGGCGGCTGGGGGGCGACGGCGTGTCCGTTGTGGCAGTCGGCGCATTCCACGTGCGGGTTCACGGCGGCGTTCGCCTCGACGGGATCGTGAATTCTCACGTAGCGCTGCGGGTCATGGACCGAGGGCTTGTCGATCTCGGCGCGGAGGTTCGTCCGTGCGGACTGCCCGTCGTGGCAGCTTAGGCAATTGTCCTCTTCGTTCTCGAAGATCAATAGTCGTTCGTGGCCGCCGGCGGCGTGCGAGCGATGGCAGCTTCGACAGGCGTTCTCGGCCACGGTCGTGAAGGGCCAATCCGTCGCCGCCGAGGAGGAGACCGCGGCCCCCGAGGTTCGATGCGCGCACCCGGACCAGCCGTCCATGGCATGACAAGCGCTGCACAGCGTTCCAAACTCCCGCCGCATCACCAGGAACTTCCCGTTTCGATCGTGGTGCGGGTCGTGACACGAGGTGCACTGCAACTGCGAGTTGGCGTCCAGGTGAACTTCCGCGGGAAGGGCGGAGGGCGTCACCAGTTGCCGATCCGAGGCCGCCACGCCCGCGGTGTAGGCGAAGCTGATCGGATGGTCGTCGGACAGATCGGTACCGAGGTTGGTCAATCCCGCGGGCAGGAAGTCTCCACCGATCATGCGGATGCGGTCCGCGCGACTCAGGACACTGCCCAGCGCCAGCGTGCCGTCATGGCAACTCAGACAAAGCTTGCTGGATCCGGTCGGTTGTCCGGGTAGGGCGTTGAGCGTCGAGGATTGATAGATCTGATAGCTGGAGATCGAAAGGTCGCGGTTCCACAGGGGGCGCATGCCGCCGGTGTTGTGCGGGGCGTGGCAGAAGATGCAGACCTGCGACTCACTCTCGGCCCGAACCGTTCCCGGACCCGATGCGGACAGGTTGTGCACCGTCTGACTGACGCGATCCTGGGCCTGTGCCGTGAACCCACCGACAACCGTGACCAGAAGGGCGAGCCGCCGCCCCGCGCGCGACGCCGCCGCTGCGGGGAGCGGTCGCGCCTGATCACCGACGTCGGACAGCGGTCGCTTAGCGATCCACTTGAGCTTGTTGGTCGTTGACATATTGGAACACCTGCAAGCGACGATTGTACGAGTCGCAGATCCAAATTCGCCCCGATGGCTCGATGAAGATTCCCCCCGGCAGCCAGAACTGCCCGGGGGCGCCGCCCTCTTCACCGAAGAACAGCAGCAATCGACCCTGCGGGTCGAAAATCTGCACGTTTTCGAATCGCCCGTCCACGACGTACACGTGGCCGTCCGCATCGACAGCTACCCCCTTGGGCAGGGCAAGGTCTCCCGGAGCGTCGCCGGCGCGACCCAACGCGACGATCGGCTCGCCCATCCTGGTGATGGCTTGGACGCGATGGTTGCCGGTGTCGGCGATCAACAGGCGGTCATCGCTTGCGGCGATCGCGGAAGGGAAGTTGAACTCGCCGGGCTTCTCGCCGCGACGCCCCAGGATGCGCTTCAGCGTTCCATCGCGCGCAAGCACCTTCACGTCGTGACCGACCACGTCGACGACGAACAGTTCATCGGACGGCGCGTCATAGTGCAAAGCCGCCGGTCGATGCAGTTCGTCCGGAAGACGAAGCGATTCCAGGAGTCGCCCATCGGTCGTCGAGAGTCGATCGATGGCCGTTCGCTCCGAATCGGCCAAGTAGAACGAGTCGTCCGGGCCAAGGGTCAAGGCGACCGGCGTCAGGAAAGGTTGACCGCCCGCGTGGGAGACCTTTCGATACTTCCTCCCAACCAGGTCGAACAGGTGCAGACACCTTCCCCCGGGATCGGCGATCCAGACGCGCGAGGCGTCCGGCGTGCAAAGCACCGCTCGCGGACCGTACAAGGGTTGCGGCGGCTTGCGACCGGCAAACACCGTCCCGAACACCTCCGCCGCGCTCGGTCGAGCCTTCAGATCGGCCGACGTGCGCAGCTCGCCGACGTAGCGAATCCGCGGCGGCGCCGGCGGCGCCGGCCAGGCGATCGTCGTCGACGGCGGATCAAAGACGGGCTTGGTCGGTCCAGTGCATCCACCCCAGGCGGTCAGCATCCCGAGCGCAACGAACGCGCCGCGGTTGCGCCGCCGCAAAGCTGGCGGCGTGTCGGGCTCCCCCCGACGACCTGTACCGTTCCTCAATCGGCAATCGGCAATTGGCAATTGGCAATCTCCTAGAATCGGCGGCGGAACTGCACGAACAGCGTCTGGGTTTTGTTCCGGGCGAAATCGTCCTCAAACCGCCCAATCTCGTACGTCACCCGCAGCTCCGTCTCGCGGACGATCCACTCCAACGAGAAGTTCCCGTTCACCCCCTCGTTGCTTCCGCTGACGGAGTCGTCCTCGTTGCGATACAGGACGGCCCCTTCAAGCGTCAAGTGATCGCCGATGCGCTGACGGTGGCGTCCTTCGACAGTCAGGAACTTCGTGCGGCGGTCCCGCGGCTCGAAGCGGTCCATGTCCACCCAGCGGGCACGGAGCCGCGCCGTCCCTCCGCGCCCCACCTTACGCGTGTAGTCGCCGCTGAGTCTGATCGCCTCGAACGGACTGATGTTCGACTCGTGGTCCTCATACTCGGCCAGAAGCCTTACCGAGTCCTTCTGAAACTCGGCGCCGAAGATGCTCGCCGTGATGTTTTCCGGCTGAACGCCCGTCGCCCCGGTCGGAGAAATCTGCTGATCCTGCCAGCGCAGGCGATAGTAGGGCGACAACCCGAACTTGAGGTTCTGTCGCAGCGTCAGGTTCTGAGTCGCCGTGTCCAGCGTGAAATCCCCGCCAAGCAGGAACACGTAGTCGAGGAGCACGGTCTGACCGTCGAGAATGCGCCCGGTCGGAACGCGCTCGATTTCGATCTGGTTGCCGATCATCCGCACGCGGTAATCCTCTCCGGAGCGATACACGGTGGTCTTGTCTTCCGCGGTGACGAAAATCGAACTGATCGCCACGTTGGTGTTGGTCAGCACGATCGGTTCGGGATCCTGGAACGTCCGTCGCTCGTCGATCACCTCGAAGTTGCGCGATCCGCCCTGGCGATCCTCCGTCTGAAAGCGATATTGATAGTCCGCCAGGAACAAGCCCCACCGGTTTTTCTTGCGATAGTCCAGGCTCGGCTGCACCCCCCATCGGTCGATGGTCAGTCCGTCGTCAAACCGCTGCGTCCGTCCGAAGACAAAAAGCTGCGAGACCAGACTTTCGTAAAGTTGATGCTCCAGGGTTCCGGACAGCAAAGACGACGTCTCCTGAATGGGCGGTACGCCGGACAATGATCCCTGCGTTCGATCGAGAAGTTCGAACTGATACCACGAACGCAGCGTCGGCGTGTGCGTCAGCCGCAGGCTCTCCCGCCAGCGCGAGCGCTGAATGTCGAAGGTTCCCAGTTGATCGAAATAATTCAGTTCGGATTCCCATCGCTGTTCGCGGCGCTCGCCGAAATCCAGCCGATGCTTGAGCGTCAGTTCGTCGGAATCGTACTCCAGGTTGAAGGGTTGTTCGCTCACCGACTGGCGGTCATAGGTCAGAGAAAGGACGTTCTGCTCGCTGAAGCGGTACTGCGTCTCAAACCGCAGCGACGTGTTCTTCTGTTCGCCCGGTTTTTCGCGCTCGTCGAGCGGATCCAGAAGCACCTCGGTGTGGTTGAATTGCAGATTGGTCGGGGTCTTGGCGCTGACGTACTGCCAGGTGAAGCCGTAGTTGGTGGTGGTGGTCTCGATGCTCGAAAGGAAGGGCCTGGGTTCCAGCGACCTGTAGCTCCGCGCGTACACCGTTCCGGGATAGGGCTTCTTTTTCAAGAACCGCCCCTCGAGGTCATATTCGAGGACGTCGCCGTCGTCGCCGCTGCTGCGTTTCTCTCCGTCAAAATCCTTCTCGAAATCCTCCTGCAGCAGACCGAACAAGCCGGCGAGCGAAAACTCCATCAGGTTGGGATGATACACCGAGCCGTCCGCTTCGAGGCGAACGCCCTCCTCGAGCACCTGTTCCTGGTAACGCGTTTGGCTTCCCGTGATCTTCGACGTCTGCTCCTGGTCGCGGGTTCGAGCGGTCAGCTCCAGACGGCGACGGAAGCTGGTGACGTCGACGGGCTCCACCCCGCCGGTCCGCGCCGGCTGAGCCGTTTGGCAGCCGGTCAGCGCAGCCGCCCCCACCGCGATCATCCCCGCGCGGACCAGCCAATCCCAACGGGCGGCCATCAAGGCGTGCTCCGTTTCAGGAAGAACCGGTCCTCGCCGCCGTGCGGATGGTGGCACGCCACGCAACCCTGCGGGCCGATCGTCGCGTGATGATCCCCCGGACCGAGGTCGCCTCGATCATGGCACTCCAAACAGGTGTCCGTCGGGTTGCGAAGGAGAAGGTTGGGAAACGACGCGTAATGGTAGTGGTGACACGAGGTGCAGTCGTCGACCGCCACCGGACCATGCACGTAGCGCAGCGACGCCTTGATCGGTGAATGACAGTTCAGGCACAGCCCGTCCTGCACCGACCGGACGAGCTGACCGCTCTCGAAGTCGTGACATCCACCGCAACGGTTGTCGCGATACGGCGTGTGGGCGAAAAACCGCTGCACCGGCGTGGGCCCCGAGGCGGGTTCGACGGCCGCGGCGCTCTCCGGCGTCACCGCGCCGGACGTCGCCGGGGCGCTGGCGGGTTGAGGAACTCCGTCAAAGAAGAAAGACAGGACGCGGTGGCGCGTGGTGGGGGAACAGGCCGCGCAAAGCGCCGCCGCGCCGCCGAACACCGCCGCCATCGTCTGGATTCGTCGCGGCACCGAG
>JBBTCJ010000062.1:2580-8700 GCA_038043285.1 Planctomycetota bacterium | reverse complement strand
ACCTCCAGGATCATGGTCGCGGCCAGTTCGAATCGGCGCATCTCCAACCGGTCGGCGGCGCGTCGCAACAGCGACGCGCGTTCGGCGGCGCGGGTCCGCCGCCACGATGCCGACGCCCGGTACGCCGACGCGGCCGCGCGATCGGCGTCCGCCGTCGTGGCCTCGGCGATTCGACCGATGGCTTCGGACGGCTTCGAGGGGTTGTGCGAGACGAACCAGCCTTCGGTGGTCATCGGCTTGCCATCGATGATCAACGGGTAGTTCCGTCCAAGTTCGCCGCGGACGTATTGAATAGCCCCATGCATTTTCTGGCGGCTCTCCGCCGAAGCGAAGCTGGTGTTGACGGCGTTTCGGAACGAGGACATCGGTTCCTCCGGATCGGTGTTTTGGTAGCGGCGTTCGGGCAGCGGAGCACTAGGCGGCCGCAACACGGCGGGGTCCGCGAGCAGCCGGTCATGCGCACCGCGTTCCTCGAAACTCTGTTTGAGAAATCCTTCGTTGGAGGTGTTCTCCAGCAGACGGCGGATCAGGTATCCCATGCCGGGCATAAGGTCGCCGTAGGGACAATAGACCCGGACGCAACGGCCCATGCGGACCATGGCCGCCTTCAGCGGATCGCCCATGCCGAAAAGCGTCTGAACCTCGTACGCCTGGGGAGACAAGCCCATTCCTTCGGCGATCGCGCACACCACGGAGAGACTTCGCACGTTGTGGCTGGCAAACGCCGGTCGAATCAGCTCGGTGCTTTCCAGCATCGTGCGGGCCATTCGCTCGTAGCAGGCGTCGGACTGCCACTTCTGCCTCCAGACCGGCGGTTCGGCGTAGTTGCGGACGGCCGCGGCGGTCTCCGCATCCCAATAGGCGCCCTTGACCAGTCGAATTGAAAACCGCGTGCCGCGGAGCTTCGCCCAGTTGAGCATGTTGCCCAAAGCCTGCTCGCCGTTCCGCAGATACGCCTGCAAGACGATGCCGACGTGGGGCCAGTCGGCGAACTCGTCTTCCAGCATGATGCGCTGAAACAGTTGGATGGTCAGATCGTGGTGCTTGGACGACTCCATGTCGACGTTGACGAAGGCGCCGACCCTCCGTGCGTGCAAGAGCAACGGCCGCAGGCGAGCACCAACCTCGCGAATCGCACGTTCGGGGTCGATCGCGTCGAAGTGCGGATCAAGACCCGTGAGTTTGATGGAGATATTGACGCGGGGCATGGGTCCGCGGTCGTCTCGGTCGAGTAGCGGATCGAACGGCCAGGCTGACGCCTGCGGCGGCAGGCGGTCCAACAGGTCGTGATAGACCTTGGCATATCGCTCGGCCTGGGCATGACTGGTGGTGAATTCGCCGAGTACGTCCAGAGTGAAGGCCATCCGATCGTTGCGCAGTCGCTGAAGCGTTCGCAACACGCTGGGGACGTCAAACCCCGTGATGAACCGTCCCGCCATCATGGTCGCGCCGGACCGAGCGGCGCGACCGAGAAGATCGACGCGGAGGCGTCGCAGCAGACCCGGTCCGACGGCGGCGAGCATCGCCTGAGGAACCGCGAACCCCGCCCCGTCGGCGTACTCGGAGAGATGACGGGCGATCGCCTCGTTGCAGCCCAGTGCCGGGAGGCAGTCGACAAACTGGAACGCCCGGGTGCGCAGCTTCTCGTCGCGGTCGAGCAGACGAGTGGCGCGTTCCGACCACCAGGCACGCTTCCACGGCCTAGGCTGAACTTCGTGGATCAATTCGAAGATCCGCCCCCCGATCTCGCGGACGCGCTGGTTGAACGCCAAGTCCCCGGTCGAAGTGCCGTCCCCCCGAAGATTGGATTGTTTTGGATAAGTCATAGGTTCTATTCGAGCCGTAACGCGTGTCCGTCGAATGGTATCACTCTCTGGGCAGCGAGAAAAACCAGGAACCCGCTGCCCACGGGCTTGCGGAAGAGGCGGCCCATGGCGCGTCCGTAGAGGGCCACCTGCGGCCGATAGAACTCACAACGGTTCGGGAGCTTGTCCTCCGCGATCGCATCGGTCTTGAAGTCGATCACCTCCAGCGTTTCACGGTCCGTCAATACGCCGTCCACAATGCCGCGGACCAGGACGCGATCCTCGCCGGCGGCGTCGACCGAGCGGTCCAGTAGCGACACCGGCTCGGTGGTTACGAAACGCAGCTCGCGGCGATAGGCCGTCCCCGCGTCGCGAATTCGTTGCGCCAGCGGCGTGGTCACGAACCACTCCAGCGCGTACTCCGCAACCAGCCTTCGATCTTCCGCGGTCAGGATCTCACCCTCCGCCAGGCGTTGCAATTCCAGTGCCACTCCCGCGGCGTCGCGGGCTGCCGCAAAGTCCAGGAATTGAAGCACGCGATGGGTGATGATTCCGCGGCGGGCGGCCGCCGACGAATCGCCGGAGGAGCCGGCGGGGAACCTCGGAAACGGGCACCGGGCAGCTTCCTCCTCGGATGCGATCCCCCCGGCGGCTTGCCGCTGTTTCCCCCGGCTGGAAGCCCGTGCCACATCCGGATCGTGGAGGAAGTCATGGGCGCCCTTGAAATCTCCGGCAGCCACCGTCGCTCGTACGGATGCCGATGCGAGATGCGGGTACACGAACTCGACGCGCCGAATGATTTCCTCGACCTCCTGCTGCGCAAGGTCGTACGGCTCGTCCGAAGGCAGCGGGGCAAGGTCGGCCGCCGCCGCCCGAACGCCACCGTCGTCGCCGGAGGGGCACGGCCTGGCGGACCACTGCGACATTTCCGCCTCGTCGTGGAGCGCCACGCGGAACAACGGCGCGTGTTGCTCCGTCGCCCGGTCTGAGAACCGTGGGATTTCGCAGTCCAGTCCCTCCACCACACCGCTCGGCGCGTGGACCAGAATCGGCAGGAGCCAGTCCAGCGGCGTCCGCGCCGTCGAGAACGTAAGGTCGGAAAGCTCGCCGAGCCGTTCCGTCGGCGACTGACCAACCCGGTCCGGATGATCCACCGATCCGACGAGCATGAGCCGATCACGCGCCCGTGTCAGGGCCACGTAGAGAATCCGCATCTCCTCCTGGCGCGTGGCGCGGTCGATCTCCACCGCCGCCAGCACGTGTGCGGCCGACGGATACTCGATGAACCGCTCCGGATCGACAACCCGTAGGCCGATGCCCGCCTCGCGCTCGAAGATCATCCGCCCGGTGCGGTCTCTCAGATTGAACTTCGTTCCCAGCCCGGCGACGACGACAGCGGGGAACTCCAGCCCCTTGGCCTGGTGAATGCTCATGATGCGAACGACGTCGTCGGCATCGCCCGCGACGGAGGCTGCGTCGATCTCCTGATCGTCGGCATCGAGGGAATCCAGGAACCGCAAGAACCGGTGCAAGCCCTGCCGGCGGAACGTGCCGAACTTTCGCGACAATTCGTGCAACTTGAGCAGGTTCGCCTTGCGCTGCAGACCGTTGGGGAGGGCCGCGGCGCAGGCGAGGCGAGCGTCGTCCTCATAGATTCGCCACAGGGTCTCCGAGAGCGGTCGACGTCGGGCAACCGTGCGATACCGCTCGATGGTCGTCAGCACCTGTCTCACGCGATGGCGGAGCGCGGCATCCTTACCTTCGCGGGCGTAACGCAAAACACACGCATGGTACGCCGCCCCTCGATCGAGCAGCCGGATACGGGCGAGTTCGTCCTCGCTGAGCCGATCGCCGAACACTCCGCTCCGCAACGCGGCGGTCAGGGGGAGATCCTGCCGAACGTTGTCCAGCACGCGCAAGGCCGAAACCACGTCGCGGACCTCGATCGCAGCAAGCAGCGATCCCCCGACCTGGGCGCGGGCCGGGATGCCCATGGCCGCCAACATGCTTGCCATTCGCTCGCCGACGAGTCTTGGGCTTCGCAGCAGGATCGCCACGTCACTGAAGCGTAAACCTGGGTCGTCGCAGGTCTGACGATCTGCCTCCATCCATTCACGAATCTTCAGCCCGATGAAGTAAGCCTCTCGTTCCGCCGCGCTCCATCGACTTGGGTGATCGAAGGCAACCTGGGACGCCTCCTCCGGCTCACCATCAGATTCGGCATCTTCGCCGTCATGGTTCGATGCGTCGCGGCCAACCCAGCGGCGCTGGAGCAAATGCACCTCGACGGACCGACGGTCCGGTGCAGGGTCCAACCCTCGCCCCTGGCGCAGTTCGGCATCGGCGTCATACTCAATTCCCCCAAGGCTGCGGCGCATCAGCGTTCGGAACACAACATTGACGGCTTCGAGAATCTCAGGCCGACTTCGGAAATTGCTCCGCAGGAAATGCGCCTCGGCGCGTCGATTCGCCGCAGCCGGATTGTTCGCTGGCGGGGTTGCGACCTCTGCGTTGCAAGCGCCTCGCAGCCGGTCCACAAAGACCGCCGGCTCCGCCAATCGAAAGCGATAGATGCTCTGCTTGACGTCGCCGACAACGAAAAGGTTTCCCGCCGATCCCGGGCGAGCCTCATGGCTCACCAGTCGAAGGATCGCCTCCTGCAGCGGATTGATGTCCTGGAACTCGTCGACAAGTACGTGGGTGAATCGACGGTGCAGCGAGATCGCCGCCTCCGACGGCTCCCAGGAGCTGTCGGCGCCCTGGGGCGCGCCGGGCTTGCGAAGGAGGTCGAAGGCCAGACGCTCCAGATCGGCGAAATCGACCACGTTCTGCCGCCTTTTCCTTGCCGCATAAGCCCGATTGAACAGCGCGACGAGGTCGGCAAGCACGGCCGCATACGGCGCCGTGCGCGAAAGGTTGTCCTCCCATTCCTCAGCGGTGAACATCGCGAAGCGGCTGCGCAGGCGATCCTTGAAAAACTCGTCCTTGACCTTTTCGAGAACGCCCTGGGCCGTCCGGCGACGGGTTTCGTCGCCCTCGCCAGGATTCCGCAGCGCCTTGGCCTTCTCGTCGGGGAACTCAAATTCGCGGAGGATGCGACCTGCCTCGCCGACGGCCTCCCGCGCTGAACCGTGTTCCAACTCCGATTGGCACAGCTCCAGCATGTCGGCGTAGGCGACAATCTTGCGGGCGTACGGTTGACCCGCCTCGCCCCATGCGGACAGCGTCTCCGCCGCCTGCCGGCAATGTTCCAACTGGGCGGACGCCTCGACGCTCATGGTCTGTCGCAGCCGGTCGAGACAGGCGCTCCAACCACCGCTTGAAGAGTTAGTCGCCTGGATCAGCCAGCCGCATGGGTCCGGCAGTGAACCGACATAGGCAGACAGCCGGAGAACAAACTCGCTCACGTCGCGGTCGTCGCCTAATCCATAGTCGTCAACAAGTTCTTGAAAGGCCGGCGCTAGCTCGCTTTCATCTCGACAACCAAGCGACCACGTCCCCGTTCGGCTACCCACGGCCTGCGGCGCGCGTAAAACTCGACTCGTCGGCGCGGGCCGATCAAGTCGCGACCGCCCCACAAGCTCGTCGGGATCGGCGAGTCGGGCGTAGAGCCGATGGAACACCTCGGCCAGCGTCTCGCTCCGCATCACGGCGGACTCCGCCTCGTCCTGCACGCTGACCGTCGGCTCCACGCCGACCTCGGTAAACCAGCGACGGATCAGCCACGAGCAGAAAGAGTGGATCGTCGAAACGTGGGCGGCATCAAGCAGGGCAGCCTGCCGGTCCAGGCGCGAATCGTCGGGGCGACTGGCGGCCCGGCGGCGGATCGCCTGGAGAATCCGCGAGCGCATCTCCGCGGCGGCGGCCTCGGTGAACGTCAGAACCAGGAGACGATCCACGTCGCAACGGGATTCGGGCGGCGCGTCGCAGACGAGGTAGGCGCAGCGCTCCGCGAGCACGGCGGTCTTTCCCGAACCCGCCGCCGCTGACACGATCGCGCTCCCTCCGATGACGTGGACGGCGCGCCGTTGCTCGTCGGTCAAGTTCGGTGCGTGCGTGCTCATGGCGACGACATTATAGTTTGGGAACCGCGCTAGGACACGACGCCGTGGGTGGACCCCCGGTCCGCGACACTTCCGGCCGCCGTCGTCTGAGGTGCTTCCCTTGTCTTTGTTGGCCCAGCTGATAGCGGTCCGGAGCTTCGAAAGTGGTGCAGCGCCGATCAGGCGAGGCACCGATCAGGCGAAGCGCCGATCAGTACCGCGACAGCATGGAGCAGTGCCTTTTCTTCATCCGTACCGCGACCGTGAGGGAG
>JBBTCJ010000062.1:0-2570 GCA_038043285.1 Planctomycetota bacterium | reverse complement strand
ACAGCATGTAGCGGTCCAGTGCGGAGCGCTGGTTATCACTCGCGGTTCTGAACGCACGCCCCACCCCCGCCTAAACTGTCGCGGACCCGTAGTCTCCGTCGGCGACAGAACGGGGACGACCGTCTCCGCGCCATCCGCTACAATGCCCGCCCGTGGTCTGGGTCGCGTTCATCCTACTGCTGGCGTGCTCCGCAGTGATTTCCTGCTCGGAGACCGCCCTGTTCGCCCTCTCCCGACGGGAGCTTGCCGATTTTTCGCGCCAGGCGTCCCCCTTTGGTCGCGCGCCCCACCGCGTCATGCTCCATCCGCGCCGTGTGCTGATGACGGCGCTGATCGCCAATACCTTGGTCAACGTCTCCATCTTCTCGCTTTCCTTCGTGTCGTTGGAACACGCGAACGCAAAGCCCGCTCTGGCCGCAGGCGTCGGACTCCTTGTGCTCCTATGCGTCGTGGTCGTCGGCGAGATGATCCCCAAGGCGATAGCCCTGGCCAATGCCCATTTGGTCGCCCCCTGGGCGGCCGCATTGCTGTCCACCCTGCGAGTTCTGTTTGGTCCCGTACAGTGGGTGCTGGCGGCCGCTTTGGTCGAACCGATCACCCGCCTGATCGCGCCGGCGCGACGACAACCGGATCACGTCACCGTCGACGAGCTGAAACTTCTCGTCGAACACTCCGCCAACGAGGGGCACATCCACTCAACGGAAAACGAGATGCTCCAGTCGATCGTGGCCATGGAGGAAGTCTCCGTGCGCGAGGTGATGACCCCTCGCGTGGACATCGAAGCCGTTTGCCTGGAGGATCCGCCGGCGGAGATCGCCGTCGCCGTCCGCCGATCGCAAAAACGCGTCCTCCCGGTCTACGGACACGATCTCGACGACATCCGGGGCGTGATGTACGTCCGGGAGGTTCTGCTGCACCCCTCAGCGGCGGTCGAGGCCATGCTGCGACCCGTCGAGTACGTTCCCGAGCAGGCGAGCCTGGCGCAAGTGCTTCGGCATTTCGTGGACACCCGCGGTCATGCCGCAGTAGTAGTCGACGAGTACGGCGGAACCTCCGGGCTGGTCACCAACGAGGATCTTGTCACCTGGGTCGTCGGACAGGGCGACCCGACCACCGCCCCCGGCGACGAGACGATCAGTGAACAGCTTGACGAAAACACCTACCGCCTCTCCGGCGACCTGAGCGTGCGCGTCTGGGCCGAGCGGTTCGGAGTGCGCGAAATCGACCGCCATGTCGACACCATCGGCGGATGGGTGCTGTCGCGGTTGGGGCGGCTGCCGCGCGCCGGGGACTCGGTCCGTTTTCGCAACCTTACCCTGACCGTCGAGGACGTTCGCCATCGGCGCATTGAATGGGTGATCGTTCGTCGCGACGGAAAACCCGCCGACGCGGAGCACGTCAACGCATGAATTGGGCGATGACCATAACCGTGATTCTCACCGGGTTGCTCCTGTCGGGGTTCTTCTCCGGCGCGGAGATCGGCATCTACCGCGCAAACCGGCTGCGCCTGCACCTGGCCGTCCGCCGCGGGGACGCCGGCGCCCGGCGGCTGGCGCGACTGCTGGACGACGAGCAGGCCGCGCTGTCGTGTACGCTGATTGGAACGAACGCCGCCAACTACGCCACCACGACAGCGGTCGCGTATGCATTCGCCCATCTTCTCGGTTTGGGCGACGACCAGGTGCAGTTTTACACCATTGTCCTGGTCACCCCGGTGATTTTTGTGTTTGGGGAAGTAGTGCCCAAAAACCTGTTTCAACTGCATGCCGACGCGCTGATGAGCCGGACAAGCCGGTTCCTCTCCGCAACGCAACGAGCGTTTCGCGCCCTGGGACTCATCGCCCTTTCGAGCGGCTTCGCACGAATCGGCAACCGCCTTGCCGGAGGCGTTGGAACACGAGGCCGCGCCGTCGATCCTCGTCGGCGCATGGCCCAGTTGCTCCAGGAAGCCCTGGCGGGTCAGGACGTGTCCGATTCCCGTTCCTTGTTGGTCGATCGCGTGGTTCAACTGTCTGAACGCCCGGTGCGGTCGATGATGATCCCCCTGCGCCGCGTCATCACCATCCATGCAGAATCCGACCTCAGCGAACTTATCCGCGTCGCCGAAGCGAATGAGTTTGTTCGTTTGCCCGTCGTCGATTCGCGTGGGACACGGGTCGTGGGCGTGCTCAAGGTCGACAAAGCCTTGCGCGACGATCAATGGAAGATCGTCCAGGAACGCGCAACCGCCGCACTGACCCTCCCGCCCAACGAAATCGTTGCCTCCGCGATTCGACGAATGCGCGACGCCCGGCAGGAGCTGGCCGTCGTCGCCGACGCCGCCGGAAGGTGCCTGGGAGTCGTCACCATGCGCGACCTGTTGCAGGGAATCATCGGCGACGTGCGCGTCGAGGGGCGGCGCGATCGATGAAGCAGTTGACGCTCGCCTTAGGGTCCGTGAATAAATAACCTAAAGCATTCGCACGATCGATACCGCGTTTTTCGTCGGAGAACGCGTGCAATGCAGCTTACACTGTTGAACCGTTTCAGAGCAAGTGAGACATTCGGCGTCGTCGAGTAACGGATGGTTT
>JBBTCJ010000061.1:0-11316 GCA_038043285.1 Planctomycetota bacterium | reverse complement strand
CACGTCGGCGTCAACCATCTCTTCCGTCCGCTCGATGGGGCCGAGGGGGCCGTGGAGGTAGGTCGAGACGAACTGATCGCCGACGAAGTTGTAGGGGTACGGCTCGCCCTCGGGCGGGACGTAGTCGTGGTCCTGGCGGTAGGGCCCTTTGCGCTCGGCGATGACAATGAAGCCCAGGCCTTCGTAGTCGTACATGACCATTTCCGTCTGACAGCGGCGGTAGGTCGGATCGGGGGCGAGAGCGGTTAGAGGAAAAAATGGCGTCTGGTCCCTCACGGTCGCGGTACAGATGAAGAAAAGACGCCGCTCCATGCTGTCGCGGTTCTGATCAACGGCAGGGGGTGTCGGGAGGTCGTCCGCGCGGGCTTCGCCTCAGTCGTAACCGAGTTCCGCAAGGTCGTCCTCGTCGAGGCCGAAATGGTGGCCGACTTCGTGCAGGACGGTGATGCGGATTTGCTCGACGATTTCCTCTCGTGTTTCGCACATGGCTTCGAGGTTCCGCTGGTAAATGACCACGCGATCGGGAAGGATGCCGTCGAGGCCGAACTCGCGCTCGGTCAGCGGCGTCCCGTGATACATGCCTAGAAGCTCTGTCGGATCGTCGACGTCCACGGCCTGTAGATCCTCGCGCGACGGCGTCGGTTCGACGTCCACGACGACGTCACTCATATAACCGGCGACGAAGTCGGGGATTGCGGACAACGCCTGTTCGACCAGCGACGCAAATTCCTTGGAGCTTAAGCGCATGATGATCTCGCAGGGATCCCGGCGTCTTGGGCCGCGTGCCCGGCAACGCCGCCGGTCTTGTCCCGCGGTGGAGATCATATCAGGGCGGCGCAGGCGCACGAGTCAAGGCGAGCGATGCGGGCTGGTCATCCCTGCCAGATGGACTCACAGCGAATTCCCAAATTGACGATGCGTTGAAGGAGCTGGCCGTAGGACAGGCCGGCCGCTCGAGCCGAGGCGGCGAAATCCTCGCCGTCCGCGAGCTGCGGATTGGGGTTGGATTCGAGCACGTAAAACCGCCCGTCGGACGTCAGACGGAGGTCAATACGGGCGTAGCCGGTCTGGCCGAGGATTTTGTAGGTTCGCTTGCAGACGCGGACGATCTGTTTTTCAAGGGCGTCGGGGATGTCGAGGGCGGGGCCGGTCTTGATGCCCGATTTGGCCTGGTAGTTGGCGTCCCATTTCACTTTTTCGGTGGCGATGCGCGGGGCGCCTTCGGCAAGATTGGTGAACTCCAGCTCCCAGATCGGGAGGGTCGTCAATCGGGCGTTGCCCATGACTCCGACGTAGAGTTCTCTTCCGTCGATGAACTGCTCGACGATGGCGTCGGTGCCGAGTTGTTGGTGAAGTTTCTGGACGCGTTCCATGAGCTTGTCGTCGTCACGAACGATGGAGTCCTGCGAAATGCCCACCGAGCCATGCTCGGTGAGCGACTTGACGATCAAGGGGAAGGTCAGATGCGACGGCCGCTTCATCTTTCTCCCGCGTGCGAACACCGCGAAATCCGGCACGCGGATGCGATGGTGTTTGAGGATCTTCTTGGAAAGCCCCTTGTTGTGCGTGAGGAGCATTCCGCCGGGATTGCAGCCGGTGTAGGACTGGCGTATCAGTTCGAGATAGCCGAGGAAGTAGGGGACGTAGACGCCCTGGCCACGGAACTCCTCCAGCAAGTTAAAGACGACGTGGGGCTTCCAGTCCTGGATCAGTTCGCGGATGGGACCGAGTTCGCTGGCGACGCCGAGAACGCGAGCTTCGTGGCCTAGGTTTTTGATCCCGACGACGACGTCCTGCTCGGTCTTGCAGGCGGCGACGTCCTTTTCGGTGAGTCCCTCGGTCGATTCGGGCGGTACGTAGGCTGCATCGACCAGCACCAGTACCCGAATCGGCTTCATAGGGCGACCCTGTGGCGTCCGCTGTGCAAATAGTTCATCGTCTGGACGGTGAGCAAAACAAAAGTTTCTCGCAGGGATTCCTCGACGGGGCGGTCGACCCAGAGTCGGAGTTCGTCGCAGCGGGCGATCATTTCACGAAGTACCTGGTCGATGGTGTATTGGTACTCTCCGGTCCAGCGGGCGACGGTTCGGCGCAGCTCGGCCCGTGATTTTCTCAGGAAGCGGGCTGCGGGCAGGGGCGGCGAATTTCTTGGGGTGTCGGCGAACAGTCGCCGCAGGTCGCGGTCGAAGAAGTCCGGGTAGCGCCGCCCGTATCGGGCGCGCTTGGCCTGGTAATGCTCGTGCAGCGTCCTGGTCAGTTTGATCAGCGGGTCCACCAATCTGCGGGAGCGGATCGCGGGCTTGTGTCCGGCGATCTCGTTCATGCACTGGTCGACATATTGGAGCTTCTTCAACGCCGGCCAACCCGCGTAGCGCTTCTCCCACATCGAGTTCGGAGTGAGCCACACGGCGAACGTTTCGGCGAAGTCCTCCGCGGGATGCGCCTGGGCGTACCAGGAATCGAGGTGCAGCACGTGCCTCTTGCTGTGGGGCTTGGGACGGTAGTAGTCGGGATAGCGCTGCGAGTTGCGTCCGAAGATCCTCACCCAGTCGCGGCGACGGTGGAACTGATAGGCGTTGTCGATGGCGTGGCCGATTTCGTGCCGCAGAATCCGCAGACACGATTCCATGGTCCCGCCTTCGACCTCGAGCATCTGCTTCCGCTCCAGCTCCATCAGACGTGCGTGGGCGAGGTAGAAGGGGACCGCGATGCCGGGTACGTTGTCGGGCGTGAACCATTCGTCGGAGAGCCAAAAATGCGGCCTGCACCGGATGCGGTGCTCAGCCAATTCGTGCAATACTTGATCGATCGGGTGGGTGAGCCAGCTTCCTTCAATCGTCACGTTCAGGTCGCAAAGGCGCAGGGCGAGTAGTTGCTCGTCGCCGAGGGCGGAGGACAAGGGTCCGCACGCGCTCGCGTCGTCGGGTCCGGAACGCACTACGGTGGACATCTCCTTCATGCATATCTTGTCGCGGTTCCCGGGGCAGAAGGCAAGCCTTCCGTCCGCAAGGGCAGGCACCGTCATCGAACGTCGGGCAGAATCCTACGTCGCACCGGCGGAGGGGGGACGCGTCCCTCGTCTCCCGGGGCCATGTGCGGCAGGTTCCAGACCGCGCAGTGCACTCCCGATTCGCGTCCGCAATGCCCGGACGAAGGTGAACAACCGGGCGGGGCACCGAGAGGTCGCAGGCGATCCTCGCGAGCACGCGAGATTCGAGATTCACGGGCATGGGCTTGGCACGGGGAACGGAAACGCCGCATTCTTCGTAGCGTCTACTGTCGCGGCAACCTCCAGCACCGTGATTGCAGCCAGCGGGTTGGGGTTGCCGGGGAGGAGCTGCGCACGGGGTTTGATTATTGTGCCGGTCGGAAGATCCTTCAACTTGTCTACGATCGCAGCGATATCGAGGACGTTGGGTTGCGTGGCGGGATACGGGGCGGCCGGATCCTGAAAGGCATCGACAAGATCGCCCCACCTACCGGTCGAGACTTCGAGTGGAATTGTGAAATTGACATCGGCTCCCCCATCGCATCCCTCGGCAATGGATTGGACATGGAAGGTCGAACTTGGGACGACCTCGGCACCTGTAACGTGAAGCATCGCGTTTCCGAGCGACAGCGACCAGTCAGCAAAGTAGGGTTCACATTGCAGCTTCGCGCATTTCAACGACGTGCCCAGTGATCCTGAGTCCGGACAGGTAGACACGGCTCCGACCCACCTATACTCGCCGTTTCGCGCCGAATAGTCCGGGGCCGGGCAGCAGGGTAGATTGGACGGACTCGGGGATAATAGGTTCACGAGTTTCACCCGAATGGCGGTCATCACGCCGGGATTGCCCGGGACAAACGAAAGATAGCGATTCTTCGGGATTGGGGTCGGCTCAGGCGTTGGCGCGTCATGCCCGGTGCAAGGGTCAAACAAGACGGCAGCTTGGGCGTTTACAAAGCCCCAGCCGTATTCAAGGTCGTATCCGGTGCGACCGAGATCCCGGGAGGTTCGCTGCATGGTTTGCTCGACTTCGATCGAGGTCCGGGTCGGGTCAACCGACGTGACGAGGGCCGCCACACCGGCGGCATACGGCGAAGCGAATGAAGTTCCCCAAGCCATGACGTAATCGCCGGACACCCAGCCGGCGTCGCCGGTACGATCCGTGGTCATGATTTCGGCGCCCGGCGCTGAAAAGTCCAAACCCATTCCGTAGTTGCTAAACGATGCCCGGGTGCCGTATCGTTCCAGCGCTGCGACGGCGTTGACGGACGGAAGGCTGGAAGGATAGGTGATGCTGGACGACCCGTCGTTTCCGGCGCTTGCGAAATGCACCATGCCGTTGGCGCGGGTGTCACTGTACTTCTGGGCGATGGTCGACGAGGAGAAGCCATAGTAGTTGCTGTTGTTTGTCACTCGGGCGCCGATCGATTCCGCCCAAGCAAGGGCGCTGACGGTCCAACTTGCGCTGGAGGACCAGCCGCCGTCGCATGGAAGGTTGCTGACGAACGGACGTGCGGAGGCGACCTTGCACCCGGGCGCGATCCCCACAGTTCCAAGCGCATTGCCGGCAACCGCGGATACGCATCCTGCGACGGCCGTTCCATGATTATCGCATGCGTTGCCGGGGGCGCCAGCGAGCAAAGGGTGGCCGGTGAAGTCGGCGCCCTGAATCTGGTTGATGTCCGGGTGCGTCTGTTCCACTCCGGTGTCAATGACCACCACAATGATTGATGGATCCCCAGTCGTGACATCCCAGGCCTCGGGCCCGTCCATGTCGAAATTGATCCTACCCCCAAGCTGTCCTGTATTGTGGATCCCCCAAACGTCACCGAAATAGGGATCGTCGGGAATCCATGATCCGCGACCGGTAAAGATCACATCAGGTTCGGCGAACTTGACGTCACCTCGCTGGGCCAGACGATTGGCGGCGGCCAGGATCTCCAACCCGTCGCGCGACGAACACGTGACGCGGTAGACCCCGCTCATGCCACCGAATTCGCTAACGTCAACCACCCCGGCCACCTCAGACGCTATCGCGCGCTCCACGTCGCCGCGATCCACGTTGTCGGCGAAGCCGACGAGGATCTGCGGTGTAATGACAATGGGGCCGCCGTTGGCGCCGACGAACACCGGCGAGATAAACGCCACGCTCTCCGAGGCTGCAACCGAAGCGATTAGCGCGTCTATGCCGAAGGCGTCAGTCAGCCCGTCTGTGCGCGCAAAAACCCCCCACTCATCCACTGCCAGCGCAGCCCCCGGCTGACCGGTCAGAGCGAACTGTGAGGCCTCAAGGGTGGCGGATGCACTGCCTCCCGCCCGCAGACTGAGAACAGCCACACGACTTGCGTCCAAAGGGAGCGGCCTGCGTTCCTTGAAAAAGTAATAATGTGAGTCCGCCACTCGGGATTCCGCTTGGGCGCTCTGCGCCAGCGCAGGAAAAGTAAAAGCCAAGAACAGCCTCGTGATCCAGAGCATGGTTGTGTCTCCAATTCTCTCGCCAGCACGGATTTGCCAGCGACTCGGAAATGCGATTCAGCGCAAACTCCAAGAAGCACGGATCGACAGCGAGGATCGGCACGACGCCGACAACCGGGTTCACCCGGCAATACGTTACACAAATAACTGAATGGTTACAAACTCGTAGGATGGTGATCGCAGACTTAAGCCCGCACGGAGTTCGGAACCGGTGACTTGTCGCCGTCAATCTGCACGCGCATTTCGAAAGACCGACAGGTGAGGCGGCACATGAAGTGCAACTTTACGGACCTGGAAGAAGTCGGCGAGCTTATTCGATCTGCTTGTGGAATCGCGACAGGCTCAGGGTCATAACTCCGACGCAGCATATCGACAACCCCAGCACCTGCGGGGCGAGGTCGATGAAGTCCGCGCCACGGAGAATTACCCCGCGGACGATCTCGACAAAATAGGTGACCGGAAGAATGTTTCCGATGATCCGGATGGGCCAGACCATTTCCGAGCGCGGAAACATGAACCCGGAAAGGAAGACCGACGGCAGCATAATCAGAAACGCGAGCTGAATGGCTTCCAACTGGGTTCGGGCCAGGGTCGAAATCAACAGTCCCATGCACAGCACGGTCACGATGTAGAGCCAGCTCAAGCCAAGCAACAATCCAAGGCTTCCGTGGATGGGCACTTGGAAGATGGCGGTCATCGCCACCAGAATGATGAGCAACTCGCCGAAGGCCATGAGCGCGTAGGGAACGAGTTTTCCCAGCAGCAGCCCGGCCTTGCCGACCGGGGTCACGAACAACTGCTCCAGGGTGCCGAATTCGCGTTCGCGAACGATGGAGAAACTGGTGAGAAAGAGCAACACCAGTTGAAGGATGATGGCGATCAATCCCGGTACAAAGAAATGTGCGCTCTGAAGATCGGGGTTGTAGAGCAGACGAGATCGAACCTCGACCGGCGCGGCGGGATCCCCATGTGCGTCCCGGGCGGCCGCGACCTGGATGGATTCTTGGACGGTTCGCGCTCGTCCGGCGGAAAGCTGCGTCGCCAGGAGACTGACGGTGTTCAGGGCCGTCGTGGCGACCTGCGAATCGCTTCCGTCGATCAGCATCTGCACTTCGGCGGTCTCGCGTGCAAGCAGCCGCTCCGAGTAATTGGCGGGGATCAACACTCCCGCCTTGGCCCGCCCGGAAGTCAATGCCCTTCGAAAGGATTCCTCGTCGCGTGCCCGCTCGACGACCTCAAACGCTTGGGTGTTAACCATGGCTTCCACCAAGCGACGACCGTCCTGCCGGCCGTCCAGGTCGAGTACGACCAACGGGATGTTGTCGATGGTCACGTCGATGGCGAACCCGAAGATAGTCATCTGCAGCACCGGGACCATGAAGGTGAAGAAGATGGTTGTCGGGTCGCGGCGGATGTGGGCGAATTCCTTGAGGAGGATGGCCTTGAAACCGTTCATGCCGCCGCCTCCGCGGCCCGCGATCGGCTCAAGGCCACAAAGACGTCCTCGAGCGACGGCTCGATCCGGCGGAAGGCGGCGACGGCGTCGCCCGGCGCAAGGGTCGTCAGCATTTCTTCGGGCGACATCGTTTCGTCCAACAGGACGTGCAGGACCGTTCCGAACAGCGTGGCGTCCCGGACGTGATCGAGTTTTCGCGCCTGGGCGAGGGCGTTCATCGGCTTGGCGCAGGTCAGTTCGTAGCGGCGGGTTCCCGGCGGCGTCACTTCGGCGATCGCCTTGAGCACGTCCGGTGTTCCCTCGGCAATCAGCCGCCCCATGGAAATGTATCCCACCCTGCTGCATCGCTCCGCTTCGTCCATGTAATGCGTGGTCACAAACATGGTGACGCCCTGGTGCGTGAGGGAGAAGAGCAAGTCCCACAGGTCGCGCCGGGCGACGGGGTCGATTCCCGCGGTCGGTTCGTCGAGAAACAGGATCCTGGGTTGGTGGATCAACGAGCAGGCCAGGGCAAGCCGCTGCTTCCACCCGCCGGAGAGCGTCGACGAGCGGCGCTCCAGATAAGGCCCAATGCCGGTCAACGCGGTCACAGCTTCTTCGCGCTCGCGACGCTGGGCAGGCGTAAGACCATAAATCAGGGCGTAGAACCGGATGTTCTCGATGGCGCTGAGATCGCCGTATAGACTGAACCGTTGCGACATGTACCCGATGTGCCGCTTGATCGGCTCGGGATCCTCAGCGATGTCAAACCCCAGGACGCTGCCGGTCCCGGAAGTGGGCCGCAATACACCGCAGAGCATTCGAATCAACGTGGACTTCCCCGCGCCGTTCGGTCCCAGCAGCCCGAAAATGCTCGAACCGGGGACGTTCAGCGACACGTCATCCAGGGCATGAACGTGCCCGAAATGCTTGGTCAATCGCCGCGTTTGAATCACGCCCAAGTCGTTGGTCATGGTTCGCGGCGCCTCGGCAGGTGAACGTCGGCGGACATGCCGACCCGAAGGTCGCTGACGTCCCCCTCGAACGTGATTTTCATGCGGAACACCTGTTTGCTGCGCTCGTCGGGCGTCTGAATGTTACGCGGGGTGAACTCGCCCTCGCCGGCGATGTAGCTGACGCGCCCGCGGAATGCGCGTTCTGGAAGACTGTCCACGCGAATGTCCACCACGTCGTCCAGCCGCAAGACGCCCAGGTAGGTCTGCGGAACGTAGGTTCTCAGCCAGATGCGCGGCGTCTCCAGAAGCGTCACCGTCGGGGCGTTGGCCGCGACGAGGTCGCCCGGACGAAGGTCGATTGCCTCGACCACGCAGTCGCAGGGCGAGGTGACGGTCAACTCCTTCATCTGCGCGCGGATCGCGTCCTCCTGGGCCTGAGACGATTGGACCTGGGCGGCCGCCTTGGCGATGTCCTCGGCCCGGAACCCGGATTCGAGCAGGTTGAGTGCGGCTGCCGCCTCTGCAAGTACCGACTGGGCGGCGGCAACGTCCTCCGCCCGCGTGCCCTCCTCGAGGAGCGCAAGTTCCTCCTGAGCGGCGGCGACCTCGGCCCTGGTTTGCTTCAGGGCGCGAACGGCCTGGTCATATTCGGTCTTGGCGGCCGACGCCTCGGCCCGCAGGCGCTCCACCCGTTCGTACTCGGATTGAGCCAACTCCAGATTCGCCTCGGCGATCTTGAGCTTTTCCCGGGCGATCCGGATCTCCCGCTCCCGCGGGCCCGCACGAAGTTTGTCCAGTGTGGCGGCTGCCTGGTCGCGCTTGGCCCGTGCCTGGGCGATTTCCTCGGCGCGATAGCCGGAGGCCAGCCGGGTATGTTCGGCGGTGTACGCGGCGACCTGTCCCACCGCCTGGGCGAGGCGTTCCTGCCAATCGAAGGGGTCGAGGGTGTACAGCTCCTGGCCCGCGCGGACTCGCGTTCCCTCATCGACGAGCACGTTGGCGACGCGTCCACCGACCCGTGACCCAGCGCGGACCTGGTCGGCCTCCAGAAACCCGGTGACGACGCTCGAACCCGCATGGGCCTGTCGCCAATAAAGCCAGCCCAGGGCGGTCCCGGCCAACATGAGCACGATGACGACGTTACGAGCCATCAAGCCAACTCCAGCACCCAGCCATGGGTGAGCATTATGCCCCGACGGCGGCGGTTCGGCGAGATTGGCGCTCGCTTGGCGGAATCCGGGGGTTGAATCCGGGGCTTTTAGGCTTCGTTTCGCTGGTTTCTTGGGCGGATCGGGGCACGGGCGAACATTGAGAGGCTCGGGGGATTGGCCCGCGCGGGTGTTTTCGCCGGACGCATTCGGTTATCATTTTAGGATCTTCTGAAAGGATGCGACATGCCGAAACCGCAGTCGTTCGATTCCGCCCGGCTGCTGTTCATCCGCCGCTGGGGCGAGATGGCAGCAAGTTGGGGCATCAGCCGAACCATGGCCGAAATTCACGCCTTGCTCTACCTGTCGACGGAACCGTTGTGTACCGACGACGTCATGGAACAGATCGAGGTCTCTCGCGGAAGCGCCAGTACGAACCTCCGCCAACTGGTGAACTGGGGCCTGATCCACCGGGTGCACCGCCGAAACGACCGGAAGGAGTACTTCGAGGCGGAGCGCGACGTGTGGCAGATGTTCGAGACCATCATCCGCGAAAGGCGCCGCCGCGAAGTTCAGCCGATCATGGAGACCCTCGATCGCTGCTTGGCCATGGTGGACGAGGAGCAGCGTCGCTCACCGCAGGGCACAAAAGCGGAAGTGGAGGCGTTCCGGCGACGCTTTACGGACATTGGAGAGTTTTTCGAGCTAACGAACACGTTGCTGAACTTAATGAACAAGGCCGGTCGGACCGGACTGCGACCACTTGCCACGAAGCTTGCCCGACTGATGGGATAGGAGACCATGCCTACCCTCGAAGCGCAGTTCCGGACCTCGGAAATATTCAACTCGACCAAGCGAATAGACCAAAGTGACCATGTCGGTCGCGCGGCGGACGTTGCGTCCGAAACGGATCGCGTTGGTCAGTCAAGAGGAGCGGAGTCATGAACTATCCCAGCGGAAGGATGTCGCCGATCACTGCGTTGTTTATGGGCATCTTTGGATGCGGGGCGATCGCCATCGCCGGAGCGACGGTTATCGTGTTGCGAGGCATGTCGCTGGCGGAGTCGCAGGTCGGGGAGATCATTGGGTTTGCCGGCGGCCTCGTGGACGGTCTGCCGGAGCTTCTCAGTTCGCTTCCACCAGCGCTTGCCGACGTCGTCCATGATCGTCGAGCGCCGGAGTATTCCGGCAACGTCGAGGTGGCGGTCCGGTTTATCCCCGATGAAGAGTCCGGCGGCATCCGCCCGGCGCTGACGGTCAAGAACACGGGCAGCGAGGTCGTGTCGATGCTGGCGATCCGCGTAGCGGCCCTGGACGCGACTCGCGGTCCGATCCGCGACTGGACGGAAGTGGTGGCCACGCCGTTGGCGATCGACGATGACTGGCGCGGGCCGCTGATGCCCGGGGCGACGCGACACGTCGTGCTGCACCGATGCCGGAGCATTCCCTCGGCGGCGATCGATAGGTTGACGCCGGCGACCGAGATTTCGGACATTCGCGTGTGGAGCGCGGCGAAGGATCAGATCTGACGGTTCATTGCCGGGTCGAATGATGGGTCGAGAAAGTCCCATGCTTCGCGGCCGGGTGGCCCATCCATCGCGAAGCGATGGATGGGGGCGCGATGATCGAGCGCTGACGACGCGCGGGCCCCGCTGGACCCTGCCTGCAAACGGGGTTACGGTTCTCGTATGCCGTCGCATCTCCGCCGCTACGACGAGCCTGGCCACACGCACTTCTGGACGATCTCCTGCTACCGTCGGTTGCAGTTCTTCCACGACGACGGCATGAAGCGTGTCGTCATCGAGGCGCTGCGGACGCTGCAAACGACGTTCGACGTATGCCTCGTCGGTTACGTTGTGATGCCGGAACATCTCCACGTCCTGCTGTACCCGCACGTTCGAGGCAACGACGTTCCCAACCCCATCGCCAACGTCCTGCAGGCCTTCAAACAGTACGTCGGGCGGCACGGTAAGCAGCGTCTACGTGATGTATGGCGAAAGCGGAAACGTCTTTGGTCGGAGCCGCTGAATCGCTGGGCGCGTGGATCGTTCGACAAACAGGACGTGATGAACACTCGGGGCTATGACCGCAATATCTTCACCGAGCGCGAGCTGCGCCAGAAGCTCGACTATTGTCATAAGAACCCGCTCACCCGCGGCTTGGTCGACGATCCCGCGGACTGGAAGTGGAGCAGCTACCGATTCTACGAGTTCGGCGACCGCTCGGTCCTGCCGATGGACTGGGACGGAAGCTGGCCGATCGAGTGGTGACCGCCGATTCTCCGGAAGCAATTCTTCCGTTCAATCATCGTGG
>JBBTCJ010000060.1:0-23036 GCA_038043285.1 Planctomycetota bacterium | reverse complement strand
TTTATGCCACAGGATGCAGCCTTTATCTATCCCCTCGGTGAGAAATCCGGGCTAGTGGTCGATGGCGACCGTTGTCCCGTACCCGTCGGGCGTGTTGCTGAAGTTGAAAAAGATGATGCCGCCGCACAGACCCAGCGCATCGGCGTCAGCCCAGCGAGGCTCGCCAACCCCGAGCTGTTCGCCGGTTTCCTCATCGAGGACAAGTCCGCCGGCGGTCCCAAACATCAGTCCCGAAGCGCATGGAATCTCCAGCGCGTCGCCGCCCTGGGGAAGTACCAGCCCCGTTCCGGCGATCCCCACGTCCGGGCGCAACAGGTTGGCGGGTACGAAGAGTTCGTCCGGAAGTACGGATACCGCGGCGGTAGTCATGTAGAATTGCACATCGACCGCCTCAGCCGCGAGGTTGTTGCGGAAGACCACGACGACGGTTCCCTCCCGGCCGGTGACTGTCGCATCGGGCGAAGGATCGTTGCCCGGGGAAGTGAAGAGGCTCACGCTGTCGCACCCGCCCAGTAAAGCCGCCAGCCCGATGGTTGCCGCTGCCCAAGCCGTCCGCATGTTGCGCTCCCTGGTTCCGAAGCGGCCCTCCACGAGGCCATGCTCGCGGCCGATGGGCACTGGTCCCGCTGATATCGTCGTCATCGGGGGCACTTGGGCAAAAGCGGTTTTCCGCGATCAGTCACAGTGCCGCCGGATCTTTCCCACCTGGTCGGTTTGGGGAGGGCGAAGGGCAGGCCGACGCCCGGCGATCACGATCGTGTTTTCGTAGGGCTTGTGGGCAGACGTGCCCTCCTGAAAGTGCTGTCGAAAAGGTCAAATCGCATCCGACCGGTCACGGCTTGGTGGACTGGGATACTCAAGTTCCGGTCGGACGGCATTCTCGCGACCCAGCGGGTAGCTCATTGACACCGACGTCGCCCGCCCTATAATCGCCTCTTGTCTGCGGAAGGTAGTCCGATACGCGGCGATTAGTGCAGTGACACTGAGCGTATTCGTTGTATGGTTCATCGTCCTGGACTTTTTCGCCAGTATGCGTGCCGGATTTCGCTAGTTTTTTGTTCCAGAGTGGCGATGATGCCCGTCATGGCAACCTTGAGTGGCGATTTAAGCCGTGTGCGGTAGGCCCGGCACACGTGGATCTTGCCGTCGGCCCAAGCGGGCGGCGGGCAGCAGGCGGAGTGTCGTTATGCGCTGAGCTGTCCAGAGCATTGCGGGGTCGGCTGTGCGCCACGTGGGATTGCATGGATTGCACCCACGTGTTTTGTTTTCCGCGGGCGTTTCGCGGACTGACGATGACAGTGGATCCGCCGGAGTCGACACGGTCGCGGCGGTAATGCTTGGGAAGCGCCATGAACACCGATTTGATTAGATTCGTCGACTCCATCAGTCGTGACAAGAGCATCGACAAGGAGAGCGTCTTTACCGACCTCGAGGCGGCCATGATCTCGGCCGCCAGAAAAGCGTACGGCGAGGAGACCGAAGTCGCCGTGCGTATCGACCGATTGACCGGCGACGTCGAGGCGACGATGTCCGGTCAGCCGATCGACATGAAGATGCTCGGCCGCATCGCGGCCCAGACCGCCAAGCAGGTGATGATTCAGCGCATCCGGGAGGACGAGCGAAACTCGATCTTCGAGGAGTTTTCACAGCGTGTGGGGACGGTGGTCACGGGTACGGTCACGCGGTACGAAGGCGGCGGGTTGACGATCAATCTCGGGCGGGTCGAGGCGTTTCTTCCCCGCAGCGAGCAGATTCCCGGGCAGACGCACCACCCGGGCGAACGGATTCGGGGGATGATCCTCGACGTCCGCGAGGAGCCCAACCAGGTGCGGATCGTGCTCACCCAAACGCATCCGGACTACATTCGCAAGTTGTTTGAACTGGAAGTCCCGGAAGTCGCGGAGCGGATCATTGAGGTTCGGGCGCTGGCCCGGGAGGCCGGGTACCGCACGAAGATTGCCGTTTCATCCATCGATTCCAAGGTCGATGCGGTGGGGGCGTGCGTCGGAGTCCGGGGCAGCCGAATTCGCAACATCGTCGACGAATTGGGCGGCGAGAAGATCGATATCGTCCGCTGGAACGAATCGTCGCAGGTGCTCATCGGCAACGCCCTGAAGCCCGCGGAGATCAAGGAGACGTTCCTCTGCTTCGAGCTTGGCCGGGCGACGGTGGTGGTCGGCGATGACCAGCTTTCCCTGGCCATCGGCAAGCGTGGGCAGAACGTGCGCCTGGCGGCCAGGCTGACCGGGTGGGACATCGACATCCTCACACCTTCGGAATACGACCGGCACGTGGACGACATGGAGCGGGTGCTCAAGGGCATTGCGGGCGTCGAGGACGTGATGCTGGACAAGCTTCTGGCGCTGGGCGTGATTTCGCTGAGCGACGTGGGCGAGATCGGCGTCGAGCCGTTGGTGAAAGACGTCTCCATGAGCGAAGAGCTGGCCGCGAAGGTCGTCGAGGTGGCCGCCGTGGAGGCGCCGCGCCTGGCAGCTGAGTTTGAGGCGGCCAAGAAGGCCAAGGCGGAGGAGGACGCGAGGCGGCGGGCGGAGGAAGCGTCACGTGCGGCCGAGGTCGCGGTCGTGGATCCCATGGTCGCGGATTCCATGCTGGACGAAGCCGTGACCGTCTCCGCGGAGGTCTCCGTCGCTTCGACGACGTCGGACGAGGAAGCAACGCCGGCGGCGGACGCCATCGGTGAAACGCAAGCGGGGTAAGAAGTTTCGTCGTCCATCGGCGGGCGACGAGGGGACCACGGTTTCGGGCGATCGGGACCGTGGGTCGATGAAGTGCGGGCCGATACCGGAGTCCTGACTTTGGCCGACAAAATGCGCGTTCACATTCTTGCCAAAGAATTGAACGTTTCCAGCAAGACGATCATCGACAAGTGCAAGGCGGAAGGCATCGACACCGTGAAGAACCACATGTCGACGCTCAGCGCCGGTCTTCACGCCACGATCCTGGAATGGTTCAGCGAGGGCAAGCACGACACGGTGGTCGAAACGGCTGATCGCGTCGATCTGGCCAAGGTTCGTATCAAGCACGCGAGAAACGCGTCCGGCGGAGCGGCGACTGAAACGATCGAGTTGGAGGACGAGGCCTCGGCCGAGGACGACACTTCCATGTCGGTCGTCGAAGTGCCGGGATCGATTCACGAAGTTCCGACCGAGACGATTTCGCTGGAAGCTACCCCCGCGCCGGCGGTCAGGTTCGTACCCGCGGCGGAGCCTCCGGCTCTCCCGGTCACAGAAGCCGTCCCCTCGTCTTCGGTTCCGATGGCGCCGTCGGCCCCTGCGATCGCCACGTCCGCGGGAGGCGAATCAGCCCCTCGGGCCGAGGAGACGGCAACCGCCACGACCGTTGCGGCCGAGGTCGCCGCGCCGCCGGCCCCGATTCGACCAGCCGGTCCACAGAATGTTCCCGCAGCGGCGAAACTGAAAGGTCCGCGCGTCGTTCGTTACGAGGCGCCGGAACCGGAAACCCGCGCGCCGCGACCGGGGATGCGTCGAGGACCAGGACCGGGGGTAGTTCCCGGGCCGACGCGGATCGACGCCACGCCTGGTCGAAGCAATGTGGTCGAGCCGGGCGAAGACGCAGAGGCAGCGAAGAAGCGGGGAAAGCCGGGCGACCGTCGCACGGGAACGGCGCGCCCGGTGGTGGCCGCGGACAAAATCGCCGAGTGGCGAAACCGCGACCTGGAGGAGCGCAAAGAGCGTTTGGCGGGAGCGACGGGACGACGCATCCATCGGCGTAAATCGGCGCAGCCGGCGGTGCCGGCGGGACCGACCGGTCCCAAGTCGCAGGCCGCAGTTCACGAGCCTATTCGGATGAAGGAGTTCTGCGCCGAAACGGGGTTGAACTTCGTGCAGTTGTTCAAGGTGCTGAAGGATGAATACAACATCCTGGCAAACGTGAACATGCTGTTGCCGACGGAGACAGCCCAGTTGCTGGCGCTGCATTACGGCATTTCACTGGAGGTTGTTCCGGCCAAGACGCAACTTGATGAGTTGCGCGAAGAGTACGAGCAGCTGGTCCGCACGTCGTTGCGGCCTCGACCGCCCGTGGTCACGCTGCTGGGTCACGTGGACCACGGAAAGACGAGCTTGATGGATCGGATTCGCACAGCGCGGGTCGCGGCGGGCGAGGACGGCGGGATCACGCAGCACATTGGCTCGTACCACCTTGAGACGTCCCACGGAGCGGTGACGTTCCTTGACACGCCCGGTCACGAAGCGTTCAGCGCCATGCGGGCGCGGGGGGCGGAGTTGACCGACGTGGTGGTGTTGGTGATCGCGGCCGATGACGGAGTCATGCCGCAGACTGTCGAGGCGATCAAACACGCCCAGGCGGCGAAAGTGCCCATCGTGGTCGCACTCAACAAGATCGATCTGGGGGACCAGAACAAGCTGAAGATTTTCGGTCAACTCTCCGAGCACGGACTGGCGCCCAGCGAATGGGGCGGCGAGGTGGACGTGATTCCGACGTCGGCGACGACCGGGGCCGGCGTCCAGGAGCTGATCGAACACCTGGCGAACCTGAGCAGTCTTTTGGAGCTACGGGCCGATCCGACACTGCCTGCCAGGGCGACGGTCATCGATGCAGAAACCAAACCCGGCGTGGGTTCGGTGGCGCACGTGCTGGTTCAGGAGGGCACGCTGCGCGTGGGCGACATCGTGGTCTGCGGCAACTCCTTCGGGAAGATCCGGGTGTTGATGGATGACCGCGGTCGGCGGCTCGACGAAGCCCTCCCCGGCATGCCGGTGGAAGTGTGGGGGCTGGGTGACGTTCCGGCGGCGGGGGACAGCTTTTACGCGGTCGACGACCCGCAGCGGGCCAAGGAGATCGCCACGGAGACCTCGAAGCTGCGCGTCGAACGGGGCCGACTCGATACGCGGAAGCTGAAGTCACTCGAGGATCTGCTGAAGCGGCGGCGGGTCGAGGAGGCTCCGGAGCTGAATCTGGTATTGAAAGCCGACGTCGATGGGAGCCTTTCGGCGTTGAAGACGTCGCTGGCGGACATTCCCTCGGACGAGGTTCGCTTGACGATTCGCCACGCGGCGGTGGGGGCGGTCAACGACAGCGACATTCTGCTTGCGGCGGCGTCTTCCGCGATCATCGCCGCGTTTCGGGTGGAGGTGTCGGCGGGGGCGAAGCGTCTGGGCGAGCAGCACGGTGTGGACATCCGCGCGTACCGGGTGATCTACGACGTGTGCGACGACATCCGCAAGGCGCTTTCGGGCATGTTGGCGCCGGAGATCCGGATCGAGGCCCGGGCGACGGTCGAGGTGCGGCAGGTGTTCCGCGTCGGCAAGGTGGGCGTGGTCGCGGGCAGTTACGTTTCGCAAGGCTTGGTGGACCGCTCTCACTTGGCGCGGCTGATCCGCGACGGCGTGGTGCTCCGCGAGGGCGCCAAGATCGGCTCGCTGCGACACCTGAAGGATGACGTGCGCGAGGTCCGCGCGGGCATGGAGTGCGGAATCCGTCTGGAGGGGTTCGACGACGTGCACACCGGCGATCGGATCGAAACGTACGAAGTCATTAAGATTGCTCGTACCCTGTAGGCGCGGGAGGCGGAAGGCGCGCCGGTCTTGCGCGGCGAGGCTGACGTCGATGATCGAGTTCAAGGCGCGGTGCGGTCACACGGTCCGGGCGAAGGACAATGATGCGGGGGGCATTGTTCGCTGCACGTATTGCGGCGCGCCGGCGGACGTCCCCGTCGACGGCAGCCACGAGGTCAGCTTCCTGCTGCACGACATCGATGACGCGAAGGCCAAGGCGAACGCCGCCGAACCCAAGGGCCGGCGGTGGTTCCAGAGAGGACCGGGATCCCGGCGCAGCTTCGATCCCTTTGCCGTCGTGTTTCGGCTCTGCTACTTGGCTGGGTTGATCATCGTCGTGGTCATCCTGGTGCGAAAAGTCATTATCCCCTTGACGGATCCGAAGGAGCGGGAGCGGCGTTTCGCATCCCTCGGATTGGCGCCAAGGGAGGTGCGCGAGACGGCGTCGCGTCCGTCGACCGTTCGGCGCGGGCTGGTGGACGGGGCGGACGCGGGAGGCATTTACATTCAGTCGGTTCCGTCGGGGGCAGCCGCGTTCTGCGTGTCGACGGCGGACGCGCCGGTCGCCGGACGAATCAGCGCCGTACCGCAGGCGATCCAGTTGGAAGCGAGCGGTCAGGCGGTTCGGGTCGCCAACGGGAGCTACGTGGTGGAGGTTGCGTTTCCCTGGAACCACCCAAGCCTCAGTCACCCGGACCTGAGCCAACACGCGGAGTACCTGGCGTTTCGCCGCGCGGTGGAACACGCCTCGGAGGAGGAGCGGCGGAAGCTGATTAACGAGTTTTTCCTTCCCGACGCCGCCGACGAGGTGTTCGTCGATCGGACGCCGGATCAGATTTACTTCGTCCGTCAATACCGGAACGTGGTCGTGGACCACGAGCGGTCGTCGGGCGTCCGGGCTTTGTTCCTTCCGCGGATTGCGCCGACCCGGGGGGCGTTCGTGCTGACGCCGTTGCTGAACGGCTACCTTCCGGCGAATCGGGCGTACGAGTTCGACGAGAAGCACGTTCGGTCGGAGCTTCATTACTACGGCGTGAGCGGACCCGAGGAGGCCGCCGCGATCGAGGCGTTGTGGCGCATCGGGACAATCCCGCTGGTCACGCCGGACAAGCGGGTGCTGCTGTTCAAGATCGGGATCTGTGACGGAACGTTGAGCGCGGCCGTGTTGCGCGAGCTGCCGCCATGATCGTGGGGATCCTGAAGGTCGATGTCGCGTTGTTTGACGCCCAGACTCTGAAGGACAAGCGGCGGGTGACGCACGGTTTCAAGGAGCGGTTGCGGAACAAGTTCAACGTGTCGGTGTCGGAGGTGGAGTTCGGCGATCTGCCCAAGCGGTGCCTGCTGGGCATCGCCATGGTGGCCAGGGAATCGCGTCCGCTGCACTCGCAGTTGGACCAGATCGTAGAGATGGTGCGTCATACGGCGGGTTTGACGCTGCTGAACTACGAACGAGAGGTTCTCTGACGAAGAGCGGACAGGCCGCCATGCGTAAGCAAGGATCGGTGAAACGACGTCATGAGGTTCCGCAAGCAAAGAGTGGAGAGCGTGGTCCAGCGGGTGGTGGGCGAAGCCATCACCCATCGAATGAACGATCCGCGCATCGGACCGCTGACGACGGTCAGCCGGGTGCAATTGACTGGCGATCTGACCATCGCGACGGTGTACCTCACGGTGCTCGGCGGAGCTCCGCAGGAGCGGAAGACGATTGCGGCCATGCGCCACGCCGGCGGGTATCTGCAGCGCCTGGTCGCGGAGGCATTGCAGCTTCGGCAGTGTCCGGAGCTGCGCTTCGAGATTGACGAGACGGCCCGGAAGGTCAAGGAGACCATGCTTCTGCTTGACGAAAACCGCCGAAAGCGGGGCGAGGAGCCGGTCGCGTCGGCGCCGGGCGGGGACGCACACGAGGATCCGCTCGATCCCGACGGCGCGGAGGGTTTGCAGGACGAGATCGACGAGGACGAATCATGAAGGACGGTACGCGCTACGCCTCGGCATTCAAGAAGGCGTATTCCAAGTGGCGCCAGTCGCTGGACACGATCGAGGTTCCGGAGGCGGATGATCCGCTCCGCCGACTGGCGATTGCCACCCTGGGGGTGGAGGGCGGCGACGACGCGGCAGCGCGAAGCGTGGATCGGATTTTTGAGACGCTGGTGGACTGGAACGACGTTCGCGTCTCGCGGGCCGACGAACTGGAACGTCTCGCGGGCGACGGAACGCCCGGAGGACGAGAGCGCTGCGGACGCCTCATTGCGGCGCTGCAGTCCGTCTACGAGAAGGAAAACAAGCTTTCCCTGGATCGTCTCAAGAGTATCGGCCGTCGCGAGGTCAAGCAGTATCTTGAGTCGCTGCGGGGGGTCGACGAGTACGCCGTGGCGTCCGTTTTGTTGTGGAGTTTCGGGGGACACGCGGTCCCCGTTTGCGATCACGCGATGAACGCGCTGCGCGCGGCCAGCGTGGTCCATCCGGAGGCGACGCGGGCCGAGGTGCAGGCGTTCCTGGAGAGGCACGTCAGCGCCAACGCCGCCAGGGAGACCTGCCTGGTGCTGGAGCGATTCGCTCGGTCCAACCGATCGTCGCCCAAACGGGCTGCTTCCGGCACGTCCCGCCCGCGGGAACGGAAGCGGACGGGCAAGTGACGATCAAGCGGCCGGCATCCAACCGGTAGTGGTTCGCGCCGCGGGCGATGGAGGACGGCCCAGGCTGGGCGGCGTGCGGCATCGCCGATGGGATTGGAACTCGCGGAGGATGGATCGATGAGCACAACCAGGGACGGGCGTCGCGCGGTCGTGGTCTTCCTGCTTTCCGTCTTGCCGCCGGCAATTTGTTGGTCCATCGGATGTCGATCGACGCAGAAGATGCCGGCGGTGTCCGACCGATTGCCGGATTCCGCCGCCGCGGCCCGGTCGCTGACGCCGCTGGAGAAGATCGAGCCTGCGATCGAGCAACCGCACGCGCCGGCGGACCTGATCCCGCTGAGCGATCGCTCGGAGAAGCAACTGGTCGCGGCTTCGCAGCTCATCGCGGAACAACGCTACACCGAGGCCGCCCTGCAACTGGAACGGGCGCTGCGGTACGACCCGGACCACGCGCGCATCCACGGCGCCCTGGGCGTCCTTCATTGGCAGGCCGGCAACGTCGAACGGGCCAAGACCCACGCCGGTCGGGCGGCGGAAAAGAACCCGGACGACGCCGTCGCGCACTACGTCCTCGCCCGGTGCCACGCGCAGGCCGGGGACGCGCCGTCGGCGATCACTTCGTTGCGACGGGCGTTGCTGTGCGGCGATTTCGACAAGGATCCAGCGATGGCGTCGCTGTGCCACCACGCGCTGGCCGAGCTTCTCACCCGGGAGGGTTACCTCGCGGCGGCGCTGGCACAGTACCAGGCCTTTGAACGAACTTCGGCCCAGGTGACCGCCCGCGCCGGCGATCCTGCCGGCTCGGAGCTGCAAACCATCCTCGCCCGCGGGTCCGGGGCTGTCGCCGACGCCAAGGCTGAGGTACTCGAAAAGCTTGGTCGCTTCGGCGAAGCGGCCGATTGCCTTTCCCGGTCGGCCGAACAGACGCCGGGCGACGCCGGGCGGGCCATGCGTCACGCCCGACTGCTTCTGAAGGCGGATCGGCTCGACGAAGCGATCGAGGCGGCGCGGCGAATCCCGCCGGACCACGCCGACGGGGCGTTGCTTCTTCTCGAAGTTTTTCAGCGCGCCGGCCGCTTGAGCGACGCCGTCGCGGAGATCCATGCTCGCCTGGAGAACACTCCCGACTCGGCCCAGCTCGCGCTGGCGCTGTCGAAGGCCTTGAATGAGTCGGGCAACGCCCAGGCCGGCCGCAGGGAATTGCAGCACTTCCTGGACGCCCATCCCGATTCGATGCCCGTTCGCGCCGCGCTCCTCGACGCCTTCGCGGCGGAGTCGGCGTGGAAGGACGTGCTCCGACTGAGTGCCGAGGGATTGCGGATCGCCCCCGAAGCGGGCGACGCGATCGAAGAGCGGCTGCAAACCATGACGACGAATGAAGCCTTCGTCGCGGCCGTACTGAACGCCGTGGACGACGATCCCGGTGATGCTTTCACGGCATATCTTCGCGGGAAGGTGGCCCTGGCGGCCAACCGCCGGCAACTGGCCGAGGAACTTCTTCGGACCTCTGCCGCCGCGCAGAGCGCTCCGGCGTTGGCGCGTACGGCACTCGCTGAACTACTGATCGGGGATTACCGATACGACGAAGCCCTCAACCTGCTCTCGCCGAAGGATGACCCCACCGCGGCTGACGCCCAGCGCGAGCGGGTGCTGGGTTTGATTCACGACCGCCTCGACAACCTGGAGGAGGCCGAGCGGCACTACCGGACGGCGGTTCAGCACGACCGCTCGGACGTCGCCACCATGCTGGCGCTGGCGGAGATGTATCTTCGCACGGACCGTCTGCACCAGGCCCAGCGGCAGCTTCGCGTTCTTCTAGAGGCTGATCCGGAGCATGAACCGGCCCGCGAGCTGTTGGCGCTCACCTACTTGCAGGAAAACAAGCCCGACATCGCCCGCGAGGAGTACGCCGAGCTCCGCAAACACGCGTCCAAGCCGACAACGATCGCACGGTGCGACACGATTCTCGACCCGACGCTGCAGCGCGACTCGCTGGCCAAGCGTGAGCGATTCCTGAAGGCGCTGCAATCCGGGCCGGAGGATGCGCCAACCTGGATCGCGGTCGCCGCGACCTACGAAGACAACAACCTCGACGCGATTTACGACGCGTACCGGAACGCCGCTCGGCTCGATCCTGGCGACGACGACATTGCCTTCACGTTGAGCCGGCTGGAACAGAATCTGCTCCGGTTTGAAGACGCGGCGGCGCGAATGAAGGAGCTCATGCGTCATCGTCCCAATCGCCACATGTGGCGGCTGCGACTCGCCGGACTGCACCGCCTGGTCACCGATTTCGACGCCGCTCTCGCGGAATACGCGCCCTACGTCGATCGCGCCGACCTGCCCGCCAAGGTGTCGGCCAAGTACCGCGAGGGGTACGTCGAGACGCTCAACGACCTCGGGCGGATCGACGAAGCCTCCGCGAAGTTGGAGGCGTGGATGAACGCCGACCCCGACGACGCCGAACTCGCCGGACGTCTCACCCGTCAGTATCAACTGCATGACCGGGCAAAGGATGCGGTCGCCTTGACGGAGCGGTACTACAAGCAGAACGCCGGGGATTGGCAGGTCCGGGAGGGGCTGTTCGAGGCCCTGATCCGCGCCAAGATGACCGATCGCGCCGCCCAGTTTGTGCTTGACTGGCTTGACGAGGATCCGGAGAACGACGTGGCCTGGTCCATGCTCGCCGGGGCTACCGCCGGCGCCGGGCGACTCGACGAGGCGCTGGAAATCGTGCGGACCCAGGCGGTTCGCAGCCTGCGGCGACAGTGGTATCAGGATTTCTGGGTGCTTGAACTCTCCAAGGCCGGCGGCCACGACGAAGCCGTCGAGGTCATCGAAGGAATGATCGACGCCGTTCTCGCCGTGTTGCGCAAAGGTCCGACCTTCGGCGGCCCCAGGTGGCGGGACCAGCTTCGTGACGACGAAATGGTCTATCAACCGGACGCGCCGTTCTCGCTGGAAACGCTCCAGCTCCGGCTTGAAACGTTGCGCACGAAACTCATTGGCGAGCTTGTCGCCGGCAAGCGGTTTCGTCGGGCGGAGCAATTGCTGGACGAGTGGCTCAACGCCGCCGGGGATCCGAAGAGCCGCTACGCCTATTTGTGGCTGTCGGCCCGGTGCCGCCAGGCACAGAACCAGGCGGAGGCCGCGGCCGCGGCCATGGAGCGAGCGCTGGTGCTGCAGCCGGCCGACGTCGGGTTGAACAACGACCTTGCCTACACCTGGATCGACCAGGGTCGTCGTTTGGACGAGGCTGAAAGAATGATTCGCTATGCGGTCGCGCGGGAGCCGGGTCGAGCTGCGTACCTGGACACCTTTGGATGGCTGCTGTACAAGAAAGATCAATTCGCCGAAGCCAGGAAGTGGATTCTCCGGGCGAGTCGAACCGCCGGCGGAAAGGATCCAGTGCTCTTCGATCATCTCGGCGATGCGTGTTTTCGGATGGGTGCGACGGCTGAGGCGATCGAGCACTGGACCGAGGCCCAGCGCCTGGCCGCGGAAAAAGCGCCCGACGCACCGACCAGCGACGATGAGCGCCGCGTGCGACAGACCGTTCAGCAGAAGATCGACGACGCTCGCGCGGGACGAGCGCCGAAGACGGCCCCCGCGGCCGGGGAGTCGGCCGAACCCCAATCGCCCGCGGGCGGACCGTGATCCGTCCACGTCGAATCGCACGAGAGGGGCAGTAGTATAGGAGGCAGCCCGTGTCCGGTCATTCCAAATGGTCCACCATCAAGCATAAGAAGGCAGCGCTGGACGCCCGGCGAGGAAAAGCCTGGAGCAAGCACGCCAAGGCCATCACCGTGACCGCCAAGACGGGCGGCGGCAATCCCGCGGACAACCCTCGACTTCGCCTGGCGATCGAGAAGGCGAAAGCCGACAACATGCCCAAGGACACCATTGAAAAGGCCGTCAAGAAGGGCACGGGCGAATTGGCCGGCGAGTCCTACGAGGACGTTCTGTATGAAGGTTACGGCTCGGGCGGGGTGGCCATCATGTGTCGGATCATGACCGACAACCGCAACCGGACAGCCGGGGAGATCAAGAAGATTTTCGATCGTGCCGGCGGCAACCTCGGCAGTCCCAACTGCGTCGCATTCCAATTCAAGCCCCGGGGCGTCATTGTCGTTCCCGGTGAAGCGGTCGGCGAGGATCGGATCCTGGAGATCGCCCTCGAAGCCGGCGCCGACGACGTCAACTCGTCCGGTGGAATCCACGAAATCACCTGCGCGCCGGAAGCCCTGCACACCGTGAAAGCCGCCGTCGAGCAGGCGGGGCTGACGGTGGGATCGGCCGACCTGGCGATGGTCGCGGACAACTCGATCTCGCTGGACCTGGAAACCGCGCGCAAAGTGATGCGGCTCATCGAGGCGCTGGAGGACCACGACGACGTCGACGCGGTCTACTCCAACTCCGATTTCTCCGACGACGTGCTGGCGGAATTGGCGAAGTCGTAAGCCGGTGCAACCCAATCGGAAATCACTGACGTCGAAGTCGTTGCGCCGAGCCGCGGGTGTAGGGAAATAGTTCTTGGGTTATCCCGACGAGTAGGTGAAAGACCGCTCCCTTACGGTCGCGGCTCTGATCCAACAACGGCTTTTCAAACACGCTCCTGGACCGCGGCGCTCACCCGCGACGAGGCAATAACCGCAATCACCGCTTCGTGCGATGCGCCTCCGCGCCCAGACGATGAAGGTGGTTCATCGCGCCCGCCGGGTCGGGCTGGCCGAAGACGGCCGTTCCCGCGACGAAGGTGTCGGCGCCGGCTGACGCGGCTAATGCGATCGTCGTCGGATCGATCCCGCCGTCGATCTGCAACCGCTGATCGGAGCGAAGTCGCCCGCGAAGCTCGGTCACCTTGGGCAGTACGTCGGCAATGAACTTCTGCCCGCCGAAGCCCGGCCAAACGCTCATCACCAACACCAGTTCGACGCGGTCGATGATTGCCGAAATGCTCGACGCCGGCGTCGTCGGATTCAGAGAGATGCCCGCCGTAACGCCAAGCTGGTGAAGGTGCTCGACGACGGCGGCGGGTTCGTCGGTCACCTCAATATGAAAGGTGACGTGATCGCAGCCGGCCTGCACGAAGGCTTCGGCGTACCGCCTGGGTTCCTGGATCATCAGGTGAGCATCAAAGAAGGCCTTCGAGTACTTTCGCAAGGACTTGATGATCGGAACGCCGAAGCTGATGTTGGGAACGAAGTGCCCGTCCATCACGTCGAGGTGCAGCATCGTCGCGCCGGCGGCTTCGACGACGGCGACCTGCTCGGCCAGGCGGCCGAAGTCGGCGGACAAGACCGACGGCGCGATGCGGATCCCAGGCTCGCGGGGGAAATCAGGCATGCGCTTCCGAGTCCAGCTCGTTCTTAGTGTCACAACCGGCTGCAATCGCGGCAGATCGACAATCGGAATAGAACGTCCTCAGAGCATCATTCATAAGCCATCGACGAAATGCATCCCGAGGGGCATCTCGCACGATCCGAGCAACAACATCGCTGGCTCCCTCTCCGGGCTGTCTTATCCGCGTGAGAGATTGTTTAATGAATCCCGTTCGTTCCGCTCGAGTGGGAAGGCCCGTCGTCGACAGGTTCAGGACACGCGCGAGGTAGTCGTTGTCCAGGCAGAGCCAGGCTTCAGTGTTTTCACTAGCAACGGCGCACAGCCATATTGCCCTGGCTATATCGGGTACACGCGCAAGTTCGTCTCTCCGCGTATCCTGCCACCGGGTCTGGTCGGCATCTGTGAAGCGAACAACTAGATCAACTCCCTGTTTCTCGAAGTATGCCCAGGCGGACTTCGCTTGCTTACGCGTCAAAACCCGGCTCTTGCCAATCGCCGTTGGAGGTTCCACGAATGTCGCGTCGCAATTCAGGCGATCCCGCAGACCGACGAGGAACCCCAGACTGTTTTGGTCCTGATAGATGAGGCCGATCTTCCGTATCAACCCAAAAGCTCCATGGAGTACTGCTCGGCAAGAAGCAGTCGGTCGGGGTCGCTCTCGTCGGCGATCGGGACAGGAACGACCTCGGTGCGCTCGTTGCTGCGGCGAAGCAGGGTGACGGATTCCCGCTGAGCATCGAAGAGGTTGATGAAATACGGCGAATGCGACGTAAAGACGAACTGCCCCCCGGATCCATGCTCTTCGAACCAATCGAGAATGGGCCGCAGTTGCCCCGGAAAAATTCCGTTCTCCGGTTCTTCGATTACGATCAACGGGGAGAATCGATCGGATGGTGAAGTTTGGTCGATTCGGACCGCCTCCGCAATCCAAGCAAACGCGAGGGTTCGCAACGTTCCGTCCGAAAGCCCCGCCCAGGAAGCCTGCGGACGACGTTGGAGTTCGATGATTGGAAAAGGCGGCTGTCCGGCAGCCGTAATAAAGTTAATCGCCTGAAGGTCCGGCTCGATCAGGCGTACATGATCAAGGATATTGCGATATCGCCGTTCGTTGAAATTCTTAACATGAAAGATCGCAATAGCTAAGTTATGGCCGCTAGGCGACAAACTGCTCCACTCCGCGGAGGCATCTTTCCACCCAAACCGCAATTGATCCGGATTCAGAGTGAAGAAGGTCCAACTCGTTAGATAGCGCCGAAACAGAATGGCCCGCCGGTTTGTCTCAAGCTCGTAAAGTTTGAACAGCATAGTAGAGTCGCGAGGCGACAAGGTCGTAACACGGTTCTCTTGCTTGCGCCGAACCAACTGTTCTTCGTGGAGCATGTTGGCCTCGCGGCCGTCGCTCGTAAGCAAGACGACATTGCCAAACTGCTTCGAGTTTACGGTTAGCTCTTCGCGAGTGACACGTAAGGCAGGCTGCAAGTCACCCGTCCCACCGCGCCCAGATGCCTGCTCGATGATTAGGTTCAGACAATATGCGAACTGATGCGGCTCGCCTTCATACAAAAGTTCACATTCACAACTGAGTTCAACTACGTTGCTATTGAAGGCCCAATTCTTAATCTCCATCAACCCACCCGGAACCATGAAAACGCACTTCGAGAAATCCAGGCTTGCACTCGCTCCCAGAAACCGCATTGCCGCATAGAGATTCGTTTTTCCACTGTTGTTGTGACCAATCACGAGATGACGCTGGGTAAATGAGAACTCGGCATTGAGGTACGTGCGAAAGTTGTGGAGTCGAAGCTTCTTCAGCATGCTCGTTTTCCATCTCCCGTATGTCGGGTTATAGCAGGTCGTCCAACACGTCGATGGCGGCGAAGCGCTTGCCTTCCAGGAACTCCAGCGACGCTCCGCCGCCGGTGGAGACGTGGGTCATCTTGTCGGCCAATCCCGCCTTCTCGATCGCCGCAGCGCTGTCGCCTCCGCCGACGATGGTCACGGCGCCGCGACCCGTGGCTTCGGCGACTGCACGGGCGACGGCCATTGTTCCCGCGTCGAAGGGCGGCGTTTCGAACACCCCCATGGGACCGTTCCACACAATCGTCGCAGCGGAAAGAAGTACGTCGCAATACGCCGCCACGGTTCTGGGCCCGATGTCGAGGCCCATCAAGTCCGAGGGAATCGTGTCGCCGCACACCTGCGTCGCGGCAGTCGGTTCGATGCGCGAGGCGACGACCGAGTCCATCGGAAGTCGCAGCCGATCGCCGGCCTCACTTCGCAGCGACCGAGCGGTGCCGAACAAATCCGGTTCCGTGCGGCTCTTGCCCACCGGCTTCCCGTCGGCCGCGAGGAACGTGTAGGCCATCGCCCCGCCGACAAGAATCGCGTCGCATTTGGTGAGCAGCGAGCGAATCACGCCGAGCTTGTCAGAGACTTTCGCACCGCCGAGAACGCACACGAAGGGTCTCTTGGGATTCGCGACGGTTTCACCGAGGAACTTCAGCTCGCGTTGGACGAGGTATCCGACGACGCGGGGCTTGCCCTGCATCCGTTGTGGAACCGTGAACATGCTCGCGTTGTCGCGGTGACAGGTTCCGAAGGCGTCGTTGACGTAGACGTCGCCGAGGTCGGCGATCTGCCGGGCGAACGATTCCTTTTCCTGTTTGAGCGTGGGCTTTTCGGCGGTTTTCTTGTCCTTGATCGTTTCCGCGGGATGGAAGCGGACGTTTTCCAACATGCACGCCTGGCCGTCCTGCAGCCGAGCGACGGCGGCGGCGACTGCCGGTCCGACGCAATCGGGCAGCAGCTCCACCGGCCGACCCAGCAACTCGCCGAGCCGCGCCGCAACCGGGGCGAGGGTGTACTTGTGCTTGTGTTCGGGTTCCTCGTCGGGCCGGCCGAGATGACTCATGATGACGAGGCGCCCGCCGCCTTCGACGAGCTTCTTGACCGTCGGCAAAGCGGCGCGAATCCGCCGATCGTCGGTGATCCGACCCGTGCCATCCAGGGGCACGTTCAGATCGAGGCGGATCAAGACCCGCTTGCCGCGAACGGTGATTTGATCAATGCTCTTCTTCACGGTGCCCTACCACTTTCAGAATCACCCATGCTCCCAGGCGTGCGCCGTTATTTTCTTCGCCGTCGCGTCCGAACCCGCTTGCCGTTGATGGGCTCGATGCGTGTGATGTGGACGGGATCCAAATAGGCCTTCTTATCCGGGAATTCGTCCGGACTGGAGGACAGTCCGATGATCACTTCGGTGCGACCCACGAGCATGAAATCGTGATGCAGAACGTCATAGAATGAGCCATCCGAAACAAAGACCCGGATCGGCTGAAAAGGGTGTCTCCGCACGTGGGCGCGAATCTCGTCGGCTCTCATTTTTTCTCCATCAGTCTCCGCTCATCGCTCTTCGCCATTCGATATTCTCTTGCGGCTACGTCGCGGCTCGGATCACAGTTTCGCCACGCAAGCAATGAGGTCGGCCGTTCTGCAGGCGTAGCCCCACTCGTTGTCGTACCACGCCACCACCTTGACCATGTTCCCGCCGGGACTGGGCATGGTCATGGTGCTCTCCGCGTCGATGATTGAGCTGTGCGGATTGCCGACGATGTCGGTGCTCACCAGCGGATCCTCGCTGTATTCGAGGATGCCCCGCAGCTTTCCCTCGGCCGCGATCTTCAGTGCGGTGTTGACCTCCGCTGCGGTGACGGATTTCTTCAGCGTGACCACCAGGTCGACGATTGAACCATCGGCGACGGGGACGCGCAGGGCGAAGCCGTTGAGCTTGCCGTTAAGCTCCGGAAGAACCTTGCCGACCGCCTTGGCCGCCCCGGTAGTCGTCGGAATGATGTTCACCCCCGCTGCCCGGGCGCGACGAGGATCTTTGTGTACGAGGTCAGCGACCTGTTGATCGTTGGTGTAGGCGTGCACCGTGGTCATCAGACCTTCGACGATGCCGAACGATTCGTGCAGCACCTTGGCCACCGGCGCGAGGCAATTGGTCGTGCAGCTTGCGTTGGAAATACAGGTGTGCTTGGCCGACAGCATGTGATCGTTGACGCCCAGCACGACGGTCAGGTCCGGTTCATCCTTGGCGGGCGAGCTGAGGATGACCCGCTTGGCGCCGGCTTTCAGATGGTCACCGTAACCGCCCTTTTCTCCTCCGCGGGCCGTGAACGCCCCGGTCGATTCGAGTACCACGTCAACCCCGAGCTTGCCCCAGGGCAGATTAGCCGGCGCTCGTTCGGCCAGCACCTTGACCTCCTTGCCGCCGACGATGAGCGCTCCGTCGCGCGCCTCCACCGTGCCGGGGAAGCGGCTATGCACCGAGTCATATTTCAACAGCGGCCGCAGAATCTTGGCGTCGCTGAGGTCGTTGATGGCGACGATCTCGAACTCCGAGGGCCGCTTGAACATCGCCCGGAACGCCAGCCGCCCGATCCGCCCGAATCCGTTGATGCCGACACGAACCGCCATGATTTATCACTCCGTAGAGTCGGACCGTCTTGCGACGCGGGCTTCAGCCCGCGCGGTCGCTTGATCGTCTGGAAGGCGCAACCCTCCCTTGCGCCAACGTTGCCATGCGCCCCTTGCAGAACCCATGCCTTCCGGTTTTGCGAAGCTGCGGCGCGGTTCGACACAAGGCTATGGCGAGGCGCGGATTCGGTCAACAATCCGTGGGTTTCCGGCATTCGTCAGCCGCCGCGTCACGGGCTTCAGGGCGTTCTCACCGCGGCCCCCACGAGATTCGGCGAAGTCGTGCCGGCGTGATATAACATCGGTCCGGGAAGTCGCCGTGGGCGCCGTGTACGCGAGCAAAGTCGCGCGAAGGAGTACCAACGATGAAGATCAGCTGGCCGGTGAAATGGGGTATGGGACTTGCCCTCCTGGTGACCGCTCTTGGAGTGCTGCGGTTCAGGCCCTGGGAGCAGGCGCCGGCGACGGAGATTGCGTCGCAGCGACCCGCGCTGCGCGTCGGCTTCCTGCCCGTGACCTGACATCTGACGTGCCCGGTCACCGACTTCGCGTCGCGGACCAGCGCCACGACTCGGTTCGAGTCGCAACGATTCATGGACTTCCCCACGGTGGTGGAAGCGATCAAGACCGGTCGGCTTGACGCGACCTTCATGATCGTTCCCCTGGCGATGAAGCTGCGCGAGCAGGGCGTGCCCGTGAGGGTCTGCTACCTCGGCCATCGCGACGGTTCGACGGTCATGGTGCGCAAGGACAGCCCGGCGGAAAACCTCCGCGGACTGGTCGGCAAGACGTTCGCCATTCCCAGCAAGTACAGCAACCAGAACCTGGTCATCCACAAACTGATGGAGGACCAGGGCGTCGGCGCGGAGGAGATCAAGTTCGTCGAGCTTCCGCCGCCGGACATGCCCGGAGCGCTGGCCGTCGGCGCCATCGACGGTTACTTCGTCGGCGAACCCCACGCCGCGCGGGCGGAGCTGGACGGGACCGGCCGCGTGCTCTATCACGCGAAGGACATTTGGCCGGCGTTCATCTCCTGCGTGCTGGTGGTGACCGAGAAGCTCATTCGTGAACATCCGGAGATGGTCAAGGATCTGGTTCGCGGGATCGCCGAGAGCGGCGAGTGGGCCGAGACCCATCGCCTGGAAGCAGCCCAGGTGGCGGCGCCGTACTTTCGCCAGGACGAAAAACTCCTGCGCTACGTGCTGACGCAGCCGCCCGACCGCGTGAGCTATCGAATGCTCACCCCGACGGACGTTGAATTGCAGCGGATTCATGACATGGCCCTCAAGCTCGGCATTCTCGAGCGCCCCATCGAGATGTCCGACCTGATCGACCGGAGCTTCATTCCGCCGGACATCAAACCACTGGAATTGCAAACACCCACGCCGTGAGCGCCGATTTGAGAAGCGGGTTCAATGCCCTGCCCAAGGCGGCCTGGTAACAGGGGCTATGCCCGCCGTCGGCCTCGTGGCGTGCGGAGCACACTTTACGCCACTGCCGAAGTCCACCGCCCCGCATGAGCAGCGCCTGCACGCTTCCCGTAGCAGGTAAGGTCTACTCGTTTCCCGGCTTCCATTCGGGCAGTCGGCCCGGCGTCCAGGGGGCGCCGGCCTGCTCCAGCTTGGCCTCGAATTGCTTGAGGTCCGTCTCCATGAGTTTCCGCAGGTCGGCAAGAAGCGGGCCGAACTCGTCGGCGGCGAACTGGTAGGCCTCACGCTGCGTCTTGGTCGGGGCGGAGGTGACGTACCAGTCAATGGCTGTGTCCACGCGCTCAGCGATGGAGGGCGGCGCCGGGCGCTCGTGCTTGCCGAGCGTCTGATCGCCGCGGAGCTTGGTTTGCAAGTCCAACAGACGCTTGTTGAGGTTCTGCACGTCGGCCAGCAGGGCAGCGTCCGCGGACGGTGTGTCGGTCAATGCCTTGCGCAGATGCGCAATGCGGTTGCCGGCTTCGTCGGCCGCCCGAAGCGATCCGAGCACCGCCCGTTGCAGCCGCGCGGTCTGGCGATGAAACGACATCACCTCGGCCCGGTCCTTGGCGGCGAAGGTGGCCAATTCGAGCGGGACCACCTCGAACTTCTCCGGACCGGCCCAATCGGCCACCACACCGTCGACTTCCTTGGAAAGCGTGATGGTGTACGTTCCCGGCAGGGCCAACGGTCCGGCGGGCAGCCGCACCCACGGCGGAAGATCGGTGGGAGCGCTCAATTGCGTCGGACGCAGCGACGGATCGCGCAGATCCCAGGACGTCCGCTGTAAGCCCTTTTCACGCGAGGCGTCGATGCGACGGATGACCTCGCCGGCCTCGTTGCGCACGGTCAGGAAAACTTTCGGCTCCTTCTCCTCGTCTTCGGCGCGAAGCTCCTCGATCGTGGGAAACTTGGGGGTCTTGCCCGCTTTGGAGGCCTTCTTCTCCTCCTCGCGGCGCTTTTCCTTGCGCGTCTGGAGCTTCTCTTTCAGGTAATAGGTGAACACCGCCCCGTAGGGAGGATTGGGGGCCAGGAAGAAGGAGGCTCCCTGTTCCGCGCGACCCGACCCGCCGCCCAGACGGCTGGTCTCGACGTAACGCAGCGCCGGTTTCACGGAGAACAGCACGGCGTCCTTCTTGAGCAGTTCCTCGTCGATGGTTCGCAACGGCGAGTAGTCGTCGAGGACGTAGAAGCTGCGGCCGAAAGTCCCGAGCACGAGGTCGTTTTCACGCTTCTGGATGTCGATGTCGCGTACGGCGATGGTGGGCAACCCGCCCTTAAGGCGAATCCACTTCGTTCCGCCGTCTACGGTGAAATACACGCCGAATTCGGTGCCGACGAAGAGGAGCTTGGGATTGACGTGGTCCTCGATGACGTGATAGATGATCTGCCGATCAGGCAGGTCGCCGGTGACGGAGGTCCAGGTTCTTCCGCGATCGGTGCTCTTGAGAACGTAGGGTTTGAAGTCTCCGTTCTTGTGGTTGTCGAACGAGGCGTAGACGACGTTGGCGTCGTGCTGCGAGGCGCGGACCCAACTGACGTAGGTATTGTCCGGGATGCCCGGGAACAGCTCGGTTCGCCGCCAGTTCGTGCCTGCGTCCTCGGTGACGCTGATAACCCCGTCATCGGAGCCTACGTACATGAGACCTTCCACCACGGGCGATTCGTCCAGCGACACGCAGTTTCCGTAGAACGACGTGGACCGGTTCTTGGCCACTGCGTCAATGCTCTGAATCTTGCCCATGACCTTGAGTTGATCGCGGTCGAGCTTTCGCGTCAGGTCGTCGCTGATGCACGTCCAGCTGTCGCCACGGTCGTCGGAGCGGTAAAGCTTCTGGGCCGCGAAGTAGAGCCGCGTCGGGCTATGCCGACTGAGGATCAACGGTGAATCCCAATTCCATTTCAACGGTTCCTCGCCGGGTTTTTCGCGCGGCTTGATGTCCACGGTCTCCCCGCTCCGCCGATCGTGCCGGACCAGCCCGCCGTACTGCCACAGGCTGTACACCACGTTCGGATCGTTGGGATCGACGACGGTTTCGTACCCGTCGCCGCCCACGGTGATGAACCAGTCCTCGTTGGCAATGCCGCCCGGACTGCGGGTGCGGGACGGGCCGCCCTGGGAGTTGTTGTCCTGCGTCCCGCCGTAGACGTAGTAAAACGGCGTAGAGTTGTCCACGCTGACGCGATAGAACTGGGTGATCGGCAGATTGGCTTTGAAGTCCCAGTTCTTGGCCCGATCATACGTTTCATAGATTCCGCCGTCACAGCCAACAAGCATGTGGCCGGTGTTCTTCGGGTTGATCCACAGGGCATGGTCGTCGACGTGCTTGTGCTCTCCGGGCAGGCGTTGAAACGTCTTTCCACCGTCAGCGGTGAACTGCATGAAGGTATCGACGGCGAAGACGGTGTCGGCGTCGACCGGGTCGCAGATCAGTTCGTTGTAGTACTGCGGGCCGCCGCTGACGTAGCTGCTGCGTTTTTCCCAGGTCTCTCCGCGATCGGTGGAGCGGAAGAACCCGCCCTTTTCCTCCGCCGCCTCGACGACCGCATACACCGTGTCGGGACGGGTCGCCGGGATGCACATTCCGATGCGCCCTTTGTCCACGTCGGGTATGCCGCTGGCGACCTTCCGCCAGGATTTCCCCGCGTCGGTGGACTTGTAGATCGCCCCTTCCGGTCCACCGTCGATCAGCGTCCAGACGTGCCGACGCCGCTGATACGCCGTGGCGAACAAGACGTCGGGGTCGCGCGGGTCCAGGTACACTTCGTTGATGCCCGTGTCTTCACTGACGTAAAGGACGCGCTGCCAGGTCTTGCCGCCGTCCATGGTCTTGTAGAGTCCGCGATCTCCGCCGGAACGCCACAACGGACCCTGCGCCGCGACGTACACCACGTTCGAGTCGCGCGGATCGATGACGATCTTCCCGATGTGCTCGGACTCCTTCAGCCCCAGGTTCTCCCAGCTTTTCCCGCCGTCGCGCGAGCGGTAGACGCCGTCGCCGAAGGCGACGCTTCGCTGACTGTTGTTCTCACCCGTGCCGACCCAGACGACGTAGGGGTTCTTGGGGTCCAAGGTCACGCAACCGATGGAGAACGACCCCTCGCCGTCGAAAACCGGCGCGTAAGTGATGCCGGCATTCTCGGTTTTCCACACGCCGCCGGAACAGGCGGCCACGAAGTAATGACTGGGGTCGTTGGGATCGACCGCAAAGTCGCAGATCCGCCCGGACATCAGCGCCGGACCGATCGAACGAAACTTCATTCCGGCGAAAGTGCCGGCGGACATCCCCTCCGCTTCGTCCTTCTCGTCACCGGCCAGGACCACGGGCGAGCACGCGGCAGCCACGACGATTCCCAGTGCCAAGACGGCGAGTCTGTCATTCTTCATGGTCCAACCTCGTTCCGCGAAAACGATCTGCTTGGCTCGCTCCAACGCCGCGCGGCGCGGGCGACTTCCTCAGGCAACAACAGAGCGCGGCTACGCGGCGGATCGGGCCGCGCAGCCCACGTTCAACGATACTATCGGACGGCCCGGCAGATGCGTGAAGCACAAA
>JBBTCJ010000059.1:0-1625 GCA_038043285.1 Planctomycetota bacterium | reverse complement strand
GCGCCAGCAGTGCTCCACCGATCCCAAGCACTCCGACCCCGAAAAGCCCCACCCCCAAGCTGGAGGCTGCGGGGATGGAGGGTTGATACTCATACGCGCCCAGGTCCACGATGGGCGCGACCCCGGCCCCGGTGTCCGGCGTCCCGCTCACGTCGGTGAACCTCGCTTTCCCCGCAAGGTCCCACGGGATCGGCTCGGCGGCGTTCGCATCGTGGTCCAGATCGAACAGGTCGGGGGGTACGGCTGCGTTGGCCCCGGCGTCGATGCACGGGGAGTCAGGACCAATCCTCAGGTCGTCGTCGAGGTTTCCTGCCACGTTGTCGCGACCATCCGGGTCGGCGAATTTCGGGTCGACAACGACGTTGCCTGCCCCTCCTGGACCGGTCCACCCACCTTCCACGTCGCTGTACGTCACGACCAGGGTCCCCTCAATCTGTCCCAGGGCCCCCGGGGGTTGCGAGTTTCCCCAAACGATGGAGTTGGTGAGCGTCGCCGAAACCCCGAAAACCGTGGAAGGATGGTCCCAGGGACCGCCTCGGTTGCGAGTGAAGGTGCAATCCGTCACCGTGGCGGCGCAGCTCGCGCCCATATAGATACCGCTACCCCAGGCTCCCCAACCGCTGCCGTCGACCACGTTATCACGGACAATACAGTTGGCGAATAACGGAGCGCCACTCCCGCAGTAGATGGCTCCCCCGAAAGCGGAATACAAGGAGATGGTCCTCGTCTCATTGTTGACGAAGCTGCAATTCGCCACGGTTGGACTGCTGCCGGACACCCGCAGCCCTGCTCCCCCGGTCCCGCCACTGTTTCCACCGTAGGCAAACCCTCCCGTGATCGTAAATCCGATCAGGCCCGAGTCGCGTCCTTCCCCGGACTTGATCTGCACGACGGGGAGGTTCAGCCCGGTTGCGTCGATGATGGTCGAGGCGGCTCCGTTGAGGCTGCGGACAGTGATGGCCTTGCCCACGAAGTTGATGACTTCGTTGTACCTCCCGTCCTGGACCAGAACGGTGTCCCCGTTGGAGGCGACGTCGATGGCTGCCTGGATCGAGCAGAACGGGTCGGCGAGGGTTCCAGTTCCCACCCCCGGACAGGCGGCGTCGTCCACGTGCCGGGTCGTCTGGGCGATGCCCGTTTGCCCGCCCGCCACCACCCCCATGACGGAAAACAGGAGTTGCAGAGCGAGGCTTGGAGCACACACAACTCGTCCCCCTGAGCCGCGGGTTTCAGTCCGCGCGATGCTCCGTACCTGCGGATTTTTTGAGACTTTTGCACGTCTTCGTAGTCTTGTCATCGCCAATCTCCTGTTGCAGATATGCAGTGGGTTAACAAGAAATGTACTTTCCTTGGGGGTGGGCCTACCGCCGCGACGGCACGCCAGGGCAGTCATCCGACCCGCCACCTCCGCTTCCACGGCTTCCTCGACGAGAACAATCCCCGAATAGCACGGTTCACAGACGACGGCCACGATCGGCCCGGTTCGGGCTTTTCGGTTGGCAGGCGCGTCGCGCTCCGCCGCCCGGCCTTCTTCCAAGGGAATGATGCCAGACTGTTCTGAACGTAAGGGAATCGTTTCGGGTTCCTCAGGATCGACCGCTTGGCCTAAAACGGGGGGGGGGGGG
>JBBTCJ010000058.1:0-3475 GCA_038043285.1 Planctomycetota bacterium | reverse complement strand
AGGTTGCGCCGGTCACCGTGCCGCGAACGCAGGAACGACACCGCGTTGAGCATGAGCGAGACATAGTCCCCCTTGGCGGGCAGGTTGTTCCATTCCATGTTGGCCGTGGTCGTGCAGACCAGCACGCGACCGGAGCCGTGGCCCGAAGCGATCCAAGCCGCATCGCCGTTGGAGTAACGCAGGGGCACCTCCGCACGCTGTGGATCGACCGTGATCGGCATGTACCGTGGTACGCGGGCGACGAAGAGTCCGCTGTCCGGGCGGTCCGCGAACTCCGCCACCAGCGGGTGCGTCAGCTTATCAGCGGCGAAATGTCCAACCGTCTCGGCGTGCGCGTCGGCGGATCCCTCGACCCCGCGCAGGGAGGCAAAGTCGACCGCCCGCCGAAGCTCGCCCGGCAATACTCCCTGCCCGCCGGCGAACCCGAATCGGTTGTAGTTGTCCACCGCCACGGCATCGCCCATGAACACCAGCAGCCCTCCGCCGTCGCGGACGTAGCGCGAGACAAGATTCCACTGTTCGGCTGAGAGCCTCGCCACGTTGCAAAGCATCAACGCGTCGTACGAGGGAAGCGGCTCCGTCTCCAGTTCCGCCACGTCGATCACCTTGGCGTTGACCAGGCTGCGCTGGACTGTGCGTCGCCCCACGGAAGTCGGGCGAGGCACGGCAGCGGCGCGCTCCGACGACGGCACGCGCGGATCCAGAGCCGTCGCGAGGTAGCCTGCCTGACCGTCGAGCAGCTTGGCCCCCGGTCGGCCGTCCACGATCAGCACCCCCGTCGCCGCCTTCACTTCCAGCGACAATGACCGGACGTCGTCCTCGGAGAGAGCATTGTCGCCTTCCACGGAAAGGCGCGCCTCCAGGATGTGCGTCCCCGGCGAATTGAACTCGGTGGCGAAGTCCACGCGCACCGACTCTCCCGGCAAGATAATCGGCGAAGGCTCGCGCCGAATAATTTCGTTGTCGCGCCGAAGCTGAACCTCCGCTCGGCGCACCGCTTGCGAGGAAAAGTTCACCAGCGTTGCCCCGATTCGCACGGGCAGATCCACCCCCACCATCGGCGATTCGCAGGAGAGGTCGGCGATGGCCAGGTTGCCGACGCCCGCATCGCCAACGTGAATGAAGTTCACTCCCGCACTGGACTCTCGAAGCTCATCCGACAGCCTTCGGGCCAAACCGATGACCTCGCCGGTTGACCGGTCCATTCTAGGACTGCCGAGAAGAATCCCAGGCGGCGCCGGCATCCCGCCGGTGTCTCCACCCACCAGAAGCCCGTGCGGCCCGGGGCTTTGAGAGGATCCTTGGTCCTCCAACGGATCGGTTGTCGACGGCTCCCACACCGTCCGCGGAAAATCCGAAATGACGTAGAGCGCCCGATTGGACGCAGGCACGTCCGAACTGCGAAGAATCTCCAGTGCCGCCGTCAGCGCTCCCGCCGTGTCCGGACTCCGCTGCGTGGCGCTCATCGCGGCCAGCCGCTCTCGCACCAATCGTCGATCCAGCGATGCATGGGCGATGACTTGCTCCGCCGGCCGGGCCATGGTCACCAGGCTCACGGAGTCGGTGGGCGGGAACGACTCCAGCAGACGCAGGGCGCATTCCTTCGCCGCCAGAAAGCGCGACGCGGCGCCTGCGTTGGAAGCCGCACCGGCGTTCATCGACAACGAGTTGTCCAACGCCATCACCCGATGAATCCGCGAACCGCCCAGACCCGCCATCCGCCAGACCTGCCCGTTCCACTCCGCCGGGAGATACGGACGAGCGACCGCAAAGCCGAAAAGGGCCACCATTCCCAGTCGCACGGCCATCAACATCCATTGTTCCAGCCGCAATCGTTTCGCGCTGCGGCGACTGGCGGCCAACAGAAAACTCATCGCCGCCCACGGAACACGACGAAAACGCCGTCGATTGAGCAGGTGAATCAGGATCGGAATGCCGCAGGCCGCCAGAGCCGTGAGCGCGAGCGATGGATGCACGAAAGGTATGGCCGCCAGAACCCCGTCCACCTGGGGCATACCGGAATGCGGTGTCCAGCCTGTCGTTTCCACTGGACCCATCGCTTTATCCGCCACCCAGGACGCGCGAGCTTCGCTGGCGCAACCTCGCGCTGCGCGTCGCCAGGTATCCGCTCAGCGCGGCGTCCAGCGGGGTCGCGCTGCTGTACAGCACATAGTCGATCAACATCTGCCCGCAGCCGGTGCGTAGCTGATTCTGAAAGGCGCCGACTTCCTCCAGATAGCGCGCGCGAAGCGCGTCCGGATTGCACAACAGCCTTCCGGAGGATTCCAGTCCGCGAAACTCGGTCGGTCCGCGAAACGGGAGGTTCAGCTCCGCGGGATCCCAGACGTTCCACACGATCACCTCGTGCTTCCGATAGCGCAGCTGTTTCAACCCGCGAAGAATCGCCGCCGGATCGTCGAAGAGGTCGCTGACGAGCACGATCAGCAGACGATGGTGAAGGCGTTCCGCCAACTCGGTCAGTACGCGCCCCAGCGAAGTCTTCGCCGGTCCGACCCGCCCGTCGAGTTCGTGAACCAACGTCTTCCAGTGATGGGCGTTGTTGGACGGCCGTTGAAAGTGCCGCAGGTGCTCGTCGAACGTCGCCAGCCCCACGGCATCCTGTTGCTGGAGGGTCAGGTACGCCAGCGCCGCCGCCAGCGACGTCGCATACTCGTGCTTCGACAAGGCCGCCTGCTCCGACCGGTACCCCATCGACTCGCTGCTATCCACCACCAGCATCAGGTTGAGGTTCGTCTCCTGTTCGTATTCCTTGATGTAATGCTTGTCGGTCTTGGCATAGACTTTCCAGTCAATGTGCTTCAGGTCGTCCCCCTGGACGTAGGCTCGATGGTCGGCGAACTCGATCGACAAACCGTGATGCGGGCTATGATGAATCCCGCTGAAGAACCCTTCAACGATCAGCCGGGCGCGCAATTCCAACCCGCTGATTCGAGCAAGCACCCTCGGGTCGAGGTACTTGCGATAGTCGTGCCGGGCGGCCTCCATGGAGGTTTCCGTTCTTCGCCTTCCTGACGCGCGCAACGCGGCCTGTAGCTGGTCAGGGTGACGTGTTTCCGCGCGCCTCCCTAGTTCATCGCTCGTCGGCGGAGTCCGTCGAGGCGAAGACCCGCGACGCCATGGCCGAATCCAAACTTCCCGGCGCATCCGCCGACACCGACTCCAGCAACTGCGTGATGATCTCGTCGCTGCTCACTCCATCCGCTTCCGCGTTGAAGTTCGTGAGGATGCGGTGCCGCAGGACGGGATACGCCGCGTAGCGGATGTCCTCCACCCCGACGAGGAAACGGCCCTTGAGAATCGCCCGGGCCTTGCCCGCGAGCACCAGATTCTGCGACGCCCGCGGACCCGCTCCCCAGGCCACGTAGTCCTTGACGATCTTGGGCGCATCCGGACGACCAACGCGCGTGGCTCGGACGATTCGCGTGGCGAAACGCAGCACGTGGTCCGCGCAGGG
>JBBTCJ010000057.1:0-4323 GCA_038043285.1 Planctomycetota bacterium | reverse complement strand
CCGTCCGCCGCCGCCAGAGCTGCACCACCTCGACGCCCATCTGGTACACCTCGACGCCGAATGCGACCTCCCCGCGGGCGCCGGCGCGATCGCCCAACTCCTCCGTGAGCTGACACAGCGATTGAAACTGCTTGGTACCCGCTTTCGCGTTGGCTTCCAGGGCTTTCGTGTACACACCCGTCGCCCACTTGGCGGCGTTCTCGGCGCGGAGCCGTCCCGCATTCCGCACCACCGCCTCCATGTAGCTCAGGTTGTCGGGTTCATGGCCGAACAGCCACAACGCGTTGACGTAGGCCTTCTTAGCGTCTTTGTCCGACGTGGAACGGGTCATGGAGTCCTTCAGCCCCGGCTTCTTCCCGCCGAGCTGTTTTCGCGCCACCGCGCACCCGTGCAACGCCTTACATGCCTCGTCAACCGCGTCGGGCCAAAACTCCAGACCGTTGACGTAATACTCGATCGCGTAGTCGAATTGCCGCTTGTCCCCCAGCTCCCTCGCGCGGTCGAACCACTTGCCCGCCTTCGTCTTGTCCTCCGCGCTGACGGTCAAACGGGCGTTGGCGTCCGGTGCAGGCAGGTCGGATTCAATGTTTTTCTTGCCGATCAAGGTCGTCTTTGGTTCGCCAAGTGGGAAACGCCGTCCGCGGACCATGCTTCGATGGCGATGAACGGTTCGAATCGAAATGCCGTCGCGATCACGACCGACGTGCCGCCGGCCTGACGTCGGGGCAGTTCCACGCTGGGGCTGAACAATCCAAACCACCCTTTACATTCACCAAACACCACATAGTATCTCGCGCGGCAGGGGTGTCAAGGTTCCCGAATCCATGGGCTCCGCGCCCCCCATTTGTCGTCGGAGCCGGTGCGTGAAGCGTCAAGACCTCAGTCGTCTCAAGATTATACATTATCCCGACCCCGTTCTCCTGGCGTCAGCCTCCCCGGTGCGCAAGATTGACGACGGGGTGAAAGCACTGGCCGCGCGCATGCTCCAGCTCATGCATGAGGCCAAGGGAGTTGGGTTGGCCGCCCCCCAGGTCGGGCGGAGCGTCCGGCTTTTTGTCTGCAACCCGACCGAGGAGCCGCAAGGCGACGCGGTATACGTCAACCCACGGTTCGTTGAGTTGTCCGGCGGCGAACTCCGCGAGGAGGGTTGCCTTTCGCTTCCGGGCGTCAACGTCGCCATGCGTCGGGCGATGCGGGCCGTCATGGAAGCCCTCGACCTGGACGGTCAACCCGTCCGCGTCGAGGCGACCGAACTTCTCGCTCGCGTTTGGCAGCACGAGGCCGACCACCTCGATGGCAGGCTCATCATCGACAGCATGTCGCCCGCCGACGAAATCGCCAACCGCCGAATCATCAAGCAGCTGAAGGATGACTATAAGCCGCCGCGCCGGCGAAAATAAGGAGCCAGCCGCGCCCAAGACGGCAAACGACGAAAAGTGCCGCTCCGGGGATCGCACGGCAGCCGCGGCGACTCGAGTCGGTCATGTCCTGACCCGGTCAAGCATCACGATCGCCGCCGGACCGAACAGAAAGATGGGAATCCACGTCGGCAGCGCGGATTCGGTCCCCGTGCGCACGCTTTGACCGACGAAGGCCGTCACGTAGCACAGCCCGCAAACGAGGATGCACTTCCCCGCGTCCGTGAGCACGTTGACCGGCGCACGGTCGAGAAAAAAGGGAACGCCGAGCAATACCAGCAACAAACTGACGATCGGCGCGGCGATGCGCCCGTGCCGGGTTTGGACGATCGACCCGCGATCCACCGTCTGCGATGCTTCCAACGCGCGAAGATCGGTAAGACTCAGGAACCGAATCCAACTCGTGGATTGGCGCAGTTGAATGGCTTCGGGGCTGAGGTCGCTTGCATAGTATTGGGGATAAGTAATCTCCTGCTCCTCGCGCGGCCCCAAGGCTCGTGCGTCACCGACACGGCGCTGGGTGAGCTTGCCGCGATCGAGCCGCCATCTCCCCTCCGGTCGAGTGTCGTCGGCCGGCTCCCACACCGCCCGGTCCGCCTCCAGACTGGCGGTGATGTCCCCGCCTCCGTCCCGAAACAGAACCAGCATTCGCTCCAGATCGCGCCGCCGCGGATGGAACCTGCCGGCGGAAAGCAACGCCCCGCCGCGATCCCGGAGGAACAGCACCTCATACGCCCGCTGTCCGTCCACGTCGTCCCGATCCCGAGCCAGCCGGTGCGCCACGGCGGGGATGGCCGCCTCCGTGTCAACCACCAACAATCCGGTGACGACCACGCCGAAGATGAGAACCGGTCGGGCGACGCGATAAAGGCTGACGCCCGAGGCGAGAAATGCGGTCAACTCGTTTTGCTTGCGCATACGCGCCAGGGCGGCCGTGCAGGCAAAAAGTGTAATCACCCCCGACATCTGGGAAAAATACAGCAGCAGGTTGGGACCGTAATAGTCAACCATGTTCCCCAACACCGTCCATGCCGGATACCCGTGCTCGGTGAACTCGTCCATGTTCACGAACATGTCGAAGACCACGTAGAGGCTCAGCATCACCCCAAGCCCGATGAGGTAATTCTCCAACAACGATCGCATCAGGTATCGATCAAGGATGGTCATCGTCGCAGCACCCGCATCAGCGTCCACCAGTCCAGACCGCCCACCACGACGATGCCCAGCCACACCACGATCAGCCCGATCACGTGCGTCGCGGCGTTTTGCGAGAGCTGCTTGCCCATCACAATGGTGACGATCACCAGCAGCGACGGCACGAAGCTGATGCCGAACGCGACAATCGCGTGCGCCCCGCGGAAAACGATCCCCAACGTCGCCCCAAGCACCACCAGCACCAGCACGCTGAAGCTGAAGGCAAATCGTTCGTGCAGCGTCGCCTCGATCCGGCGCACGGTGGAGGCGAGGGCCTCGCGCGCGTCGCGCCGCGCCTGGGCCACGGGGTGGTCACCACCCGCCGAGTCGTCTGCCGGTTCCAGCAATTCGCGGTTCGAAATCCCCGCCGCTTCCCGCACCACGTCCGGCGGCATGGCAATGGGTCCGAAGGTCTCCTTCGCCCGACGTACGGTCGACTCGCCGGCGCGCCCAACGACGTCGTACGCTTCGACGCGCACACCGCATTCGCTGATTGAATCGCCCCGCGTCGTCTCAATTACGGCGCGGGCCGCCGTGTACGTCCGCTCACGCTCCCCCTGGCGAAGCTCAATCTCCGCCTCGCCCAATTCGAGCCCCCCGTCTCGTGGAATGCGCCCCGCCGTCTTGGCGCGGATATCCAAACGCATGGAATCGTCTTCAAGGATCAACGACTGGGCGACCTGCCAGTCCCGCAGCAACCGGTCGTACGTCCGCGATCGCCCCGATGCCAGCCGGACGCGTTCCAGCTTCTCCCGGACCTCACGCCATCCGGTGGGGTCCGATCCGTACTTCAACAACTCAAACAGGTTGAGGAACCGGATCTCTTCCGGAACCACCTTGGGAATTTCGTTGGGCGGAAGGTCCAGGCGGGCGATGTCGCTGAAGTTGCCCTTGGCCCGGTCGTACAGGCTGACCCCGTCCATCCAACCCTTCGCCCGAAGGCCGCCGTCGTGATGCTCAATGTTCAGCACGGCGCGCTCGGCGGATCCGTAGCGAACCCATTCGCCCTCGTCGACCTCGATGAACGCCGCTCGATAAAGGGTGATGCGGTTGTTGGCCGCGTCGACTTCGCTCGATTCGGCGAACCCGCGCCCGTGGCCCAGGGCGATCCCCCGCGGGCTGTTCAGCCGCTGTTGCACCAGAACGCCCAGGTCGGCGCGCACCAACTCATCGACTCCCCGCGCCATCCCCGGAATAATGAAGTTCACCAGTGCGAAGGTGGCGACCGCGGACACCAAACTCAACAGCACCGGCGGAAGCAGCAGCCAATGCAGGTTGATTCCGCCGCTTCGGCAGGCAACGAACTCATTGTCGGCGCTGAGCCGCCCGTAGGTCGCCGCGGCGCTGAACAGCGCCGCAATCGGAAGCGTCAGGGCGACCGCCAGCGGCATCAGCCACAGAACCAGGCGGACGAGTTGCCCGGGCGTTACCTCCCCCAGCCGGATCATTTCCCGGACGCTCCACCCCAGTCCAACCACGCCGGTCAAGGCGATCGCCGTTAGCGCGAAAGTCTTGCCCATCTCGCGAAGGATGTAGCGCTGGAGAGTCCAGGGGAAGCCGATCCGCATCGTCGGGGATCATATCCGCACGCGCAAGAGTCCGTCCACCAATGACGATGACCGGCCGACCGTCGCAGAGTTGAGGACGCTGCAAAACGCCTAGCCCGGATTTCTCACCGAGGGGATAGATAAAGGCTGCATCCTGTGGCATA
>JBBTCJ010000056.1:0-52325 GCA_038043285.1 Planctomycetota bacterium | reverse complement strand
GGCGTTCCAACGGATATCTACGCATTTCACCGCTCCACCCGTCGTTCCAGTGACCTCTACCTGCCTCAAGATTGGAAGTTTGCCGGGCAGTTCCTCGGTTGAGCCGAGGGATTTCACCCGACACTTGCCGACCCGCCTACACGCCCTTTAAGCCCAGTGATTCCGAACAACGCTTGCATCCTCCGTATTACCGCGGCTGCTGGCACGGAGTTAGCCGATGCTTCCTCTGGGGCTGGTCAATGTTCCTCACCCCTGACAGCAGTTTACATCCCGAAGGACTTCTTCCTGCACGCGGCGTCGCTCCGTCAGACTTGCGTCCATTGCGGAATATTCGTTGCTGCAGCCACCCGTAGGTGTCCGGGCCGTGTCTCAGTCCCGATGTGGCGGGTCACGCTCTCACGCCCGCTACCCGTCGCCGCCTTGGTAGGCCGTTACCCTACCAACTAGCTGATAGGAGATAAGCCGATCCCAGACCGTCGGAGCTTTGCCCGCAGGGTCATGCGACCCCGCGGGATCATCGGGTATTACCGGCGCTTTCGCAAAGGGGTTGCCCCCGCCGCTATTCCCGTGTCCAGGGTACGTTGCCTATCTAATTCCTCACCCGTTCGCCGCTAACCAAGGCTCGGGTTACCCCTCACCAAGGTCCGCTCGACTTGCATGCCTTAGCCACGCCGCCAGCGTTCGTTCTGAGCCAGGATCAAACTCTTCAGTTTGATGTTCGCTCCTATCGCCCGTGCCGTCTCCGGCACGAACGGTCAGAATCGACCATTTTATTGTGGCTTACACTCTCACGTCTTTAAGAATGTTAGCCGCCGGCTCCTGGTAGAACCGGCGATACCAAACCCGCTCAGCGTCAAGGCTTGACACCTCTGCGGGCCGATCATGCGGGCGACGACCGAAATCAGACGCGGCCGCCAACCGCCTCGCATTCCCACGACGACAAACCCGTTCACTTGTCAAAGAACTCGTCGCCCCAATCTGAGGGGCGAACGGAGCATCATAGGCGTTCCACAAAGCCTGTCAACCACCTGAAAACACGATTTTCAGGACAAAAATAAAGTGTCCAGAACAATAATAACGCAAAACAGCTCTTTCAGGCCGCCAACTCACGCCGAACCGTACCAATCGACCAATACACGGTACACTCCCGTCCACGTGGCCCCTCAAAACCCGACAAGCGCAGCTCCCGGTATTGCCCCCGCGAGGCCGTCCGGTCATCGACCCTGGGCCGTGCCGCTCCTCGTCCTTGCCGTCCTCACGGTGGCCGTCTACTTCCGCGCCGACGGACTCGGCGGACGATCGCTGTGGGCCGACGAGTTCTGCACTTGGCGCGTCTCGCGCATGCCCGCTGCAGCAAGCCTTCGCTGGGGACCGGAACTGACCAAGCCGCCGCTTTATCAGTTCGCCCTTCGCGCCCTCACCGACGATGCCCACCCGCCCGAGTGGGAGCTGCGCCTCCCCGCGATGATCGCCGGAACGCTCGCCGTCGCTGCTGCCGGGTGGTTGGTGACATGTCATGGCACCAAAACCTCCGCCCTCGCCGCGATCACCCTGCTGGCGTTGCAGCCCCTGCAAATCGCGTACAGTCAGGAGGCCCGTCCCTACAGCCTGCTGGTCCTCGGGAGCATTGTCTCGGTAACCCTTTGGCGACGATTGGTTCATCGACCCACGATGCGCGTCGGCGCCGCGTATGCCGTCGTCACGGCGCTGTCGCTTCACGCCCACTACCTGATGGTTCTGGTGATCGCGGCCCAACTCGCCTGGTGGATGCTCGCCCGCGACGACCGTCAACGGATTCCGCGGACCCTCGCCCCCTTGATTCCCCTCGCGTCGGCGGGACTGCTCTGCCTCCCGATCGTCGCGCATTTCCTCTCGACTCGGACGTCGACTTTTCAGGGCTTGGACTGGATCCAGCCGGCCACCTGGAGCGGAGCGTTGCAGGTGCTCGAGGACATCACCTTCGGCCCGCTGTGGCTGTTGCTCGTGCTCGTCCCTGCCGCAGCCCTATGGCTCACGGCCGCGCTCAAAACGCCGCGAGTCGTCACCTCCGATCCTGCGGCTGCTCCCTTTGACGCGAAGTGTCCAGGATCGGCCCGCGCGACGACGCAGCAAGCCGCATGGGCGGATGCCGCCCGACGCCCGATGCCCCCGGCGCGCACCGACCGGTGGGCATCCATTTATGACGGCCGATCCGACGTCGTCGGACTCCTCTTCGCGTGGATCGCGGGAAGCTGGTTTGTCCTTCTGGTGATCTCGTGGTGCCTGCACCCCGCGATGGTGAATCGCTACGCGCTTTCCGCCGGCATCCCCGCAATCGTCCTCCCGTTGATCGTGTTCGGACGCATCGACCCACGGCTTCCGGTCCTCCTCGCGGTCGCGTTTGCCCCCTACGGCGCCTACCGCTGGGCGGCCGAACGAACCGTCGTCGAGCCGGGCTTCCGCGAACTGTCGCAGTACTTGGCCGAACACGTTGACCCGGCGCAGGACTTGATCGTGCTCACCGTCGATTTGCGGACTCATCCCGACTGGGCCGACGCCGAGCGGCTCTCGTTTGAGTACTACCCCGTAAGGGACTACCCCATCCACGAATTGCGACTATTGCCCGATGGAGCTACGCCGCAAAACCCCGAACTGTTCGACGACCCCCGAAGCATGTACCTCGTCGTTCTCTGGGCGGATCCGTTTGAGATTCTTCGCCGCGTCAATCGCCGGGCCGAACCGTTCCTCCTCGATGGCGATTCGTACTCGCAGCTCCTGTTCTCGCCCTACCGCCTGGTCCGCGTCGCGCCGAAGTGAGCCGTCGGCGCCTCTTGTCAGAGCCGCGACCGTCTGAGAGCGGAGGCCGTTTGGTGGGCAATGCCCACAAAAGGCAAACGAGCATGAGGAAGGCCGGCGAAGGCTCAGGAACGTTCACTACCAGCGGTGATCCGAAAAGCAGTTCACCCATCATATCCCCAAAGAAAAATCCGTGGGCCAAGTAGCTCCCATTCAACACATCAACGAAGTACTCTTCGACCGGCGCACCAGTTGCGTCGATGACGAGGTCGCCAAGATACAGCGACGCCACGTCGGTAAGCAGGACGCCGCCAACCACTCCAACCGGAACAGGCATGATCGGAAACGGCGTCGCTCCCCAAACCAGATCGAGCCATTCCTGCGACGGTCGGAAGTCCACGAGGCGCAGGGCCGGATCTCGAGACTGGAGGGCCAAGTCGAACACGTCAAAGGTTCCGATTTCCGCGGCCTGGATCGTCACGCCCACGGCGACGGTTCCCGACGCATCCGTCGTCGCGGGATTCGGATTGAACAATACAAATCCGGCTTCCGCCCGAGCGCTCCCCAGAAGCACCAGCAACACCCCCGCCGCACAAATCCAGGTCGCCTTGTTTCGGTCAACAGTCCCGTGAATGGTCATGGGCGTTCCCTTCCCACCGTCTGCATCCCACGTTGCCCGCTCCCTCACCCTTGGCATCGCTACGCGACGTAAAGGGCAGGCGCTCGCGGTACGGACGTGCGTTTCTCCCTTCGCGACTATCCCTTGGCCTTGGTGGCCAGCAGGCTGCGCACCAGATCGACCATGGCCTTCTTCTCGACCGGCTTGGAAATGTAGTCGTCGGTGCCGCACTCGGCCGCCCGCTCGATGTCGCTGGTTTCGTTGAGCGCCGTCACCATGACGATGATCGTGTCCCGCGTTTTCGGATCGGACTTGACCCTTTTGCAGACCTCGAATCCGCTCATCTTGGGCATCATGATGTCCAGCAGGATGAGGTCGGGCTTGTCCTTCTCGACGCGCTCCATGGCCTCCAGCCCGTTGGTCGCGGTCACCACGCGGACATCGGACAAGTCCTCCATGTAGATTTCAAGCAGTTCGAGGTTTTGCTCGTTGTCGTCGACCAGGAGGACCGTAGGTTTGTCGGAGTGGATTGCGTTGCTCTTGGCCATGAATGTTTTTTCACTCCATCATCCACAACTCTCGGCTATACCGCATGTTTCGATTGCCGTTCCGGCGAGCCTGGAACGTGTTCCGTTTTCGCGTGGCGTCGCCCTTCATGGGCGGCGCGCACGTTCACGGTTACAACGGTAACGGCCCGCCGCGGATAAACCGCGACGCTACCCCGGATCAACTTGGCCTACGCGCCTGACAGCGCGTGCCGCGGACGCACCGTACGAACGCCTTTTATCAGAGCCGCGACCGTCAGGGAGCGGGCTGTTTCTACTTTCATCCGTTCCGCGACCGTCAGGAAGCAGCCCGGTCGGCGCCCCGCACTTCGCATTTGAAGGGTGGCGGACGCTCCAACGCCTTCGGCAGCCGGACGATCGGCGCTCTTTCATCGTACCCACCGCCGATCCCAAGGTCACGCATTCGCCCACCAAGCAAAACCGCCGGGAGGGGCCGAAACCCAACCCGGCGGATTACAGGTTGATCAGTCGATCGTCGGCCTAGTGACCCGTCGGTTTCGGTACGATATCAGAAGGGATTCTGGCGTTCGCAGCCGCCATGTCCGTGAACAACACCCGACCGTCCCCGTTGATGTCGCGGCGATTGCTGTCCGCAGCGGGGTCCGTTGGGATACCGGCGTTGATGTTGGCCAGGTCGGTGAATAGCACGCGCCCGTCGTTGTTGGCGTCACCGATCTGCACCACAAACTGGAATTCGAAATCAGCCAGTCCGTCGCAATCTGCATCGTTGGAAACGGCGTACCACTTTCGGTGCGCCAGATGCGACCCGTTGTCGGCGATTCTTAAGACAGTCCCACCTTCGATCGACATAATGAAGTTCGCCGACAGGTCCGGCCCAAAGGCGCCTGCGTCGAGGAGTTCTCGAATCTGAATGGCAGGCACGGCTGCCAGGTTGCTCGCGAACGTGAGCCGCGCTACGTTCCGTTGAGTCTTCCAAAGACTCTTCTGGGTAACTGGGGAGCTGGAAACGACGCTGTTGGTGTCAGCTTGGCACGAAACCACATTGATCGTCAAGTTCGTAATCGTTCCAACGCCAGCCGCGTCGGTCGCGTAAAACACTTCGCCGGTCTCACCGTCGCGGATCACGTTGGCGAAAAGCTCCTGAACGTGAAGCTGGTAGCTTCCCTCAGCCGCGGGCGCCGTCACACCGCCCGTAGCGATCACGGCCGTCCCACATCCGCCCGGACGCGCGACGCCGAGCAGCACTGCGCCGATCGGGAATGGGGCATTGGCGACCGTGTTCCTGATGGTGTTTTGCCCGCCGCCGACCTGCACCAGCTCGCCGCTGATGAGCGTTCCCTGGAAGCCGGCCGGGTTGGTGATGCCCTCGGGCTTCACGAAGGCCGGCATGGGGTTGCCGCACGCGAACGCACCCGCGGGAATGTCCACCGTATCCGCAGCGAGCGCCCCACCCGTGAAATGAAGGTTGAAGCCCACCAGGGCCAGGCCCTCGTTAAGGTCGTCGCCCAATGTCCCCTCGATGTAGAAATCAACCGGGGCATTGGGCGCAACCGTCACGGCGTTGGTGTTGTTCGCCGTCGCCTTTACGTTCATGTTGAGGTTCGTCGCCCACGCGGACGACACGAGTGTAATCACGAATGTTCCAGCCAAAAAGTTCCGCAGCATGATGATCGTCCTCCCAAAACCCAGAGCAGAAAAAGCCAGGATTATCGCTCGTCCCCGACAAGCAAGTCGGCCATTGAGCGCAACTACGCCCCTTCGCAGAGGCACCATTGAGTTAGTCGCAGAACGGGGCACCGGGCGCGAAATTATTCACGGCACCGGATACCCTGAGTTCCGACACGTGTACCTTCGGGCAACAAAAACCGGAGCCGCCTTTAGAAAGGCAGCTCCGGCGAGAATCCACGTCAAAATAACGTCGCAGCGACCTACCGTTTTAGAGCTTGCACCGAAGCTCGGAGAGCGCATCCTGCACTATTCAACGAACTGCACAGGACGCCAAGAGATCGCATGGAACCCCACTAGTTCCGGCGACGGAACACCACGCCCAGGCCCGCTGCACCGAGTAGCAGCAGCGTCGCAGGCTCGGGAACAACCTGAACTAGGACGCGTCCGCTGAGCGACTCTACGTCACCGAGCGCGCTTCCCAGAGCGCTGATGCCCTGGTCGCGGTCGCCGTTCACAAGGAGTTCGTACTCCCCCGGCGCCAAGCCGGCTGCATCGATCCCAACGAGACCGACGAGTACAGAGGGTGTCGCGGCGTTGAGGAATCCACCCAGTTGCACGGTGTTGGCGTACACAGCCGAACCATCGACTATAGGCGTCAAACGGAACGCGCTGCCCGCGACGAAAGCAGCATCATAAGCGAAACCCGTAATATTCAGCGAGTCAGACCCAATGATCATGTCGACGGTCTGAAGGGCTTCAATCGGCCCGGCAGCCACCGTCACGCCGACGTTCGCGGTCGTAGAAACCGCTGGATCGATGATCACAGGACTCGGATTGAACGTCGCGATTCCACCGAACGCGGTGGCTGAACAAACCAACATTCCTAGGCACGCTGCGATTCTCTTCATCTTCCTATCTCCTTTTCTAACCCCTCCCGAGTCGACCTCGGTGCAGGTCGCCAAAATCTCGCTAACCTCTACTACTCATACTCGAACCGCCGGGAACTTGCAAGCCTCCCGGGTCAGATTTTGTCTTACTAGTGTCCAGCCGGTACCGGAACGAGATCCGACGGGATTCGGGCGTTGGCAGCGGCCATATCCGTGAACAGCACGCGAGCGTCCGCGTTGATGTCACGACGGTTGGTGTCCGCCGCCGGATCCGTCGGAATCCCGGCGTTGATGTTCGCCAAGTCCGTGAAGAGCACACGACCGTCGTTATTGGCGTCGCCCATCTGCACGACGTACTGCACCAGGAAAGCGTTGGCCGCCGCCCAACCGCCCGTGTTTCGGATCGCGTACCATTTCCGGTGTTGCAACGTGTTCGCGTTGTTAATGACCTTTAAGACGGTACCGCCGCTTTCAAGCGTGAACGTGAAGTTTGCCGAAACGTCCGGACCGTATGTCCCGCCTGCGATCATCTCTTGGATCAGAATCTGGCCGGCTGTCGGGGCAGCGGAAAGCGCACCGTCGAACGTCAATCGGGATAGATTCTTCGTCGTTCGCCACAGAGTTTTCCGGTGAACGGGATCAGCCGATACGAAGTTCTTCGCACCTGTCGGGCATTCCCCAGGCGTCGCGACGACCTGAAACGCCGCGGTTCCACCGGTCAGATCGGTCGGGGAGCGCCAAGTCGTCAGGGCGTTGCCATCGACGTCGATGCCGTAGCCCCAGCGTACGTCTCCGCCGCCGAGGTCAGGATTGGCCTGCGAGGCGTTCATGACGTTTAGCGTGTAGTTGCCCAGGGTCATGGGCACTCTGACCGTCAGGCGGCCCATGCGGATCGACGATCCGTCGCCGGGCAAAACGCGCATCGCGGAGGCCGGTCCGGTCAGGTTGAGCGGATCGACGAAGTAGAACGTGTCGGACATGACCTTCGGACGAGCGCCGGTGAGCACGTCCTCGATGAAATGCCCGTCGCCGCACATCGCACCGGAGCTTGGGGCCGTCGGGCAGTTGTTGATCCCGCCGAAGTCCCAGAAGCGGATGGTGCCGAAGTCCGTTCCCGTGTGCATGGCGAACGGCGAAACGCAGCCGTCGTTGCCGGCACAGGTCAGCAAAGCCGGCGACGAGGCGTTGAGATCGAGCTGCACGAATCGTAGATTACGATTCGCGCCGGCCGGGCTTTGTTTGAGCTTTACGTCGAACTGAACGGTCTGCCCCGGAGTAAAACAGGTGCAATCGGCCTGATCGCACGTAAGTTCGATCACCGCCCCCGCCTGAGCAACGGACGCCATGCCGATCGCAAAACAGAATGACAGCCCCCGTCTAAGCATTACTTCTACCTCCCTCAACAGTCGCTCTTTCCTATGTTTCGCGTGGGAGTCTGCCCAGGTTGCCGGGCGGATGATCCCCTCCCGTCCACAGCCTTTTACGGCGCACGTGCCGAAAAGGCCTAGACCCCCCAATACAACGTCCGCACACCCCGAGACGCGGCCAAGACACCGCGGCGAACGCCGGCTCCTCTTGTGGCATATTTAAGCGGAGTGAGCCTGAATAGTCAAGCCGATGAGGGAACGATTTCCGACATTTTTAGGAGGTCTTGCGACCGATAATCCGGGCGGCGAGGCCGTCGTCGTCCATCGGGGAGCGGTTTACGCCCCGGAACGCGGGGGTTATCGGGGTCAGTTGATCTCCGATAACTTTTTATTTTACAAATACTTAGAGCACATAAGAGCACCACCAATCGGGGACGTCCGCCCGGGCCGACCGTTGACACTTCGCGTCGAGGGGAGCAGCCCGCGGCCTGCCAATGCCCTGTCGGCTGGCGGCATTCCGATCGAGGTGGTGGTCGTCAATACCGGCCCTTGAACTCTTCCGCGGCCTTCTTTCGCCGCTCTTCCTCCGCGGGATCGAGTTTGTTGAGGTACCAACGATGGTTCTCGGAGTTCAGGAGTTCGCTCAGCTTGGCGTCGAGCGCGTCGGCGGCTTTCACTTTAGCGGGATCCTTGTCGGTCTTGCCGTGTGCGATCAGCTCTTGCAGTTCGGGAATGAACTCACTGTAGAAGTTTCGGGCGATTTCGTAGGTTCCGTGCCAGTGGGTGTAATCGGGGCCCATCATTGACGCGCCGTGGCGCGCGCGGCGACCCTCGTGATGCCAGATTTCGTACCAGACGAAATCGACCTTGTTGGAGAATTCCGGCTGTTTCAGCAGCGGTTTTGCCAGGGCCATCAGCTCGAGACCAGGCTTGGCGAACTTGTCATGATAGAGGTCGATGACCGCGTCGTACTGCTTGTAGAAGTTCTCGACCCACTGGGTTTTGTGGCAGTTGAGACAGACGTTGATCATGTTGTCGCGGCGTTTCTGCCAGGGGACGTCCTTGCCGGGGAGGCCCATTTTGGCGTCGGCGACTTCGGGCCGTACGGAGATGGCGGGACGATTGTTCCAACTGATGCGCATTCCGATGTCGTGGGTGACGGGCTGATCCTTGGTGGCGCTCATGTGGCAGGTGGCGCAGGTCGGGGCAAGGAAATAGTCTTCGCCGACGACCCACTTGGGGCGCCCCATGTTGAGCTTGTCTTTATAGGCCGAGAACGCGATGCCGTGCTTGGATTCGTAGTAGATTTCCTTCTGCGGATGGTCCGGGCCCATGTGGCACTTGCCGCAATTGTCGGGATGCCGGGCCTGTTCGGCGGAGAAAGAATGGCGGACGTGGCAGGCGCTGCACGAACCCTCCGAGCCGTCGGGGTTGATGCGTCCGATTCCGGTGTTGGGCCAGGTGGCCGGGTCGAGCTTTCCGTCGTCGAGCACCTTGATGACCGATCCGTGGCACTGCCAGCAACCGCTGACGGCTGACGCGGCGTTTCCTTCGGGGAATCCTTCGGTCTTGAACCCCTTGTTGCCCTCGACGACCTCGGCCAAACGGTTGTCGAGGGAACCGAGGATTCGTCCGCCTTTCGAATGATGGGAGGAGGCAAACTCGTCCACCTCGCGTTTGTGGCAGGCGGCGCAGTCCTTCGGAGAGACAATCGTGGCAATGAACTTTCCGAAGTGCTCAAAGGCGTCAGGCTCACCCTTGGCCGAGCGATGGCACTCGTAGCAGGCGACGTTGGCCCGGAAATGGCGGCTCTCGCCCCATTGCTGATAGATGCCGGGATCCAAGTCTTTGTGGCACTTGAGACAGGCGGCGCTGTCCTCGGACACGGCGGCCAATCCCTGCGGACCCTGGGCTTGGACGGACAAGGTCGCGGACGCAACGGCAAGAAGGGTCAGGATGACTGTTTGTTTCATGGATTCTGCTCCGTCCGGCTTAGACCGTGAGAAGGCGATCGCTGTGCATCGACACTTCCGTAGTTGGCGGGCGGCGATCCACGCCCAACCTGCAGGGCTATTTTCGGCAGAATCTGCCGTTTCCCACGACCGAACTACTGGGGCTTGGACGCAATCCATTTCTTATCCGGCAATTCACAGGCTTTCACGCGACGCGCGGGTCGGGGTGATGCGGTTCGACCATCCCGTATCGAAAGAAATCGTCGCTGCGGAGAAAAAATCTGGATTTGGCTTGAAAAATGCTAGTCCATTCGGTTAAAGTTCGGACGGCGTGGTCTGGGCCTAGCCTAGCGGAACCCGTGGCGCGGATGTTCTCCGCCGGGACAAGCCCTCGATAGATCACAATCGGCAACACTTGACGGGTTAACGCAGATCGGCTGATGGAACCGGCGTGGATACGCCGAAATCCATTTCCGAAAGGAACTCGCCTATGAGAACATCGACAATTGGAGCGGTGGCGTGCACTTGGTTCGTGCTCGCGGCGAACTGGGCGTCGGGGCAGACCAGCCCGACGCCGGCCGGCGCGAAGGCGGCGCAAGACAAGCCGGCTGCCGAAAAACCGGCGGGTGTACAGAAACCCGCCGACGCAAAGCCGGCGGCGGAAAAACCGGCAGGCGAGCCGAAGGCGTCGGAGGCTAAGCCGGTCGCAGAGAAACCGGCCGCGCCGGCGGCGAAGCCCGGTCCGAAGCTCTTGGACCTCCGCTACGACGAGGATTTCAGCTACCTTGACGGCGGGGCGGACAGCTATCAGGCGGACTTCTTCGACCCCATCAAGAACATTCATCTGGGCGACGATTGGCGGTTGAACCTGGGCGGCGAGGTTCGCTTTCGCATGAAGGCTGAGACCAACAAATCGTTCGGGGCGCGCGATCCGACGCAGGATACGTTCACTTTGCAGCGATATCTGCTGCACGCGGACCTGAAGTACCGAAAGGTCTTCCGCGTGTTCGTGCAGGGGATCGCGGCGTTCGACGAGGATCGTGATCTTCCGCGGCGTGGGATTGACGAAAACCGCGGCGACCTGCACCAGTTGTTCTTCGACTTGCGGATTCTCGGCGAGGAGAACCCGCTGACGCTGCGCGTCGGCCGGCAGGAGCTTTCTTATGGGAGCCAACGGTTGGTATCGCCGTTGGATTGGGCCAACGTACGTCGGCGCTTCGACGGCGTGAAGCTGTTCGCCAAGACGGAGAAGTGGGACGTGGATTTCTGGTACGTCAAGCCGATTCCGGTGCAGCGCGACCAGCATGATCGGTACGACGAGGATGTCGATTTCTACGGCCTGTACACGACTTACAAGGGGATCGCCCGGCACGGAATCGATTTCTACAGTTTTGCGATCGACGATACGGGAAACCTTCGCAACCCCAACGGGCGCTCCGGCGATCGGGACATCTACACGCTGGGTTCGCGGTTCTGGGGCAAGACGGCGGGGTTCGACTACGAGGCGGAGCTGGCGGGGCAGTGGGGTCATTGGGCGAATCACACGGTGCAGGCGTGGAGCTGGACGCTGGACGGCGGATACACGCTTGACTCACTTCCGTGGACGCCACGGTTGGGGGCGGGATTTGACTGGGCCAGCGGCGATGAACGGGTTCGCGACGGCAAGGTCGGCACGTTCAACCAGCTTTATCCGCTGGGGCACAAGTACTTCGGATTCCTCGACGTCATCGGGCGGCAGAACGTGACCTCCACGAACGTGAATCTTGGGGCTTGGCCGATAGCGAAGAAGGTACAGGCGGGCATGGCGTACCACGTGTTCTGGCTCAACGCCGACCGCGACGCGATGTACGACGCGGGCGGGGCGGTGGTCCGCCGCGACGTGACCGGCATCGCGGGCAAGGAGATCGGGCATGAGTTGGACGTCACGCTGACTTGGAAGGTAGACGTGCATTCGAACCTGTTGTTCGGCTGGTCTCACCTTTGGGACAGCGATTTCATCATTCAGACGGGTCCGAGCGAGGACGCGGACATGTTCTACGTGCAGTATGCGATGAAGTTCTAACCGGCGGAGCGTTAACGGCGCGGGTCGGCGGAAACGACCCGACCGAGGCGTTTGACCATGCAAGAAACGTTGATCCAGCAGACCATACAAACGGAGAAACCATCCATGAAGCGTATCAAGTCCTTGCTGTTGATTCTGGGCGTATCGGGTCCGGTCGTCGTCAACCTGTCCTGCTCCGGCGAGCTTGCACGGACGCTGCGCGACGCGATGTTGGACGGAACTTCCGGGGTCATCGAGGCCGCCACGGCCGAGGCAGTTGATGCCTGGGTGAACGGCACCGGCGAGTAGCCCTCCGCGACGAAAAGGCGGTCGTCTTTCAAAACGAGAGCGTGACCCGGCGACCAATATCGGCGCGACGGGTCACGTTTTTGTTTGCGGTCTACTGGTAAGCACGCCGTAACCAGCGGGTCGATGATGACCGCTCCCTTACGGTCGCGGTAGGGATCAGAAACAGAAAAGGCTCCGCTCCCTGACGGTCGCGGCTCTGATCGGTCGCGGTAGGGATCAGAAGCAGAAAAGGCTCCGCTCCCTGACGGTCGCGGCTCTGATCGGTCGCGGTAGGGAACAACGGCGACCGCTCCATCCTGTCGCGGTTCCGATCGAAACGGCATCCGCTCCCTGACGGTCGCGGCTCTGATCCCCTTCGGCGACTCGCAGAATACGCTGTGACAGGTCACTACTTCCGGCGGCGGCTCAAAGATCACTCCAACCAGACGCGGACAGATTTAGCGTCGGTCGGATCGTCGAGGGCGAACAAGGTCATCGGTTTGTATCCTTGCCTGCGGGCGCTTGCGGCGATGGCGTCCAAGTCGATTCCGCGGGCTAAGACTCGTTCCGCCGTCTCGTCGCCCATGACCTCGGCCAAGTCGTCGACAGCATCCGCCGGCAACGTCAGGAAGACGGTCCGCTTGCCGTCGCGGCGGACGTCGATGCAGAGATGTTTGGCCAGGAGACCGAAGCCGCTGCCCGTGGTTGCCGTCGGTGGCGGTGTGAGGCGGTCCAATTCCGTCGCGTGGCGGTGCAGGATCGGTTCCAGGATTCGCGACCAACTGATCTGCGCCTGGAGTCGGTCGAGATAGAAGAGGACGCCGCGGAATGCACGCATGAGCAGGATGAGCCTGGCCGGTCCGGCCATGCGGAAGTTCCAGCGACCGTCCGCGAGAACGTCGTCCATTCGCTCACGCCGCCGCCAGGACCGCGGATCAAACTTTCCGGGATGGCTGAAGGGTTCGAAGAGGATTTTACAAACGGCCGGCAACTTGTCGGCGATGGGCGTCAACAGCGCCGGGCTGAACCCCAGGCTGATTAACCAGGGGAGGGGATCGCCGACGCATTGCGCGCTTTCGCGGATAAGTCGAAGCAGGGCGAGACGATCGACCGGTGACACCTCCAGCAGGGAACCGAAGTCGTAGAGCACGAGGCGCGGTCCGGCGGCGCGGTCGTCGCGGAAGCGGTAGTTCCCAGGATGCGGATCAGCATGGACCAACCCGTGATCGAAGAGCATGGTCAGGAAATGGCCCAGTAGTCTTCGAGCCAGTTCTTCGCGTGCCGACACGGGCCAGTTGATCGTCTTCTCCAGCGAGTCCCCGTCCTCCCACGCGGTGACGAGAACCGAGGAGCCGGACCACTGCGAGAAACATCGCGGCACGACAACGTGGTCGGGAGCGGCGAGGGTTGCGTAGCGCGTCTGGTTTTGCTGCTCGCGGAGATAGTCAAGTTCTTCGTCGAGATCGCGGGCAATCTCCGCGCGATAGGCGGAGAGATCGAAGCCCCTTCGCAGATCGCCGACCGGCGACGAGAGCCAACCCAACATCTTGAGATCGGCGGCGACGGCCTCGCGGATTCCCGGATAAGCGACTTTCACCGCGACCTCGGTTCCATCGAGGAGGGCCGCGCGGTGCACCTGGCCAAGGGAAGCCGCCAAGCCGGACTCGTCGATGGCCCGGACGACTTTCGTGATCGGCTCGCCCCACGCGCGTTCCAGCAAGGGGCGCACCACGTCGAAGGGGATCGGTTCGGCACGCTCTCCCAGGCCGGCGAAAGGATCGGCTTTCTCCGCGTCGTCGGACATGGCGAGCATTTGGCCGAGCTTCTGGGGCAAGCCGTGCAGTCGGCCCATGCGCTGGGCGAGGTGTCGGCGGGCGTTGTCGCGAACCGTTTCGTCGTGGGTCCGCGCGATGCGGCCAAGATCGACTGCCATGCCCGCGTAACGGATGCCTCGACTGAGCGTTCCGGTGTTCATCGAGTTATCGCTCCCAAGCCTGCCCGACCAATCCTGTCCGGCCGCCGCCGGAGGGGAGGCTGCGGGGCGAACCAAGAGGATGCCCAGGAAGGCGCCGAGCCTCGTGAATATCGGCCCGCGGTCGAAGGAGCGTGAGAGCGGACGCGGCGCGCTAACGCCGGGTGGCGTTAGCGGTCGTGGCGCGCCTAGGCGCCGCGCAGTACTGCGGGTGGACATCTTCAAGTGCACGTTGGATCAACCCGATGCAAGACTTGCCTCGCGGGCAGGGATTCTTCCTGTAGAAGGGCCAATCGAGGCGTTCACGACGGAGCAAGCCGATGACGACGACCGCAGCGATCGAGCAATCGCCAAGCAAGAATCACCCGGGAACGGGCTCGAGCGAACGGCAGGAGAACCAGGAGCTTTCGCAAGTGGTGAGCTTCCGGTTGTCCAATGAGGAGTACGGGCTGGACATCATGCGCGTGCAGGAAATCATCCTGATCAGCGCCATCACGCAGATTCCGGAGGTTCCGGATTATATCCGGGGTCTGATCAACCTGCGCGGAAAGGTGATTCCGATCGTCGATCTTCGCAAGCGGTTCGGATTGTCCGCGGGCGAGGCGACGGAGCAGACGCGGATCATCGTGGTGAACGCAGCCAAGTGCACGTTCGGGATCGTGGTGGACGCGGTAAGTCAGGTTCTGCGGGTGGACAAGGGGCAGATTGAACCGCCACCGACGGGGCTGACCGGGCTGGATCGCGCGTACATCCACGGGCTGCTGAAGCTCGGCGAGAAGATCATGATCCTCCTGAACATGGACAACGTGTTGTCCAGTCAGGAGTTTTCGATGTTGGCGAAGAGTTCGAATTCGGGGACTTAAGACGGAAACTACGGTCGCGGGCGGTGTCGGGCCGGTCCGCGGACCATCCATGAACAAAGGACTCCTTTCAAGACGAGGAAGAGCATGGCGACGACAATGAAGAAAACGGCGGCGGCGGCGAACCGATTTGGGGAGTTCATCGGCGAGAACGGCAAGTCCGCGGGGGCCTTCGAGCGACTGCAGTCGGTGGTCAACAGCGTGGGGACGAACGTGTTGATCAGCGACGCAGACTTTAACCTCGTTTACATGAACGAGCGTTCGGAGGAGACGCTGCGGAGCGTTGAAGAGATCATCGAGAAAGAGCTTGGCCTGTCGGTGGACGAGCTGGTGGGCGGATCGCTGGACCGCTTTCACGGCGCTCGGGCGAAGGAGATTCGCAAGACGCTGTCCAATCCGAAGAACTTCCCGATCAAGACCGACATTCGTCTTGGTCCGCTGACGCTGGCGTTGGAGGTCAACGGCGTCTTCGACGAAGAGGGGGAGTGCGTCGGGCAAGTGGTCAACTGGGAGGAGGTCACGGCGGCGAGGAAGGCCCACGCGGAGCAGCAGCGATTGGAGCAGATGGTCGCCAACTCTCCGACGCCGGTCATCCTCGCGGACAAGGACTACAACATCACCTACATGAACCCCATCAGCCTGGAGACGCTGAAGAAGGTTCAGCAGTACCTTCCCTGCCCGCCGGATCAGATCGTCGGCAAGAACATCGACTTTTTCCACAAGAACGCGGCGTACCAGCGTCAGATTCTCGGAAACCCCAAGAGCTACCCGCATCGGGCGGACATCCAGGTCGGACCGGAGAAGCTTGACTTGCTGGTGAGCGCGATCCGTGACGCCAAGGGGGACATGACCGGGACGATGGTGACCTGGGAGCTGGTGACCGAGCAGCGTCGGGCGGAGTTTGAGTCGCAGAAGATGGACGCGATGATCACCAACGCGCCCATCAATATCATTCTCGCAGACAAGGACCTGAAGATCACCTACGCCAACCCGGCGACGGTCAAGTCGCTCCAGCCGCTGGCGCATCTTCTTCCGGTTCCGCTGGATCGCGTGGTGGGCAGCAGCGTGGACATTTTCCACAAGGATCCTACGCACCAGCGGAGGATCCTGGCCAACTATAAGACCTTCCCCCACACGGCACACATCAAGCTGGGCGAGAACACGCTCAACCTGCTGGTCAGCGCCATCTACGACAAGAAGGGCGACTATCTGGGACCGATGGTGACGTGGGAGAACATCACCGAGCGGTTGGCGATGGAGGAACGACAGCGTCAGATGCAGAAAGAGGCCCAAGACAAGGCCCAGGAGTTGCAGGACAAGGTCAGCCAGTTGCTGGTGACGGTGAAGGCGGCGGCGGGCGGAGACCTCACCGCGCTCGTCACGGTCAAGGGCGCCGACGCCATCGGGCAACTCGGCGAGGGTCTGGAGCAGATGATCAACGGCCTCAAGAGCGTCATCAGCCAGATCGTCGAGTCAGCCCAGCAGTTCGCCGAGGGCGCTCGGGTCGTCTCCGAGGGATCGGTTTCTCTGTCGGACGGCGCGCAGTCGCAGTCAGCCAGCGTGGAGGAGATGTCAGGCTCGATCCAGGCGCTGAACAAGATGATCGAGGGTGTGGCGACGAACGCTAAGGAACTCAATCAAATCGCGACGGATACAAGCACTCGGGCCGAGGAAGGTGGGCACGCGGTAGCGAAGAACGTCGAGGCGATGAAGCTGATCGACAAGTCGTCGGAGCAGATCGCCGAGATTATCGGGGTGATTTCCGAGATCGCGTCGCAGACGAACTTGTTGGCGTTGAACGCCGCGATCGAGGCGGCGCGGGCGGGCGAGCACGGTCTGGGATTCGCCGTGGTGGCCGACGAAGTCCGCAAGCTGGCGGAGCGATCGAGCCAGGCGGCCAAGGAGATCAACACGCTGATCAAGGAATCGACGCACCGGGTGAAGGAAGGCGCGGAGTTGAGCGAGCAGACCGGGGCGGCGCTGCAGAAGATCATCGAGGGCGTCGAGCGGACCGCCAAGGGCATCTCCCAGATCGCGGAAGCGACGACGGAGCAGGCCCAGACGGCCAACGAGGTCAACACGGGCGTCCAGAGCATTGCCTCGGTGACCGAGAACAACGCCTCGGCGGCGGAGGAGATGTCGGGTTCAGCCGAGGAGCTGTCCGGTCAGGCGCAGCAGATGAAGGACCTGGTCGGATCGTTCAAGGTGTAGGGACGGTCTAACGCCGTTCAACGAATGGTCAAGTCTTCATGGAGACGCGATCGGGGCAAGGACCCGGCGCGTCCCCGTGGAGTTTTTTGAGAGCGAAGGCTACTGGGACGGTGGAGCGCATCTCTTCGGGCCGGGGAGGCGCGATTCACGAACCAGCGGCGTCGCGCGTCAACCTCGGCAGCTTTGTGGGCGGCCGGGCATTGATGAACGCCGAGGCAATCTCGAACCAGGAGAACCGTTTCATGCTTCCTGACAATGCAGCGTCATCCGTCCGCCAAGGCCGGCCCGGGTTGTTCAACTTGGAGAATCGCTCGATTGGGTTCAGGCTTTGCCTGGGCTTTGGAACCGTCGTGCTGCTGCTCTGCTGCACGGTGGTCACCACGCTGTGGAGCGTGAACTCATTCACGAAGACGACCGACAAGGCGATCAACGTGCGGACGCCGACGGCGCAGGCGGGATTGACGCTGGAGACCGGCGTTCACCATTCGCTTTCGTCGCTGCGGGGGTGGATCATTCTCGGGAAGGAAGGATTCAAGGAGCATCGGGCGGCGGCCTGGAGCAAGGAGATCGAACCCTCCTTGGCGACGTTGCGCAAGCTCTCGCGGAACTGGACCGTGGAGGAAAACCGGCGACGCCTGAAGATCATCGAGGACGAGCTGGGCAATCTCAAGACTTATCAGGACGAGATTGAGGCCGTCGCCAACACGTCGGAGAACACGCCGGCGAACAAGATTCTCAACGAGCAGGCGGCGCCGCTGGTGGACGCGATCTTCAAGAGCACTACGCAGCTAATTGACGCGGAGCTTAAGCAACCTGCCACGCCGGAGCGGCGGGCGATGATCATGGCGGCCGCGGAACTGCGGGGCGCGACGTCGCTTTCGGCGGCTTCCATGCGGGCGTACCAGTTGAGTGGACAGGACAAGTTCAAGACCCAATTCGACGAACTCGGCGCCAAGTGCGATCGGCGTTTCGGGGAGCTCTCCGGAGCAGTCGAAATGATGACTCCCGAGCAGCAAAAGAACTACGAGGTGATCAAGAAGTCGCGCGAGCAGCTTGGGCCGTTGCAGACGCAGATGATTGAGATTCGTTCGGGCAACGACTGGAACCTGGCCAACGCCCTACTGGCGACGAAGGCCGCCCCCACAGCGGAACTGGTCATGGAGCAGTTGACATCCATGGTTGACAGCCAGAAGGAACTCCTGTCCGGCGACGTCAAGCAGGTGATGAGCAAGGCGAGTTCGCTGCGCACGACGATCTGGGTGCTGCTGTTTGCGGGGGTGATGATCGGCGGCGTCGTCGCGGTCCGGACGACGCGCGGGATCGCCCGCCCGCTGCACGCGGTGACCGAGTTGGTCGAGCGGATCGGGGGCGGGGCGTACGAGACCCGCGCGGCTGACTGCGGGCTCGACGCGCAGCGCGGCGACGAGTTGGGCAAGCTGGCCCGCGGAGTCGACTCGATGGCGGTCAAAATCGACGAAGCCATGCGCGAGGCGGCGATCAAGGCGATGATGGTCGAGAACGCCCCGATCAACATCATGGCCGCCGACCGGGACTTCAAGATCACCTACCTGAACCCCGCCAGCAAGAAGACGTTCAAACAGGTGGAGAGCCTGCTTCCCTGCAAAGCGGATGCGGTCCTGGGACAGAGCATCGACATCTTCCATAAGAACCCCTCGCAACAGCGATCCATTCTTGCCGATCCGAAAAAGTTGCCGCACGAGGCGCAAATCAAGATCGGCAACGAAACCGCCGAGCTTACCGCGTCAGCCGTGTACGACAACAAGGGTCAATACCTCGGCCCGATGGTCACCTGGTCGTTGGTGACCGACAAGATCGCGGCACAACAAAAGCAGCGCGAGCTGCAACAGGAGGCTGAGCAGCGGGCCAACGAACTTCAAACCAAGGTCGACGCGCTGCTGAAGACCGTGCGCGCGGCGGCGGCGGGCGACCTCTGCACCAAGGCCACAGTCAAGGGAAGTGACGCCATCGGACAGCTCGGCGAGGGTCTGGAGCAGATGGTCGAGGGTCTGCGGAGCGTCATTACCCAGATCGTGCAGTCGGCCACCCAGTTCGCCGAAGCCGCCCGCGTCGTCTCCGAGGGATCGACGTCATTGTCCGACGGGGCGCAGACGCAGTCCGCGACCGTCGAGGAGATGTCGGGTTCGATCCAGGCGCTCAACCAGATGATCGAAGGAATCGCGACCAACGCACGCGAGGCGAGCAAGCTCGCGGCCGAGACCACGAAACGCGCCCAGGAAGGCGGGACGGCAGTGGGCAAGAACGTCGAAGCGATGGCCCGCATCGACAAGTCCGCGAGCAAGATCGTTGAGATCATCGACGTGATCTCGGACATCGCGGCGCAGACCAACTTGCTGGCGCTCAACGCCGCCATCGAGGCGGCGAGGGCCGGCGAACACGGAACCGGCTTCGCGGTCGTCGCGGATGAAGTTCGACGATTGGCGGAGCGTTCGAGCCAGGCAGCCAAGGAAATCAACACGCTCATCAAGGAGTCCACCGAGCGGGTCAAGGAAGGCGCCGAGCTGAGTAAGCAGGTCGGGTCCGCCCTGCAAAAGATCATCGAGGGCGCGGAGCAGACGTCGCGGAGCATCGGCGAGATCGCCGAGGCTACGGATTCGGAAGCCCAAACGGCCAAGGAGGTCAGTTCGGCCATACAAAACGTGGCGGCAATCACCGAGAATAATGCCTCCGCCGCGGAAGAAATGTCCGGCTCGTCGGAGGAGTTGTCGGGGCAGGCCCAACAGCTACGCGAGTTGGTCGGCGCGTTCAAGCTGTAGAAAGGCGTTCCGCGGAAGCGGTCGGCCGGGATTTCGCGGGCGGAACCGGGCGCATTCGGTTCCGCCCGCCTTTTTTTCCGGCGGACGGCGTCCGGGAACTCATGAATCGGAGGTTCGTTTGCCGATGAACGGGCAAGTCGGCGGTCCTGCGTCTGGAGCGGTTCTCTTTTTCGCGTAGCGTCGCGGTTTATCCGCGGCGCGGCATCCCTTGATTGTGAACCGCGTCGCCCAGGAAGGGTAGCTACGCAAAAACGGAATCACTTTGCAACCCACGCCTGCACCGCCTGAACGAAAGACTCGGTTCAGAGCACCTTCACGCATGACCTGGATCACCACCCATCCGCTGAAACTACTGAGCATCTTCGTGTGTGCGTTGATCGTTCTCGGAGTGATCCTCCGCCGGCGACGGAACGTGCACATTCCCCTGATGTTGTCGGCCATCGGGATCGACCTGGCGATGGTGCTCTATCTGGAAATCACGCGGCACGTCGTGGAGTCGGTTCCGAAGCGCCCGATGACTCCACTGCTGGGGATCCACATTTCCATCAGCGTGATGGTGCTGGTTTTCTACGGCGTGCAGGTTTACACGGGCATCCAGAACTCGCGCGGGCGGCGCAGCCGAGTGCATCCCCGGGTCGCGTGGGTGCTGGTGATCACCCGCCTTGGAAACCTCGTCACCAGCTTCATGTTGACGTGACGCGGCGCCCCGTCAGTTTCCCCCGCCGAGGTCGAAGGCCATGACGTTCTTGCGGTCGCGGACGTAGAGCGTTTTGCCGACGAGCGTCGGAGCTGCCCAGGCGTATTTCTCGGCGATCTTGGTCTTGCCCAGCACAGTTAGCGCCTGGGGGGTCAGCGTTGCCAGGGCAAGATTCCCGTCCTCGTCGAGGATGATGATCTTGTCACCCGCGGCAACGCACGTCGCCTTCGAGAACCCCCGTTCGCGCCAATCGACTTTGCCGGTCTTGATGTCGAGGCCCATGAAGAAGGCGGGGCCGAAATCGCCGCTGGATCCGTAGACGTGGTCGTCGATGACGATCGGGTTACCGTGGTGCAGCCGCATTTTTTTCCCGAACCACAACTCCTTGGCGACCGTCTTGTCGCCTTCCTTGGCAAGTTGAACGACCTGACTGCCGGAGTCGTAAGCGGCAGAGCAGAAGAGCAAGTCCTGGCCATTGAAAGCCGGGGTGCTGAGGTTGGCGCCGTACTGGGTCTTGTGCGGGTGAGTCCAGTAGAGCGATCCGTCATTGGGGTTGACGCCGGCCAATTCGTTTGCGGTGAAGAGCACGAGCTGTTCCTGCCCCTTGAACTTGATGAGAATCGGCGAGGCGTAGCTCATCTCAAGGTCCAGACTTTTCCAGACGGGGCTTCCACTCAGCAGGTCGAAAGCCATCAGAGATTGCCCGGCGGCGGGCTTTTCGTTTTCCTTCGGTTTGTCCGCGGCGTCGCCCGGGCCGGGTTGCGGGCGCTCGCGGTCGACCACGACGATGACGGTGTTCTTGTAAACGATGGGGCTTGCCCCGTAGCCGCGACCCGGGACGGGGGCCTTGAACTCCGCCGGAAGGTCGTGCATCCAGACGATCTTTCCAGTGGTCTTCTCGAAACAGTGCATCACCGCGTTGGTACCGATGGTGTAGACATGCGCCCCGGCGATAAGCGGCGTGGCATGCGGCCCGGGTCCGAACTCAGCCATCTCCTTGGTGAAGGGCGAGGCGTTCTTCTGTTCCCAAACCGTCTTGCCGGTCTTGGCATCGAGGGCGACGGCGAACTCGTCGTTCTCGACGCGGTACATGGTGTAAAGCCGCTCGCCATCGCTGACTACAGTGGCGTATCCGTCGCCGAGTTCGCGCTTCCAAAGCTGCTTGGGTCCGGCCTCGGGCCACTTTTCGGCCAGACCCGATGCCTTGACCATGAAGTTTCGATCCGGCCCGCCGAATTGCGGCCAGGTCGGTTCGGCCGCACGGGACACCGTCGTCAATCCGTGCGTGGTGATCCCCACGCAAGTCAGACCCGCACACAGGGTAGGAATTGCGGACCGTCGCGTTCTCTTTTGTCGCATCATCGTTGATTTCTCCGATTCCAGTTGCCCATGCACCGCATTCAGTCCAACCGCCGTGAGCACGTCCGTCGTGGCCAGGTCTTCCGAGGGTCAAGTCCGCGACCCGGCTCGTGCTTTCCGAGGCAGGGGAGCCACTCTCCTGGTTCGCCGGACCGACGCTCCCGCATTCATCCCAGATCGACCGCGACGATGCTCTTCTTGTCGCGGACGTAAAGCGTCTTTCCCACCACCGTCGGCACGGTCCAGGCGACCTTGTCCAAAAGAGTGGTTTCAGAATGCACCTGGAGGTCTTTCGGCGTCGGCGTGGCGATGCCGAGCTTGCCGTCCTCGTCGAGGATGATGAGCTTGCCGTCGGCGAGCACGCAGGTGGCCTTGCTGAACCCGCGTTTTCTCCAGGCGACTTCACCGGTCTTCATGTTGATCGCGGAAAAGAACGCCGGGGCCATGGCGCCCGTCGAGCCGTAGACGTAGTCGCCGATCCGCACCGAGGTGACGTGATACAACTGAATCTTCTTCGTGGACCAGAGTTCCTTGACGTCGGTCTTATCTCCCTTGGGCGTCAACTTGAGTCCGAAGGCGCCGACGTCATTGGAGGAATAGAACAGGATCCTTTCCTTTTCGTCCCAGATCGGCATGCAGACGTTTTGCTTCCATTGATTCTCACAGGAGTGTTCCCATTTCAGGCTGCCGTCGGCGGGATCCACCCCGATGATCTGGGAGGCCATGAAGATTACAAGTTGGTCCTTTCCACCGATTTTGATGAGCTTGGGCGTGGAATAGCTGTTGGCGAAATCGAGCGCCTTCCACGCCACGTCACCCGTCTTCTGATCGAACGCCACAAGGGAGGCGCCTGGGCCGCCCACCAGGGCGATGACCGTACCCTTGTAGGCAATCGGGCTGGAGGAGTAGCCGTGGTTCAGGACGTTGCCGCCGAACTCGGTCCACAGATCGTGCTGCCAGAGCACCCTTCCGGTGTTCTTGTCGAGGCAGTGCATGACGCCGGCCACTCCGATGGCATAAAGCGAGTCGCCGACAACCAGCGGGGTGCCCCGCGGTCCATCGCCGAAGTCGTGCACGTGTCCGTCGCGGGGAGAGGAATCGTAGCGGTATTCCCAAACCGTTTCACCCGTTTTGGGATCGAGAGCCAGGACGGCCTCTTTCCCGTCGACGCGGTGCATGGTGTAGAGGCGTCCACCGTCGACGAGGATCGCCGAATAGCCTTCGCCGATGTCGCGCTTCCAGAGCTTTTTCGGGCCGTCGGCCGGCCATTTCGTTGAAAGCCCGGTCGAGTTGGCGACGAAATCCTGTCGGGGACCGCCCCATTGCGCCCACTGCGCCCAACTCGGCGAGACCGCACACAGGGCGACCATCGCCGCACTGATCCGACCTGCCGATCCAACTCGTCCAATGCGTACCTTCATGTTCCTACTCTCCGTTTCTGTTTAGCGTGCCCGCCCGATTGGGGCACGTCAGCGGTCCGTTGAAGAACCTGCAGCATGGGCTGCCCGTCCATGCCTCACCGCCAGGACGCAGGTGCCACACAATGTTGCAAGCGTTCTTCAACAGGTTGTCAATTCAAGTCCAAGGCCACCACCCGTTGGTCATCGCGAATGTACACGCGTTTCTCAACCAACGTCGGAGGGGCGTGACACGGCCCCTCGAGGATCTTCGCCCGGGCATGCACGGTGAGCGACGTCGGACCCGGGGTTGCGAGAGCGAGAGTTCCCGAATCGTCGAGGATCAAGAGCTTGCCGTCAACGACAATGACGGCAGCCGGCGCGAAGCTGGTGTCCTGCCAGACGATTTCGCCCGTGCTCAGCCTGGCGGCGCTGAACACCGCGCCGCTGTCGCTGGGACCGGAGCCGAAGATCAAGCCCCCGTCGGACACCGCCGGCGCGGGACCGAGTCGCAGCCTTGGGTTTTTCCACAGCAACTCCGGTTGGGTGGAGCCTGCATCGCCGTTCAGGCGAATGGCCGCACTGCCGGCCGCCGACTCGGAGGGAATCACCAGCGTAGCGCTACTTCGGACCCAAACGGGCGAAGCCGACGTCGGCGCCGCCGCTGCGGGATGGTCGAACTGCCAGACCACGAACTTCTGGAGCGGGTGGATGCCGACAACACCGTCGGGAGATTGAAATACAAACTGCTCGCCCCCGTCGAGATCCATGGTGATGGGCGGCGCGTAGACCGGCTTCGCGGGGACTCCCTGCCAGAGGAAGGTTCCCGAGCGGGCGTGATAGACAATCACCCCCGCCTGACCACTTCCATCCGCGCTGCCCGTGGAGAACATGAAGCGGTCCTTCCAAGCCACCGGCCCACTGCGAACTCCATATGCCGGTAAGGTGATCCCGGTATCCTTGGCGATGTCGCGGGTCCACAACAGTTCTCCGCTCGTGAGGTTGTAGGCGCTGAAGGCGCCTCCCAGACCGAAGACGTAGACGCGCGTTTCGGTCATCAGCGGCGTCGCCGTCGGCGCGCGCCCGAACGCCGGGTCGAAACCCGACGGAAGCGACGCGGCAACGCCGTGTTCCCAGATCGTCTTGCCGTCGTGGGCGTCAAGGACGACGACAACTTCGTCGTCGCCCCGCCGATACGTGGTGACGACCCGATCGCGCCCCGCCATGACGGCCGAGGAGCCCGGTCCCAGGTCGCGAGACCAGATCCTTCGCGGACCGTCGGGAGGCCAGGTGGTGCTCAGGGAAATACCCTGCGTATGAAAATCGCGGGTCGGACCGCCCCACTGCATCCACTGCCCCTGGGCTGTCGAAGCGACCCAAACGGATATGGTCAATAACCCAACCATGCTCCGAGCCGCCCGTTGTGCATTCATCGAATCATTTCCCTCCAAAACAATACACCACGCCGTCCTCGTCTCCGATCACCAGGCATCCGCGACCGATGGCCGGAGAGGCTGAAATCGGCGCACCGCCTTCGAAGCGCCAGACCTCCGCCCCGGTGTCCGCCTTCACCGCGTAGAGGTTCCCGTCGGCGGATCCAATGAAGATCCGATCACCGACGAGGACCGGTGACGAGTCCATCTTGCCGTTGGCGGTGAAGGTCCATTTCACTTCACCCGTTCCCGCATCCAAGGCCCGAAGCCGCTTGTCGCGCCCGGCGACATAAATGACTCCCTGACCAATCGCCGCCGAGGAAAGAAAAGGGAACTCGCGATCAGGATCCTGGAACTTCCAAAGAATCCGCCCTTCGCGCCAATTGATCCCCAGGACGCAATTGCCATACGTCGGCACGTAGACGGAATCACCGTCGAGGGCCGCGGACGCCCCGGAGACCGAACCGGCTCCGATGCGTCGGACGGAAACGCCGTCGGAAAGCGAAATCACGTGGACATACTCGTCACAGCCGGCAACAATCACGTTCTCGCCCATCACGCTTGGCGTCCCGTGGACCCGGCCATCGGTGTGGAACTTCCACGCCAATTCACCCGACGTACGATTCAGGCCATAGACGAATCCGTCATAGGATCCGAACACCAGATGATTCTCGGCGATCGTCGGTGATGAAACGATCTCGCCCGCGGCGGTGAACGTCCACCGTATCTGTCCGGTTCGCGCGTCGACCGCATGAAACACTCCGGCCTGGTCGCCGACGTACACCGTCCCATCATGAACCGCGGCCGAGGATCGAATCGCTTCGCCGGCCTTGTATGTCCAACGCCTGGTTCCGTCGGCCAGCGCCAGGGCGTAGAGATTTCCGTCGTCGCAACCAACGTATGCTGTATCGTCCACGATCGCCGCCGTCGCCGTCACCGGCTCCTTCAGGTCCACCTTCCACGCCATTCCCGGTCGAGCGGGAAGCTCGCACCGGGCCACACCCGTCAGTTGTGCATTCCCACGAAAACTTGCCCAGTCCGCGCGGGAACTCGCTGCGTCACCGGCGGAAGATTCAGCGACGATCGCCGCGTAGGCGATCGCAGCCACGAAGATTCGACGACTCATTGGCGACTCCGGGGCACGGTACAGCACCATTACACCGGTTTGAACCGGAGCACCAACCCGGCACCCAATGCAGCCAGGAGAATACCGAAGTAGAAGAATAGGCTCGGGGACTTCTCCGGTTTGTCCCAGATCATCGACACCAGGGTGTTCACCAGGGGTGCTCCGGCAAACACCAGCGGCGCCACCAGCAACGGCTTGCCCCCGGCCTTGATCGCGAACACCACGCCCAAAGCTCCCATCGCCCCGAGCACGCCCGCCAGAGTCGAGACCGTCGCGCCTTTGGAATTGATCTCCAACGGTTCAGCCTTCGTGACCGCCATGTATCCCAGTACGCTGCAGGCCAGCAGGAAATATGCCAGCCCGACGAACAAGAACGCCCGCAGCGCACTGTTGCGACTACCGAAGCTCAACTGGCCATGGTGAATCATCGGGACATACGCGCCCCAGCAAACAATCGTCACTGCCGCAAACACCATCCACGCCTTCATCCGATTCTCCCTCAATCACGCCGGCGCATGCTGCGGAGCGATCCGCCGGCGACGCGTCTATGATCGCTCCGGGCCATTGCCTGCCGCACAGGCAGACATCAGGTGCTTCCGAATCCCCTCCGGGACCGCCGTCGGGCCAAAAACTCCGCGCTCCATGGTGCAACAAACGGCGGTCACTTTCCCCAGCGCGATTCGCCGCCCGTCCCGGCTGAACTCAATCTCATAGCCCACGGACCGTTGTCCCACGTGCGTCACGATCAGCCGCAACTCCAGCTCGTCCTCGAACCGCGCCGGCTCAAAATACTCGCAGGCGACCGCGACTCTCGGCCAACTCAGCGTCCGATCGCCCTCGGCGCAGATCACGCACATCCCGAACGACCGCCAGAAGGCGTGCTCGACCTCCTCCATCATGCGAAAGTAATTGGCGAAGTGCAGAACGCCGGCGAGATCGGTCTCGGCAAACTGCACGCGGCGGGTCATTCGGAAACCGTCAACCACGCGGCATCGATCCTTTCTGGGTCCGGGTTCTGTCCGTCGGCAAAAAGAAGCGCTCAATGGTCGCCTGAGCCGGCGGGCGGGTGACCAGCGAAACCAGCACCAGGGCGACCGCGGCGGCCGTAAAGATCAGCGTCACCGGCGTCAACCCCCAATGCATATGGTCTCCCGCTTTGCCGTAGCCGGAATCCCGAAACAACCAAAACCACACCGCCGCCGCCGAAAGAATCGACGCATAGGCGCCCGCCTTGGTCACGCGACGCCAGTACAGGGACGCGAAAAGAAGCGGGAAAAGGCTCGCAAACCCGGCAAAGCACCACACCCCCAGGCCGAACACACCCTGGCGCTTGCTCTGGAGTTCCAGGCCGAGCCAGTAGGAAATCGCGACAATGGCAACAATAAACAGGCGACCGATGAGGACCAGTTGCTTCTCGCCGAATCGGTCCTTCCGCGAGTAATGAGCCACGATGTCATTGGTGAACATGCTACCCAAGCTGAGGAACTGCGCATCCAGACTGGACATGACCGCCGCGAAGATGCCACCCGCCAGCAACGCCCCCAGCGCCGGCGAAGTCAATTTCTTGACAATCAATGGCAATATCTTGTTGGCCTCCGCAAAGTCCGGCGGTATGACCGGTTGACCATTGACCACCGCCGAAGTCGCCCAGATGCCGATCATCACGCAGGGCGCCCAGATGACCATAATCAGCAGCGGCTGACCGATGATCGACAGGCGGAACTTCTTCGCGCTGCGCGCGGTCAGCCAATACTGAAATAAGTGGGGAAACATCGCGACGCTCAGCGGGATAAAGAGATACGTGGTGAACTCCAGCCGGGAGGCCGGGTGCGGCTCGCGGGGTTTGACGATTGCCGCCTTGGGATTGGCGGCGAAGGCTTTCGCCCTGGCCTCGTAATCGGCGACGTCGGCGCCCGTGACCTCGCGTTTCAGACGAGTCGGATTGTGCTCGATCACCATCTGCGTGGCCTTCACCGGCCCGCCAAGCCTGTCAGCGATGACATAGCACGCGGCAAAACCCAGCACCAGAAAGATCACCGTCTGCAGTGCGTTGACCCACGCTGTTCCACGAACGCCGCCGGCGGAGATGTAGTAGAGCACCACGACGCAGGTGACCAGCGAGCCAAGCCAATAGGGCACGGCACCCTTGGTCGCCTGAAACGTGTCCGGGAAGGCCCCGGCGGTCACGGCCTCGATGGCGCTGCCGGAACTGATCACCCCGACAAGGACATAGGGAATCAGCAGTCCGACCAGAACCGGAAACAACAGGACACCCAGCTTGTCCGATTCAAAACGGTCACGGAAAAACTGGATTTGCGTTACATAGCCGTACTTTTTCCCGAACGACCATAGCTTCATGCCGACTAGAAAATACATGGCCGCGTGAATAATGCCCGACCAGGAGGCCATTTTCCCATACACCACGACGCCGGATTCCCACGCCTCGCCGGAACTTCCAATCAAGGCGAACGCGGTCATCGTCGTGCCGATCAGGGACATGAGGAGCATGACCGATCCCAGCCCGCGCGAGGCGACGAAGTAATCGGCGACGGTCATGCGCAACACAAGCTGGCTCAACAGCCCCAGAAGAATCAGCGCCAGCATGTAGCCCACGATGACCAGCGCCGCTGTCTGTCCCGGATTCAGGCTCGACAGGCTCATGCGCGGCTCCTTGCGTGCGGTCGGAGGGCGGACTCGTCGCCGGTTTCCGCGGCGTCGACGTCTTCGGGCCAGCAGAAATGGACCGCCAATCCCCATACGGCCGCCGCGGCGATCGAGACGCCGACGTGAGAGGCCAATCCGATGGGAACAAAGCCGAGGACCAACGGCTCGATGTCGTTCCACCACCAGAAATCCTGATGGAGCACCATCAACAAGATCACCAAACCCCAGACGACCTTCTTCACGCGGTGCTCTCCATCAAGGGTACCGGAGCGGGCAGTTGCACCAGCCCGCGCATGGCGTCAAATACCTTGCCGACGTCGTCGTTGAACACGTCGCCGATCAGCAGGCGGACGATATGGTCATGGTACTGGGGGTATTCGCGGTTGAATTGCCCAAAGCTGAACGACGGCGTGTAGAACGCGTAGATCAACTGGCGAATTAATTGCAGCCCGGCGCAGAGCTTCGGCCCGAACGCGCCCAGGCGTTTTCCGCCGCAATCGCCCTCCGTCAGGGCCTGGTGAATGCAATCCGCGGCCAGCTCTCCGCTCTTCAGGGCGATGAACACGCCGGAGGAATAGATCGGGTCGAGGAATCCAAACGCATCGCCGATCAGCACCCAACCATCCCCGGCGACGGATTTCGCGCGGTAAGTAAAGTCGCTGGTGACATAGGCCCCGCTCACCCGCTCCGACCCCTGCACGCGACGGTCGATCCCGGGGCACTGGGCGATTTCTTCCATCAGCGTGGCGCGGGGATCGTCTCCGCGACCGCTAAACAAATAGGACGGCTTGGCCACGACGCCGATGCTGTTGATCTCGTCCGGCAGCGGAATGAACCAGAACCAGCCCTGCTTGTCGGGCGTATGGATGACAAGTGTCGCCCCGGCATTGCGACCCTCGTCGCGTTTCGCATTCTTGAAGTACGCATAAATCGCGGCGTTCTTCAACGCCGGATCGGGTTCCCGAATATCCAATTGGCGCGACAGCAGGGAAGCCACGCCCGTCGCGTCGACCACCACGCTCGCCCCGATGGTCTGCGCCCGTCCGTCCACCAGTGTGTTGACGCCGACGGCACGACGCCCCTCGAACAACACGTCCTTGACCGCGGATCCCTCGCGGACGACCACGCCGTGCTCGCGGGCGTTGTCGAGCATCATGCGGTCGAACTCGTCACGGCGGACCTGCCAGGTAACGGACCATGCGCTGGGATCCCGATCGGTAAAATAGTACGGCTGCGATTCGTGACCCGATGCGTTGATGAATTGCACGCTTTCCTTTCGAGGAAAGGGTGATTGCTCGAGCTTGGGGAGCATACCCAGCCGCTGGAGGGTCCAATAGGTCTGCGGCATCAGCGACTCGCCGATGTGATGGCGCGGAAACCGCGACCGCTCCAGCAGCAGTACGCGATGCCCCTGTTGGGCGAGCAGCGTCGAGACCGTGGCCCCCGCCGGTCCGCCGCCGATCACGATGACTTCGTACGACGGTTCCATGGCAGTTTAACCCGGCACGACCTCCAGAAGCTCAACCGCCGCTTGTCCGTTGCAGTGAATCACGCCCAGGCGGCCGAACGCCTCCCGGCCCGGCGGGAGACGCAGGTATTCTAATACCGGACCGCCCGTTGGGAACCGCAGGAGCCATCGCGGCTCTACTCGCGTCAGCACTCGATGCGTCTCGAAGACGTCGCCGATCGGCGAGGATCGGTCAAGGACGGCGTGCCGGACGTCGGGGTCCACAAGGCTCAGTCGCAGGCGTACGACCCCGAACTCGGCAACGCCGCCGTCACGCTCCGTCGTCAGGGCGATCATCCGCCGATAAAACTCGCCGTCGCATCGCTCGGCCAGCACTTCCAGCCGAAGGTTGCAGCCGTGAAACGCTTTCAACGTGGCCGTCATGTGCCGCTGGTGGGCCAGGAGCGATCGCGCGGGCAGGGGCACCTGCTCCACAGCAATTACCTCGACGGCGGGGATCCAGCCCGCGCCCCCGACGAAGCCGTCAATCAACCCGGTCAGCGCCGCAATGGCCTCCGATGAACTGAGACTGCCGCCGCGATCGCTCACGTGTAGCGTATGCTCCGAAACCGCGGCTCAAAGAATCGCGGAAGCAACTCATCCACGCGGAGCAGCCCGGCGCGCGTGAGCGTCACGGCGTCCCCGTCGATGCGGGCAAGCTCCTGATCGCACAAGGATCGAAAGCCATCGCCGAACGCCTCGACGACGTTCGTCGAGAACTTTTGCCGGAAATATCCCGCGTCGAGCCGCCCCAGCTTCATCTGCAGGACCATCTCCCGGATCAAACGCTGGTGGTCCGTCACCGGCAGCGCGCGGCCGATGGGAAGCTCTCGGCGCTGAAGGGCACCGACGTAGTCCTCCCAGCGATCGAGGTTCTGATAGTGGATGCCGCCGAGGTGCCCGAAGGAGGCCACCCCCGTGCCGATGAGGTCGGCCCCGTGCCACAGCGCGTCACGATAGACAAAGCCGAGGTGATTGGACGGTTTGTAGAGCGTGTAGCCGCTGGAGACGAGGTATCCGGCGCGCTCGAACTCCAAGAATGCGTACTCCACCCAGCGCCGCTTGGTGGTCCAGTTCGGCACCGAGGTCGCGCCGCCGGAGCAACCCGATTCGCGGGCGATCGTGGTGTTGTGCGGAACCTCCATCTGATAGATGGTCACGCTGTCGGCGTCGAGCCGGATGGTCTTCTCGATCGTGTCGCGCCACTTCGCGTCCGTATCGCCCACCATGCCTGCGATCAGGTCGACGTTGATCTGCGAAAAACCCACTTCGCGGGCCCATTCGAAGGCTTGAACGATCTCTGCCGAACGATGTGCCCGGCCTCCGACTTCGAGCACCTCGTCGTCGAAGTGCTCGACGCCCAGGCTCAGCCGGGTCGTGCCCATCGCCTTGATGGTCTGAAGCTTGCCCTTCTTGAGCGTACCCGGCTCGCACTCGAAGGTCACCTCGCGGGCCTTCTCCCACTGCCAATGTTCGCTGATGCGTTCTACTAGTCGTTGAAGCTGTTCGCTGGACAGGAAGGACGGCGTGCCGCCGCCGAAGTACACGAAATCAAACGACCGCCCGCAAAGCGCCGCCCGATCGGCGTACAGGGCGGCCTCGCCGGCGAGCGCGTGTAGATAGGCGTCCACCTCGGTCGAGTTCTTGTCCGTGTACACCCGGAAGTAGCAGAACTTGCATCGCTTGCGGCAGAAGGGAATGTGCAGGTAAAGCCCGAGCGGCGGACGATCCGCCGACGGCGTTGGCGGCGCGTCGAGCCTCTCCAAGTAGCTGCCGACGTGCTCCGCCACCCAGACCGAGAACGGCGGATAGTTGGCCACGAAATAGTTGCCGACCTCGGTATGCTCCGTGTTGTCGTCGAGGAGGTCGAGTTTCATCGGCGATCGCAGGCTACGCATCCCGGCAGAGCAAGCGTTGGACTTCCGGGCGTCTTGGCGCGCACGTTCCGGTGGGCAGGCGCGTTGGGCGTCGTCCAGTATAGCGGGTGGAAGGTGTGTTGGTTCTGTAACAAACTGTCAGCTTCGGCGGCCGGAACCGGCTCCACAGAGTTCGCCGTGGCACGATGATCGCGGGTGTCAGTGTGTTCCGGGATCGTCACGGAGCAGAAGGCCGCGGGCACCGGAGGCGGCTGAGGAGTTTCGGTTTCGCATTCGCGCGACAAAACCCGAGATTCTCCGCTCCTCTCAGAATGTCGGCCGCTGAACAGCACCTGTTGGGATTGGATCTGTGACGGTCGGCCATGCCGCCTCGCCGCGCCATGCCTCCACAACCGGGCGCATGGCCGCCGCGACAGCCGCCTCGCCCCCCGCCGCGAAGCGCAGGATCACCCGTTGGATCGGCTCGGATGCCGTCGGGTGGAGCATTCGCGGCAGCGTCTTGGCGCGCTGCTTTTCCTCGGGAACGAAGGCTTCGAACCCGCCTTCCTCTTCGTCGCCCGAAAGCTCGAACAGGTATCGAACATCCAACCTATCCGCGTCGTATGCCCGGGTTCCGAACGGTCCGAGGCGAAGCACCACTGAGTTCCGTGTTGCCCATGCGCCGAGCTTGCCCGGCCAGCACGCGAGCATCAGCCAACGACACGCTGCAATAGCGGTCGCCAAGACGGCCGCGACGATCGGCAGACCCGCGACGCCCAGGCAGACCGCAACGAGACGACGGGATGCGTCAAGTCGCGAGAGGTCGATCGACCGGTAGAGGATCGCGCTGATCGCCAGGCCCAGCGTCGAGGCGGTTCCAAGCAAGATCGCCCGCGTCAGCGCCCGCGTGCGGGAGACCGGGACATGCACCGCCATGGCGGCGCCTTCCCGTTCACGATCGCCGCCTACACGAGAACTCGTTGGTTGTAGACTACCCATTCGAGGATCAAAATCACCAGGACGCCGAGAAGGAAGTACATCCACGCCGGTTGATCTAGGTCCACTCGCCCAGACCGAGCCTCGATCGTCTTCGCGCCGAGGGTAATGGTCTCGGCGGGCGCGACGGTGCTTTCCACCTCGTTGAACAGATTCACCGCGAAGCGATCCTGACCGGAAAGCGCCGGCTCGAGCCGGTACGCCCCGACGGTCCGCGTCCGCGCATAGTGCACGGTTCGGTATTTCGCAGCCGGCACCTGGTCGATGACCCCGTCGGGTCGATAAACCTTCAAGATCTCGACGTCCGCGGGAATGGGCAGGCTGACGGGCTCCCCCGGTGCGACGGCGTTGCGGGCGGAGGTGGCGACGCGGCCCGACAGGTTTTCGACCATGTTCTGAAGCAACACGACGAACCCCACGCCGGCGATCCACTCCCCGTTGACGTACCGCCGTCCCTGCTCATCCTCGACGATCAGGCTGAACGCGCAAAGAAGGAACCGGCTGCCTTCGCGGGTCAACGAGGCCAGGACCGGCGAGGTGCGGCCTTGGAGGACCGCGACCGCATCCGGTGGAAGTTTCAGCTCGCGCCACTCCAGCGGAACGATGGTCTCGACGGCGACGTGTCGAAGGAGCGGGTCGGTCTCGTCCCAGTCATGGATTAACTCATCCTTGACCGCTCCCGCAACGGCCACTCCGTCGAGCTTCGGGACCGCGCCGAAGAACAGGTAGTTTCCCTGCGGCAAGCGCGCCGTCTCCGCGCGATCGAAGATCACTACGTCAAACAGGCTTCGGCCGTCCTGCGCGATGCGCGATTCCTCCGCACGCTCGTACTCCGACGGCGTCATCCGCGTAAGTTCCACGGAAAAGTTGGGCAGCAAACCATCGAGGAACATGTTGCCGTCGCTCACCAGCAAAACCCGCGCCCGGCTGGGTGGATCGATCACCACCCACGCCCGATCGTCGGCCTTCAGCGCATCATCGACGCGGAGCATGACCTCGACCAAACCTCCCCCTTCGAACAGTATTTGGTCGAAGACAGCCAACTGAACGTTGAGCGGCGCGACGTCCGCAGCCACGCCGGGCAAGGAACCCGACTCTCCCTTCGGCGTCCCCTCCAGCGCCAGGGATCTCACGTCCACGTTGCGCCCGTCAACGTACAGAACCACGTCAACCGTGGCGGGCTCGGGACCGAAGTTTCGCACCAGCGCCGTCGCCTCGAGGAATCCGGGCTGGTCGTAGTTGCGGCTGGCGCTCATCGTCAGGATGCCGAGGTTATCGGCACGATGACCCACGTTGCTCACGACCATCCTGGACACGTCAAGCTTTTCCACGACCACCTTGTCGGCGTCTTCAATCCGACCATCCGTGAACAAGAACACGGACGCCGGCGGCGCCGCCGATTCGGGGGCGACGTCGGCGCCGGCCTTTTCGCCGCCGATGACCAGATTCTGCGCAAAGGCCTCGGCCAGGCGTACCGCCTCGGACAAGGAACTCGTGCTCTGCGTTTGATCGATGGAGTCGATCTTCCGCTTGACCGCCTCCTTGTCCGCGTCGAACGAGGAGACGACCCTCGCACGATCGCAGAACATGATCACCATGGCCCGAGCCTCCGGACCCAGTCCGTCTACGGTCTGTTTCGCCAAGGCCTTGGCGGCGTCCAATCTCGATCGCCCATCCGCCTCGACCACCGCCATGGAGGCCGACTGATCGATGAGGATCAGGGCCGTGGTCTCATAGGCCGCGGCCTGGTGCAGCATGGGCTTGCCCAGGGCGATGGCGGCCAGGGCAAGCACCATCAGTTGCAACAGGAGCAACAGGCTTCGCCTCAACCGCTGGAAGGGGGCGTTGACCTGCAAGTCCTCGACCGCCTTTCGCCACAGCAGCGTCGTGGGCACGAGCCTGACGGAGCGTTTGAGTTTCAGAAAGTAAAGCGCGACCAGCGGAGGAACTGTGATCGCCGCGGCCGCAAGGATCGTAAGGGGGCTTAGGAAGGTCATGGATGAACCGAATCAATGGGGAATGAGGAATGTAGAATGCAACAATGGCCCATGGCTGTCCATTCCGCATTCATCGTATCAGTCCTCGTTGTCGAAAATAGGACAACACGATTTGATCGAACGGAACCTCCGTGGTGGTAAATAGATAGTTCACGCCGCGCCGGCTGCAGTATTCCTTGAGCTCCTCGCAGTAGGCCCGTAGCGTTTGTCGATAGCGGTTCAACAGCGCGCGGGTGACCGTGACCTCCGCCGCGTCGGCGTCTTCCACGTCGGTCAGCCGCAGATCGCCCGCCAGTTGCGGATCAAGCTCATCGGGACTCAACGTCTGCAAGACGTAGACGTCGTACCTTCGCCCCAGCAGGTACCTCAGCCCAGGCTCGTAACCGGCCTTCTCGTAAAAATCTCCCACGACCAGGACAATTCCCGGCTGCGGATGACGTATCGCGAATTGTTTCGCCGCCAGTGAAAGGTTGCTCGCCCCGTTGTAGGTGAGGTTCTGCAGGAATGCCATCACCTTGAACATCCACCGCCGCCCGCGGACGCCGCAGAGCTGATCCACCAGTCCGTCGGCGTAGGTGTACAGGCTGAGACGATCAAAGTTGATCAGTGCAATGTAGGCGATGGCCGCCGCGACCCGCCGGGCAAACAACCCCTTGTCCGGCTCGCCCCAGTTCATGCTCTTGGACACGTCCAGAAGAATGCTGACGTGCAAATCCTCTTCCTGCAGGAACAACTTGATGAACAACCGTTCCAGCCGGGCGAAGATGTTCCAATCCAAAAACCGCAGGTCGTCGCCGGCGACGTAGTTGCGGTAGTCCGCGAACTCGACCGACTCCCCGCGGCGTTTGGTCAACCGCTCCCCACGGAGCTTGCCCGCGAAGATCTTGCGACTGGTCAACGCGAGTTGATCCAGCTTGCGCATAAACTCGGGGTCGAGAAGGTTGTCGTTCCGCACTGCGTTTGTGAGCATGGGTTTCCCCGCCCGATGACGGTCCAACCGCGCATTCTACGCCGGCGGCGAGCCGCGCGACAAAGGGCCCGCGCAGGGGCGGGACCGACCCGGCCTACGGCGGGGAGGTGTCAGCCCCGCGACACGATTCGGCCAGTCTCGCGTAGGTTCTTGGCGCGCCGGAGACAAACGGGACGTCGCGCTCGGGTTCGGCGGATAAATCGAAGGGTGTCAGTGTGCCGCCGGTCGGGCTGGTGATGACGCCGCCCGCTTCTTGCACCAGGAGCATTCCCGGGGCCACGTCCCAGATCTTTGCCCGCACGCCAAACGCACCCGACAACGCCCCAGACGCGACCATCGCCAGGTGGACGTTGCTGACGCCGAGGTTGCGAAGGATGAGCCCTCGGGTCGCGGCCCAGTGTCGTACCATGCGGACGGAAAGTTCGTCCTTCGTGGACGGGACGCCGATCAGCACGTCTCGCTCGTCGGGCGGATCGACCGCCCGCACGCGCCGACCTTCGAGCGTCGCCCCGCCTCCCTTTACGGCGGAATAGGTCGTTTTCCAGTTGTGCTCACGGACCACCGCAACGACGGGGACGCCGCGGTCGAGCACCGCAATTGCCGTGGCGAAGCACGGGAACGTGCCGACGAAGTTCCGAGTCCCGTCGAGCGGGTCGATCACCCAGCAAAACCGCGCCGTGCCGACCCCGGCGTGGAGGTCGGGGCTAGTGATGGTCTCCTCGGCGAGCACGGCATGGGCGGGGTACGCCGCCGCGATCGCACTCAACAGTCGCGCCTGAAGGGCGTGGTCCGTCTCGGTAACGACGCTGTTGTCCCGCTTTCGGGAAACGACCCTGGCGGCCTGCGCGGGCGGGACAAGATCGCCGGCATCGACCGCGAGGCGTTCGGCGAATTCAAGCAGTTCGGTCAGCCGCGGCTCGCCCATCGCAGGGATGATACGCGCGTCGTTTCGGGACGCCAGGGTTTCGACCCTTGGACCAGTTTTCGTGGCCGCCGCGGCGGACTACAATCCGCATACCGTCGCCCTCCAGGGCGAGGTCCATCGGCAACCAAACGAGTGCAGGCAACGGAGAGCGAAGTGCATTCGGTCAGCGTGGAGACTGGTTTCTCGGCCCTCCATCAGCTTCGCCTGGCGACGGGGGCGTTGGAGCCGCTGCACGGCCACGACTGGCGCGTGCGGGCAGTGTTTGTCGCCCCAACGCTCGACGACCTGGGGATGGTCGTTGACTTTCACGAGGCCGAGGCGGTCCTCCGCGCCGCGGTCCGACCTTTCGATCACGCCAACCTCAACCAACTTCCGGTCTTCGCCGGTCGCAATCCAACGGCCGAAGTCGTTTCCAAGATCGTATTCGATCGAATCGGCGAGCTGGGCCTACGCCGGCCTGCCCGCGTGGAGGTTACGGAATCGCCCGGGTGCGTGGCTTGTTTCGATCCCACTCTGCGGGTGGGCTAGTTTACTCGCGAGCGAAATGCTCGGCTCTTGGGGGTTCGCCTTTGCCGGGTGGCGTTTGCGTGCCGTCGCTTACCTTCGGCGACGCGCGCGCGCGGCTCCGACGTCGGCACGTCGTGCCATGACGCTGTAAACCTCGAAGATGGGAATTGACGATAATCCCGGCGAGGCCTATTGTTTTGCGGCGGGAAACGCGGAGGAGCGAGGCGCCGTCAGCCATGAACGTCATCTGTCAGCGCTGCAATCAGGCGAAAGCCAGCGTCCACATCACGGACACGATCCCCGAGAAACGCGAACGTCATCTCTGCGAGGAGTGCGCCGAGAAAGAGGGGATCATCGTCAAACAGCAGCATCACACGACCAACGAGATTCTTCAGCAGTTTCTGAAACATAAGGCCGCCGCCGTAGGGCCCGACGCGATGTGTCCCAAGTGCGGGCGAACGTTCCGCGAGTTTCAGTCCAAGGGTCTGCTGGGCTGTCCGCACGACTACGAGGCGTTCCGCAAGCTGCTTGTGCCGCTCATCGAGCGCGCCCATGAGGGGGCCAGCCAGCACATCGGTAAGTTTCCGGTAACGGCGGACACGGCTGTGCAGCGGCAGACCGGATTGCTGCGTCTTCGCCGGGAGCTTCAGGAGGCCCTCCAAGCCGAAAACTATGAGCGTGCCGCTCGCGTTCGCGACGAAATCCGGGTGTTGGAGTCACAATGACCCTCTCCGAGCTGACCCAGACGACGGGCGAGTGGTTGCGCGGCGAAGGCCCGCTGAACGACGTCGTCGTATCCTCGCGCATCCGCCTGGCGCGAAATCTGGCGGGGTTCCCCTTCCTGTCGACGGCCGTCGAAAGCAATCGCCGCGAGATCCACCGCGCGGTGGTCGAACAAGTCACCGCTTCGACGCTGGGCAAGGACGAACTCCTCATCGACCTCGACGAGGTCGGCGAGGTGAACCAGCACCTGCTGGTGGAGCGCCATCTGATCAGTCGGCAGCACGCCGCCGGCGAGGGCAGCCGGGGCGTCACCGTGTCACCCAACGAGACTCGGGCGATCATGGTCAACGAGGAGGACCACCTGCGCATCCAGGGACTTCGCTGCGGAATGCAACTGGAGACCATTTGGAACGACGTCAACGAAGTGGACAATGTCCTCTCGCAGAACCTGCCCTTCGCCTTTGATCAGCAGTTGGGCTATCTGACCGCGTGCCCCACGAACGTCGGAACAGGAATCCGGGTGTCGGTGATGCTGCATCTTCCGGGTCTGCGGTTCACGAAGGAGATCGAGAAGGTGGCCCGGGCAGCCCGCGACCTCCGATTGGCCGTCCGCGGCCTGCACGGCGAGGGGACTGAAGCCGTCGGCGACTTGTATCAGGTTTCCAACCAGACCACGCTGGGAAAGACCGAGACCTCGATTATCGAAACGTTCAGCCAGACGATCATTCCCAGGATCGTCGACTACGAACGCGCCGCCAGAGACACCCTCGCCAAGCAGCACGCGACGCGGCTGGACGACAAGATTTGGCGGGCCTACGGGGTGCTTTGCGGCGCGCGCCGAATCAGCACCAACGAGACCCAGACCATGCTTTCCCCGATCCGCATGGGCATCCACATGGGGCGGTTCAACAAGTTCGACCTCAAGACGCTCAATGAACTGTTTCTCTTCACCCAGCCCGCTCACCTGCAGAGGGTCACCGGTAAAGCGCTCGACGAAAACACCCGCGCCGCGGCACGCGCCGACTACCTGCGAAGTCGGCTGAATTGACCCGCGAATCCCTTTGGTGCGAGCCATTCAGCGATCGGCGTCATGCGGCAGATCGGCCAGCGGACATCCCTCGCAGGCGGCCTTCGCCCGGCAATGCCGCTTGCCCACCTCGACCAGCAGGGCGTGGTATTCGTTGAACTTGGCCGCGTCCGGCGTCAAGGTGCGATGGAAGAGTTGCTGGATTCCCTCGTAGTCGACCTTCTGGTCAATCAGTCCATGCCGTTGAAGGATCCGCCTGGTGTACGCATCCACAACGAAAGTCGGGCGTCCCGCCGCATACAGCAAGATCGCGTCCGCCGTCTCGGAACCGATTCCGGGAATGGAAAGCAGTCGCTTCCTCGCCGAGGACATACGTCCATCCAGGAACCGCGCAAGATCCCCGTCGGAAGTCTGCCAGAGGCAGTCGACGAAGGCCTTGAGTCGCCGGGCTTTGACCCGATAGGTTCCCGACGGCCGCAACAGCTCGGCCAGCCGAGCCTCTGCCACGTCGCGCAGCGCGGTCCACGAAAGCATTTGCGCCGTTTGGAGATTGGCAATCGCCCTTTCGACGTTCTTCCAAGACGTGTTCTGCGTGAGGATCGCGCCGATGACGACTTCCGTCGGCGTTTCTGCCGGCCACCATCCCTGCGGTCCGTAGGCGGAGAGCAACCGATCGTAGAACTTTCGCAACATTCTTGCGGGGTCTTGTAACGCCTCGTTGTGGCCGATCGGACACCGTCCGCCCGCTCAATCGTCTCGTCGGCCGAGCACCAGCGATGCGTAGTACAGCAGATGCAGGATCGCCGTGAGCGTAGCCGCCACATAGGTCAGCGCCGCCGCCGACAGCACCTTCCCCACGATCCGATCCTCGTCCGCGGAGACCATGCCCTGATTGACCAGGATCGCCCTCGCCCGCGCGGAGGCGTCGAACTCAACGGGCAGATTGACGAGTTGGAACAGGACCACGGCGCCGTACAGCCCCAGTCCGACCAACGCCAGCACGCCCAGCGCCGGCAGGGCGGAACCGAGAATCAGCCCAAGAACAATCAGCGCGATGGACACGCTCGACCCAATGGCGGCCATCGGAACCAAACCGTTGCGGATGGCCAACGGCCCGTACGAGGTCGCATCCTGGAGGGCGTGCCCGACTTCGTGGGCCGCGATCCCCACCGAGGCCAGCGACGTACCGTGGTAGACGTCGGGACTGAGGCGCAGAACCTTCCGTTTCGGGTCGTAATGATCGCCCAGGAAAGTCGTGACGGGTTCGATCGCCACGTCGGTGATGCCGTAGACGTTGAGGATGCGCTGCGCCGCTTCCGCGCCGCTCAATCCGCTTCGGGATGTGAATCGACCGGCAAGGGCGTAGGCGCGGCTCACCCTGCCCTGTGCCCAAACCGCCAGGAGGATGGCCGGAGCGATGTAGAGGAAATAACGCGTATCCCAGTAAAACAGACCAAGTAGCTCCATCGGATCATGCTCCCCGGAATCGACCGCCGTTCGTACGTTCGTGTCATTGTACGATCGGAGCCGCCCCAGGTTCAACTATTGCGAATCCGTAGCGCCCGCCGCACCGCCGCACCAACGTCGGCGAGGTTCCGACGGCGCAAGTTTGCGATCCTTGGCGCAGCACCTAGGATTCGACGCGGCGATTCCCTGGACGGTGCGGAAAGCCGGCGGCGCCGACGGTCGATCGGAGCAGAACGGAACGCCATGGACAGCCAACGACGGGAGATCAGGCGTGAGCAACCGTATCCAAGGACTCTTTGATCTGGGTCAGTCGGTCTGGTGCGACAACCTGAGTCGGCGAATAGTCGATTCGGGCGAGTTGCGGCGATTGATCGACCTTGGCGTCGTCGGAGTGACCTCGAACCCGACGATTTTCATGAAGGCGATCGCGGGCAGCAGGGATTACGATCGGGCGTTCCAATCGCTCGTCGAAACCGGCGAAGAGGATGTACTCGCCATCTACGAGCGCCTGGTGCTGCCGGACATCGCCGACGCGGCGGACCTTTTGCTTCCCGTGTATGAGCGGACCAATCGTCAGGACGGCTACGTCAGCCTGGAGGTCAATCCGAGGCTCGCTTACGACACCCGGGGTACGATCGACGAGGCGCAGCGGCTTTTCGCCGAGCTGGATCGACCCAACGTGATGATCAAGGTTCCAGCCACGCGCGAGGGAATCCCGGCCGTCGAGGCGCTCATCGCCGAAGGGATCAGCGTGAACGCCACGCTGATCTTCTCGGTGGCGATGCACGAGCGGGTGATGGCCGCGTATCTTGCTGGATTGAAGCGGCTCGACGCACGTGGAGGGGATCTCTCGACGGTCGCCTCGGTGGCGTCGTTCTTCGTTTCCCGCGTGGACACGATGGTGGACAAACTGCTGGAGGACCGCCGGGCGGACGGCGCCAACGTCGACGGATTTTTCGGAAAGGCTGCGATCGCCAACGCGGTGCTGGCCTACGAGCGGTTCCTGGCGGTCTTCGCCGGTTCCGGCGACTTCGGCCCGCTGGCGTCCCGCGGGGCCCGCGTCCAGCGGCCACTCTGGGCAAGCACCAGCACCAAAAACCCGGCGTACCCCGACACCATCTACGTCGACAACCTCGTCGGACGGCACACGGTAAACACCATGCCTCCGCAAACGCTGGAGGCCGCGCTGGATCATGGATCATCGCACGTCACCTTGGGACACGGCGCGGCATCAGCCGAGCAGGTCATGTCGCAACTGGGACGACTGGGGATCGACATGCAAGCCGTTACGGAGCAGCTTCTGCGCGAAGGCGTGGACGCTTTCGCCGGTTCCTTCGACGAACTTCTCGCCAACTTATCCGCGAAGCAGGAACAATTCCGTGCCGTGATGTAGGTCAGGTCGTCTCCAGGAGGTCGGCGGCGGGGGCAGCGGGTCTCACGCGCCCGCAAGTGGCGCCGTGGTCGTGCGCCGGTGGCCGCGAAGCCAAACGCGCGCCCAGAGAAACCGGACGTACCCGTCACGGACGTTGACCTGCCGACCATAGCTCGGGTCGCACATCAGACGCCGGTGCAGTGCAGGAAGATGATAAAAGGGAACCTGGGGGAAGAGGTGATGCTCCGCGTGATAGTTGAAGTTGAGCGGGGCCAGGAAGAACCGCTCGATCAAGCCGCAGCGGAAGGTGCGCCAGCGAGGTAGCGCGGCCGAATCGTCTCGGACGTCGACGTGCTCCGCGAGGTTGCGCACATGGGCAAGGAGCTTGGCCCACGAGCCTAAGGGGAGGATCCACAGCGAGAAGTAAAGCGGCCAGTGCCCAACCAGCGCCAAGGCGGTGAAGATCGCACCCTGCACGCCGATAAGCCCGAGCCATTCACGCCTGGTCTGTGAGGGGCGGCTCGACGTCCCGGTCCGGCGTCCCACACCCAGCATTCCCAAGAGTTGAGCTCCCGCGGCGGAAAAACTGAGATCCTTAAGAATCGCGGCGACGACGATGCCGCCCGGCGCGGGAAAGTCAAGGTAATTCGGAAGATCGGGATCGTTTTCATCGCCAAGATGTCGGTGGTGGGCCAGGTGCGTTCGTCGGTAGGTCATGGTGAACCCGATCGGGTAGGCGGCGAGGAAGCGTCCGGCGAACTCGTTCCACGACCGCTTTCGGAAAAGCAGGTAGTGGACGGCTTCGTGGTGGATCACGGAGAGATGATGCTGGAATCCGCCGATCAGGAGAAAGGCAAGGACAAACGTGATCGGCCCTGCGAGGTAAACATGCAGGAGCAGGGTCAGGAGAATGCCAAGAACCACGGCAGCCCAGGTCGCTGCCGCAACCGCGTCTCTTCGTACGCAGAACGGCGCCAGGTCTTCCCTGGTCAAGGAGACGGAAGGGCGCTCCGCGGAGACTACGGCCGGGTCTTCGCTGGTGAGCGAACACACCTTGACCCGCGGGTGAACTTCAAGCGCTCCCTCACGGTCGCGGCTCGGATCCACGTCGGCAACCCGGGGATGAAGCGGTGACGGACCATTAGTCACGGGACAAGCGAGCCTCAAAGCGGATCACGGAGCTGTTGTGACGCCGGGCGGCGACGAGCGCCGGAAGCATCGCCGCGGAGCAGAGCAAGGGGTAGTACCAGGCGCGTCCACCTTGCAGTCCGGCGGCGGTTGTCTCGCGCCGGCGGAACCAGTTTTGCAGCGATAGCGCCAGGTGCGCGGAGTAAATCGGGTGGGCGATCCTGACCTCGGCGAACCCGCACGCGCGGAGGAGTCGCTCGAGAGCACCCGGAGCAAAGAGGGTCAGGTGCCGCGGACAATGCCCGCCGCCCCAATATTTTCCGAAAGCACGCCTCTCCCAGGAGGCCAAGTTCGGCGTCTCGCCGACCAGCACGCCGCCTGACTTGAGGAGGCCGGCGATTCGAGTCAAGGTCGCGCGGGGATCACGAACGTGTTCGATCACGTGCTCCATGATGACCAGGTCGAACGAGCGCGGCGTCAACGGAGCATCTTCGAGTTCGCCGGTCCAAACGGACAGTCCGGATCGGCGCGCGTTCACGGCGGCTTCATCGCGGTACTCCACGCCGCAAAGACGGAAACGCCCGAGTGGTCGCATCGCGGACAGGAGCTTGCCGGTTCCGCAGCCGACGTCCAAGACCGCCCCGTTGTCGGAGACCAGCCGGGCCAATTCCGCGGCGCGCCTTAAGCGTCGCCGGGCGACGTACCACCCCACGAGCTTCGAGCCGTGGTCGCGATAGGCCTGGTAGCCCGGCGGATAGGCCGCGTTGAGCACCGCGTCGGACGGTTGCGGGAAGAGCCGAATCAACCCGCACTCGCCACAACCAATCCAGTCATAGGTTCCCGGAGCGTCGTACTCATGATCGCGCACGCCTTGGGCAACCAGCGCTCCTTCATCGGACCCGCAGCCTGGGCAGGCGTCGCGTGCCGACTTTCGCGCGGAAGTAGCCGCCGCCTGAACCGGCGGCACCGCGGGGAGACTGCGCAGCGAGTCCAAACCGTCACCCCCATCAGTGGCTGTCGACTGTCCCGGTGGCGTGATCAGGACGGAGGTCACGAGAGTGGTTCTCCGGTGGTGAGACTGGACGTTCGCGCAGGACGCCCCAACCCTTCCGATCCGGTGCACACCGCAACCATCGCGCGGGCCGTGCCTCGCGCCAACCACCAGCCGCAGGTCGCCGTCTGTCGAAGGCCGAACGCAAGGTAGAGCAGGAGGATTGGTTTAATCGGAACGGCGTAGCGCGTCTGAGGACCGCTGAGGAATGCCGAAACAAGAACATGAGCCCCCACGGCGGAGGCGACGACGCACCAGGCCGCTCGGTTGCGCGCGAAGATGAGTCCGGCGATCCCCGATGCAACGCAGAGAATCATCAGTTCCTCGTAGCGCGTGTCGGCAAGGCCGAAGATCGGCGCGCCGCGATCGACCGCGCGATGAAACCAGGTCGCCAGCGATGTCCAAGTGCTCGTCAGCGGCGCCGCTGCGGCACTCAGCGGGAGATGGTGTCGGTAGTCCTTGAGAACCCATTCCCAGGAACCCTCGCCGAAGGCATAGGTTCCGATGTCGTAGGTCTCGGCGGACGGGTCGCGTTTCCCCTCCTGGCCCGGCGCTCCGCCGGGGACGAAGCGATACACGGGATCGGGAGCAAGTATCAGCCATGCCGCATAGCGAACGGTGTTGGCGGCGATGACGGCCCAGTGCTCACGCATGAGGTCGCGGGCAGCCTGGCCCATGATGGCGCTGGACCGGGCGAAAGGGACGCCCCCAACAGCCTGGTACGCGCGGATGACGGTAGCGCGGTCAAACACGTCGGCGTCGGACGGAAGCAATCCACGCGCGACGGCTTCCTCGACGACCGCGTGCACGTCGAGCATCGCCGCGCTGGTCTTGGAATCGAGTCGGTCGAACTCCACCGCGCGTAGATAGAGGACGTAGTCGAGGCAGCGGTTGGCCTGCAAGCTGCCGTGGTAATAGGAGCTGATCGCCATCCACGGAGCAACCAGGAATAGGGCGGGAAGGATGCCCGCGAGGCAGGCAACCGCCAATGCCCTGGTCCACGAATGCGCCCTTGCGATGCTTCCTCTCAGGGTACCTTTCGTCGCTCTTAGCACGATCGCCAGGGCAATGACACCACCGAGATACAGGCCTACCGGACGAAGCAGGTATCCCCAGCCCGCCAGCAATGACGCGCCCGCCAGCCAGCGTGGCGGGCCGTCGTCCAGATAGCGCACCAGACAGTACACGCAGGCAACCAGAGCCAAGGTGTACGGGGTTTCCGTCAGCGGAAGATTGGCGTAAGCGAGCACCTGCAAGCTCACCGCGCAGAAGACTCCGGCCAGCAGGGCGACGGCGCGGCTTTGCGTGAGTCGATGCCCCAGCAAGGCGCCGACGACGCAGGTCGCCGCAGCCATGAGGTGTTGGATGACCGCGATCGCCTCGGGACTCGATTTCCCGAAAACCCTGAAGATCAACGCCAGCAGGACCGGGTAGCCTGGAGTGCGGATGAGAAAGAGTTCGTTCCCGACGTCGAATCGGTCGACCAACCCGCCGGCAAGTTGAATGTAGTCAATCGAGTCGGGGTAGACCCAGAGCCTCGTGGCGACCAGCGAAAGGGCGTTGGTCAGAAGTCCGGCAACCGCGACGAACAGCAGGATCGCACGCAGCCCCGGCGCTGCCCGACGAACCGGGGACACCTGTCGATGGCAACATTCAACGCCGCCGGCGGATTCAACTCCGGCGGCGGGCGCGTTCGTGATGGCGGAGTAGGCATCGGACATACAGTGAGCGTCTCATACCAGTCCCGATCGCGGGTTGCCGGTCTACCGAGCCGCGAGCTTCAGCCCGCACGGCGTCGCGTACCCGCGGTTTTCCCGCCGGAGGGACACGGGAGCCGTGCGGACGCCGCAAGCGCGCCTTCCCGGAGTTATCGGTCATGGAACAGGGTGGCTGGAGGATCGGGCGACTCTCACGACATGGTGTTTTTGTTGAGTGCCGCCCCCGGGGAATCGTGATCCTTTTGAAGTCCTGACCCGGCGTTCACTTCTGATCGCCCGGCATTCGGGACGGGGGCGTTTCCGCGTCGCCTCGATCGCGCCGGGGAGCAAGTCGCCAGAGGTTGCGGTATTCGATCAGCTCGTAATCTCGCTGGATATCCTGCTCGTCACTGGTCACGAAGATCGGTCGATCGGCGTACTTGGCCGCAAGGTTCGTCCATTCTCCAGGGAATGCCGTGAATATCTGAATGTCCTGGCGGTTGGAATGCAGCCGCTGGGCGTAACGAAGCGGCAGCGACGGATCCCAAACGGAAAGGATCACCGAATCCGCGGGCAAGGTCGGGAGGTCCGTGGCGGCCGACGCCACCGATGCGTCCCAACCCTGCAGCGATTCCGAGCGCCGCGGCGCGTCGTAGAGCGTCCACGCCGCTACGCCAAGCAGCACCAGCGCGGCATCCACGCTCCGCGGACGCCACGCCCGGACCGGAAAGACGGTCGAGAGCGCCTTGCCCAGGAAAACCCCCGATGCGTAGATCGTCGGCATCAGGTCCGCCGCCTGCCCGTAGATGCGGTAGATGCAGACGTAGAGCACCGGCTGAATCGCCATGGCCAGGAGCGCCGTCGCGCCGGCAGGCGAATCCCGGAACGCCACCCATCCGCCCAGCGCGACCAACGCGAAAACAACCAGAGTCGGCATCTCGTCGGGCAGATCCTTCGTCAGGTCCATGGCGATCCATCGAAGCTTGCCCAGGACTCCCCGCAGACTGTTTCCGAAGAGGTAGCGGAACTGTTGCCCGCTGGTGAGCCAGTACACGCGTTCGATCTTCGCCTTCACTCCGGCGTCCGCTGGCGGCAGATGCCTCCACTCGCGGTTGGTCTCCTCGATGTAGTTGTAGGGCGTGGTCGGTCGGTCGCGGACCAGCAGATAGGCAAACGAGTAGACGACCGGCGCGGCGGCCGCAATCGTCGCCAGGACGATCAACGAGAAGTTCCGCCGCGCATTCATGCCCGACCGGGAAGCGGCCAACCACGCCGAGGCCACGAGAATGGGCGCCGCAATTGCGGCCGGCGGGCGATTTCCCAGAAGGAACCCGAACAGCCCGGCGGCCGCGAGAAGGTACGCGCGACGACCGGTATGGGCGTATTTCAGCAGAAAATAGCTCGATCCCGCGAACAACGCCAAGGAGACGGCGTAGACCTCGGGCACCAACATATTGCCCCAGAAACGCATAGAGCCGGTCAGCAGAAGGCTGATCGCGCCGGCAACGGCGGAGTGAACGCCGAGGCGGATCTGGGTCAACATGCAGAGCAACACCGCCGCGATGCCGCCAAGCAGACAGGCGAGCGATACGACGTAGGCCGGTTCGAGTCCCGGGACGCGCGTAAGAAGAAACAAGACGCTCGCGTAGCCCGGATAGCCGGGCGGATGGGCGATGCCGAGTACGCTGCCCGCCAGTTGCAGGTCGCCCGGGTCGCCGCGGCAAATGCCGAACGGGAGGCGCGGAACAGTCGCGATCAAAAGTACAACGGCAACAAACCCCAGCGACAAGTGATCGCGCCGCGTCAACGGAGCCCACGCGCGCGGCGATTCGGGCGACGAGGAATCGGCTGGCGGATGCTCGGTCGGCGGGTCGGTCACGCGTGCTTCCGTGAGCGTCGCGGATGGACCCGCGCGGAAGGGGTCAACTCAAGCGGTAGACGCCGTCTTCCAGCGCCAGTCCAACCCCGGCCTCCTCGAAATGGTTGAGGTACCGAAAGACGGTGCGGCGCGAGGAACTGGTGGATCGCATCATGTCCTGTATGGTCGCGCCTTTCTTCAACAACGCCTGAAGCTGCTGGTGTCGTCCGCTCAACGAAGCGTTGCTCTTCATGCCCTTGATCAGCGTCAACGCCGTCTTCTTCATCCGCGGATTGCCCGCGAACGCGCCCTTGGCCGCGGCAAACTCCAAGGCCTTGAGGATCGTCTGAGTCTCGAGAAATCCGGTTCGTTGCACGGAGAAACCTCCTACCCGCTGAAAGCAGTGTTACGCTATGGCACAAACTGCCTGAATCGTACCCCACCCATCGCCCGCGTCCACTGAGGAAGCATCGTCGCCGATCGTTCCCGTCGGAGACCGGCGACCCGGAAACCCCTCACTTTGCATAACTCTCTTCATGGCAAAGGGTTAGCTCGTGGCCAAACCGCATTTTTCCGCGCCCGATTCCTGAATTCAAGAACATGACCGCGCCACGCCGCTCTGGTAGGCTCCCGTGAGACGCTTCGCCGTCCCCACGGCGCGCTGGCGGAGGGAGTGGCTTGGCTGTGACACCAACGGCGGATGTTCCGATCTTCATCCTGGGACTTCACCGTTCAGGAACCACGTTGCTCTACGAGCTGCTGGCGGCAAGCGGATGCTTCAGCATCGTCACCGCCCGGCACGTCGTGGACGCGGATGCGCTGTTTCTGGGCGACGGACGTCCTTCAACTTCAGGTTTCGCGGCCTTGCGCAGACTCGCCTCCCTTGGACTGTCCAACCGCGACGTCGAGGCTGTCCGTGTCGGACCGGACACGCCGGAAGAATACGGCTTCCTGCTGGACCGCCGCCATGCGGGCTTCACACTCACCGCCGGCAACGCCCACGTGTTCCGTCGCCTCTGCGAAGCGATCCGGAGCCGCGACCCCGAACGCCGCCTCCTCTTGTTAAAGAACCCTTGGGACTTTGGACATGCCGATCGAATCCGCCGGCTCATCCCCGGCGCTCGCTTCGTCTTTATCCATCGAAATCCGCTGCACGTGCTGAGTTCGACGCTGCGGTTCATAGCCAACTGGGGAACCCACCCCAACGCCTACCTGGCCCTGCTCAGTGATCGTTACCGTTCCTTTGCGCAGAGCGAGTTTCCGCTGCGGGCGGCGCGATGGTTGTGCGCGCACGCCCGAGGACCACTGCTGAACGCAATCCTGGGTTACGACGCGATGCAAACCCGTGGATATCTTCGCAGTCGTGCGACGTTGGGTCCGGATGCGGCCATCGACGTTCGGTACGAGGATTTGTGCGCTGACGCCAATGGAACCATCGGCGCAATCCTGCATGGGATGGGCGTTTCGTCGGCTCCGATCAATTATGCAGCCATGATCGGGCCAAGCGCTTCTCGACCGGCGCCGGAAGCCCTCGCGCGGCGCGCACGGATCCTTCGCGCCTTCGGCAAGTACGCCGCCGCAGTCGGCTACGACCTCCAGGAGCTGTTGGAGGCCGCGAGTCGGCGCGACGATCCGCGCGAGGCTGCCCCGTGAGGCTCCCGCAGCGGGTCATGTATCGTTCCTTCATGCTCGCGTTGCGGGCGTATCAAGGGCTCTTCATGGACCTCCGCGTTCATGGTCGCGCGCGGATTCCTCCCGGTCCCAAGATTTTCGCCCAAAACCACGTCTCCTCGACCGACCCCTACTGGGTGCTTCCGCTGCTTCCCGAACCGGTGCACGTGATCATCGGACCGGGGTATCAATCGAAGGTCGCCGGGTGGGTGCTGGACCGTTTCGAGCAGATCAACGCCACGCCCGCCCATCGCAAGACCGCCGTCGACGAAGCCGTGCGGCATCTGCTTCGCGGAGAATCCATTTACACCGCGCCGGAAGGGGACATCCAGGAGCGGTTCACGCTCGGACGGTTTTATCCCGGCGTGGCTCGAATCTATCGTCGCACCCGCGCACCGATCATTCCCATCGCCCTGGCCGCGCCGAAGCGGGCCTTGCGGGCTTTCCCCCGCTTCGACATCGACGTGGAGGGCCGAATCTACAAGGCGGTCTTCGTTCTCCGCGGCCCATACGCCGTGTCCTTCGGCGAGCCGTTCATGCCGGAAATCCGCAAAGACGTCGACGAAACGACCGACAACGAACGCATCACCGAGGAACTCAAACGAAACATGGAGCGCCTGCTGGATGAACTCCGGCGTACGGCATTGATCGGTGAATAGACGCTTGTCACACGATCCAAGACCAGAAGAAGGCGCGGCAATTCTCTGGAGTTGATGTATTCGCCGCCCAACGGACGTTGGAGCGTGAATCCTTGACACGATTCGCATTATCCCTGAAAAAGCGCGACGCCGCAGGCAAGGAATGGGCGGTGACATGCCGCCGAAGTGCGCAAGCGAAGGATCATCCGTATGCTCGACATCAAGTTCATTCGTGACCACGCGGAGCCGGTGAAGCAGGCCGCCGCCGCCAAACGCATCGCCTGCGACGTGGATCGCCTCGTGGAAGTCGATCGCCGGCGGCGGGAATTGCAACTCGAGCTTGACGGCCTGCGCGAGCGAGTCAAGGAAGACGGGCAACTGCTCGGCCTGCTTCGCAATCCGAAATCAACCGGATACCAACGCGCCGTCGCCGAGGGGAAGACGCCCGAGCAGATCAAGGCCGAGGCGGAGCGGATTCAAGCGGAATTGACGGGGATTAAGCCCCGGATCAAGCAGCTTGAGGACTCCGAAGTTCCGATCCTCAAGGATTTCGACGAGTTGATGCTCACCATCCCGCAACCGGCCGACCCGGATGTCCCAACCGGCCGCGACGACTCGGAGAACGTCGAGATCAAGCGCGTCGGCGAGGTCCGCGAGTTCGACTTCGACCCCAGGGACCACGTCGCCCTCGGGGCCGACTTGGGCATCATCGACATGGAGCGCGGCGTCAAGCTTGCCGGCACGCGGAACTACGTCCTCCGCGGCGACGCCGCCCTGCTGCACCAGGCCGTCCTTCGGCTCGCCCAGGACATGATGATCGCCCGGGGGTTCACGCCCATGGTCGTACCCGTGCTGGTCAAGGAAGAGGTCATGTACGGCACCGGGTACTTCCCGTCTGGACGCGACCAGGCGTACCTTTGCGAACGCGACGCCATGTCGCTGGTGGGGACCGCCGAGGTGCCGCTGACGGCGTACCACGGCGACGAAATCCTCAGCGAGGCCGACCTACCCATCAAGACCTGTGCCATGAGCACCTGCTTTCGCCGAGAAGCCGGGGCCGCCGGGAAGGACACCGCGGGACTCTATCGCATCCATCTTTTCGACAAGGTCGAACAGGTCATCATTTGCCGCAACGACCGGGAGGAAAGCAAGCGGTTCCACCACGAAATCCTCAAGAACGCCGAGGACGTTCTGCAAGCGCTGGAGCTTCCCTATCGCGTGGTCAACGTCTGCACCGGCGACCTCGGCCAGGGACAGGCGCAGAAGTTCGACATCGAGACGTGGATGCCCTCGCGCGGTGGCTACGGCGAGACGCACTCCGCCTCGCGCTTCTACGAGTTCCAGGCGCGTCGCCTGCGACTGCGCTATCGCGACGGGGCGAAAAAGGTGCACTTCTGCCACACGCTCAACAACACGGTGATCGCCTCGCCGCGAATCCTCATTCCCATCCTCGAGCTGTATCAGAACCGTGACGGGACGGTTACAATTCCCAACGCCCTTCGCCCGTATATGAACGGAAAGGAACGGATCGAGAAGCACTCCGTACCGCGACCGTGAGGGAGCGGCCCGATGCGCAGGAATACGTACCGCGACCGTGAGAGAGCGGCCCAGCGCATCGCGATCCGTACCGCGACCGTGAGGGAGCGGCCCAGCGCATCGCGATCCGTACCGCGACCGTGAGGGAGCGGCCTGTATATCATGCCAAAAGAACCACTGGCCTACTTCATCACCTTCCGCACCTACGGCAGTTGGCTGCACGGTGATGACCGCGGGTCGATCGACCGCGAACACAACATTCCTGGTACGCCGCTGGTCAGCGCTCACGCGGGGCGGGCCACCTATGAAGGCTCCATGATGCAGCAGGAAACTGTGCGATTGAACGAACACTGTCGCACGGTCGTTCGGACGACGGTTCGCGAAGTTGCCGATCGACGATCCTGGACTGTTCATGCGCTCGAAGTGCGAAGCAATCACGTTCACCTTGTCATCAGCGCTCCGCTCGCACCGGAACGAGTGATGAACGATCTGAAGTCCTGGGCGACGCGACGGCTGATTGACGCAGGGCTGCTGAAGAAAGACATGAAGGCCTGGTCGCGGCACGGCAGCACGCGATATCTCTGGAAAGAGCGCGACGTGGAGGATGCATGTCGCTACGTCTGCGAACGTCAGGGGGAGGATATCTGAGACGCAGGAGACGGACAGTTAGGCCGCTCCCTCACGGTCGCGGTACGGATCGACGCGCGGCGGGCCGCTCCATTACGGGCGAGGTGCGGATTCCTATGCAACGGGTCGCTCAC
>JBBTCJ010000055.1:0-1703 GCA_038043285.1 Planctomycetota bacterium | reverse complement strand
GAAAAACATGACCAAAGCCGTGGATCGCGTCCACGGCCCGAAGCGCTGCCCGAGGTACTCGTAGACCGTTGTGACCTTCCCGCCGTAGAACGCCGGCAACAACAGGTAGACGATCAGGATACGCCCGAGGAAGGCCCCAGCGTACATCTGGAGGTAGTTCCAGTTGCCGCGGTAGGCTTCGGCCGGCACGCCGATGATGGTCAGGGCGCTGACTTCGGTGGCGATGATGGAGATGCCCGCAAGAAGCCAATGTTGCCGCCGGCCGCCGAGGAAAAAATCGGTGGTGTCGCGCTCGCCGCGTCCGAACCACAGGCCGATGCCGATGGTGGCGGCGAAATAGACCGCCACGACGACAAGATCCCCGACGCCCAGAACCATTTCCTGCTCCGCTTCCGGTGATTCGACGGACGGAACGCATTGTAGAAACTATCCTGGAATCATCGAGAAGGTTGGGATTCTGCTGCGCCGTTGGAAGAGATGCCCTGGCCCCGCTTGCTCCGAAGGAATGATTGCACCCGCGCCACTGTTCGCGCCAGGTTCTTCTTGGCCAACTGGCACTCCCAGAGAACCAGTACGCGCCATCGGAGTGTTCGAAGGCGGCGCCTGCTGGCAGCGTCACGCCGGCGATTGCCGTCGAGCTTTCGGTTCCAGAACTGCCGCCTTGTGGCAGGCGTGGACCGCCCACGGGGACAGGAATGTCGGTGCCAAAAACAGCCGTGAACGAAAATGACTTTTCGGCGTGAGGGAAAGACCAAGTCCGGAGTGCCGGGAAGGTCGCGGCGATGGAGTCGAAAGCGGTAACCAAGGGAGTGAACGAGGCGACGAACGAACATTTCGGGCGAGGTATCTTTCCCGCGAATCCCCCGCATGATTTCGCTGCGTTTGGCTACTTGGAATACATCCGGCATTGGTGTTCACGCAGTTTTGTGATTTCGCGTTCGCGGCGTCCGGCGTGTACGTCGTCGTGGCACTTGTTGCAGACGACGGCGAGGTTCCGTTCGATGTTCTCACCACCGGTTTCGTGGGCTTCGAGGTGATGGAGTTCGAGGAAGCGGGGGTCATCGGGCGTCCAAAGAGCCTGGTTCCAGTTGCAAAGGCGGCATGTGTTCCTGTCTCGTTCGTACACGTGTTTCTGGACGGGCTCGGGGATATGGCGGTCGTGAGGCTCGGCGATGCGTTCCGCGGAAAGCAAGATGTACTCGCCCATGCCGAGGTCGGGGCGTCCGGTGAAGCGCGTTGCGATGGCGTAGCCGTCTTCGGTGCGAAGTTCACGTGAACGGCGAGCGAACTCCTTCGCTCCTTTGGCGACGTAGGCGAGTTCTTCGGTGGTGACGACGTGACCGACGCTCTCGCGAAAGTAAGCGAGCACCCGTTGCTTGCTGCCCATCGAGCTTCGGCGGATGCGGTTGGCAACGTGCCAGCGACGGGCGGCATCGGGGTCCTTCTCGGCGGATGCGAGGATGTATCGGTCGGGATTGAGATTGACGCCGGTTTCGGGGTTGGGCCAGGCCCCAGAGAGATTCGATAGCAGAAGGCAAAGAAATGTCGCGCTGCTGCTCAGACCCCAGCTTCCCCGTCGTGAACCCCAAGCGCAAGAGCTAACGCCGCGGCATTGCGGAGGACAAACGCCCCATACACGCGCGCCAGATTGAACCGTTTCAGAGCAAGTGAGACATTCGGCGTCGTCGAGTAACGGATGGTTT
>JBBTCJ010000054.1:0-12075 GCA_038043285.1 Planctomycetota bacterium | reverse complement strand
GTGCGACGAAAATCGCCAACGCACCTTCTTAACCCCATGAAGTCAAGCGCCCGCTCCGTCATCCGGGCGGGCGCCGTCTTACATCCTATGGTCCGACGATGGAAAGCGACTGTCGCAGAAAGAGTTCGCCCCCAATCCCCGGGCAGCTTTCTACCGCCTCCCGCAGCGCGCCGTGTCGCAGGTCGACCCGCGAAGTTTCGGGTTGCCGCCCGCGGCCTCGCACTCGTCGCGGGAGATGTCCTGGCAGGTAGCGTCCGGCATGCAACACGCAACGGGTTCAACCGGCGTTCCGCAGGTCGTCGTCGCGCAAGCGGTTCCGTCGCCCTGGGCGTTCCCACCGAGGTCGCGACACTCGCTGGCGCGAACGTCCGCGCAACTGTCGTCGGGGAGGCAGCACGCCTGAATCACGCTCTGACAATCCACCGCGACACAAAGCGCGCCGTTCACGTCCGGACGCCCGCCGGCGTTGCGGCACTCGACCGGTCGCAGGTCATCGCACGTCCCGTTCGGGAAGCAACAGCCCGCGACGGTGATCGAACAATCAGCCGTCGTGCAGTCGGTACCTTCGTCCTGCGGACGACCGGTAAGTTCCAAACAATCCGACGGACGGAGATCCTGGCAGGTTCCGTCGTCGAAACAGCACGCGTGCGTCAGCACGGGACAAGTGACAGCGCTGCACGCCGCTCCGGTGGTGTCCGGGCGGCCGCCCTCTTGCAGACAGGCGACGAGCGACAGGTCCACGCACTCACCGTCCTCGAGACAGCAAGCGGAAGTCGTCGGACCACAGTTGACCGTTTCGCAGGTGCTCCCCTCAGCCTGGGGACGACCACCCTGTTGCACGCACTGGAGCGACTTGAGGTCAAAGCAGGTCTGGTCGACCAGACAGCACGCCCGCGTCAACTGCGTGCAAGTCGCGGTCGCACACGATGTTCCGGTGCCTTGCGGCTGACCGCCATCTTCGCGGCACTGCAGCGACGAGACATCGGAACAGTTTCCATCGGGCAGGCAGCACGCACCAGTGCTTGGTCCGCAAGTCACCTTTTCGCAGATCGTTCCGGTTCCCTTGGGAACACCGCCGGCTTGCAGGCAGGCCAAGCTCGGCAACGACTCGCAGACGTTGTCCACAAGGCAGCACGCCCCGGTGCGAATCTCGCATACCGTCGAGGCGCAGGTTGTATCGCGACCACCGGGCTTTCCGCCGGCCGCGCGGCACTTCGTTGACGGCGCATCCTTGCAGCCGCCGTCATCGAAGCAACAAGCTTGCGAACTTGCACCGCACGTGACGGTCTCACAGGCGGTTCCCGTTCCCTTGGGACTTCCACCGGCTTGGATACACTCCAACCCGGTCTTCTGTTGGCAGGTATTGTCGGCAAGACAGCACGCGCCCGAACGAACCTCGCACGTGGCCGTCTCGCAATTCGTTCCGCGACCGCCGGGACGACCGCCCTGCGTGCGGCATTCCGCCGACGCCATGTCCTTGCATCCGCCAGCGTCGAAGCAACATGCCTGCGTCGGGGCGGCGCAATTGGCCGTCTCGCAACTGGCGCCGGTTTTCGGCTTGCCTCCCTGTCCGCGGCATTCACTCGGCGTGATGTCCTGACAGGTTTCATCGGGCATGCAGCAGGCGGCTTCCTGACCGGTGGTGGTGCAGTCCGCAGTTGCGCAGGTCGATCCGCGCTCCAGCGGCTTGCCGCCCTGGGCGCGACATTCGTCCTTCTTCAGATCCTCGCAGGTGCTGCTTAGACGAAAGCAGCAGGCGCGGGTGTTGTTTCGAAAGTCCAGATCACCGACCAACGCCGCCGCGTGCAGGTTCGTCGCCAGCAGCGCCACGCCGAGGATGGGTATTCCGCCAGCCATGGTCCTACCGAAAATACAAGCGCACATTCCGCCACCTCCGTTTAGGTTTTGAAGTCTCCCGCCGGGCATGTTCTCGGACGGCTTCCCCTCGTTGGACAAGGTGCGTCGATCCCCACCCGATCTACGTTGGCCCGAAACCGTCTCCCCTCGGGTGAACCGATACGGTACTCGGACCGGCCCATAAAAGTCAAGTGCTCAGCCCAGGCGAAAGGGCCTTTCAATCCCTGCGAAGGGGCCAACACCTGTGCCACTGGCGGCTTGCCCGCCCGTGCGGCGGTCCATTCGAATGCCCCGCGAAACGCCAACGAAATGACCCCGGACAGCAAAGGGCGGCTGCAATCAAGATTCCCGAGGCAAGCGCCCCGTTTCAGCCGGTAGGCCGGCTTCGGCTCGACAGAGTCCTTGCCGCGGGCATCCGAAAGCCATTCCGCGAGTCAGCGGGCGCAGCGCTCCTCCGCTTCGCCGATGCCGATGAGTCTGATAACTCGCGTTCGCGGCGAGTGCATTGCTGCTTTCTTGACGGCGCGGAAGCGTTGCCGGCCCATCGTCCGGTAACATCGTCAGGGCATCGGCGACGCGACTTGGGCGAGGCGGGATTTGAACCCGCACCCGGTTTTCACCAGAGGGGGTTTTAAGCCCCCAGCGTCTGCCATTCCGCCACTCGCCCGGGGAAGGCACACGCCAGTCTAGGAACGCGGCGTCAACGCCACAAGCGGCGAAGCACCCCCAATCGCCGATCCGTACCCCGACCGTAAGGGAGGGGCCGCATTCACTCCGGCTCGCGGTTGTCGACGGTCTCGCTCTTCTGCCCGCGCGGAGCCGTGTACCCCCCCGCTGCACAGCGTACGATCCGCGAACCATCCCGCCCGGTGACAAGTCCCGCAAGCCTCCATTTGTTGACCAGATGAGAGACGCACTCCACGAACTTCCCGTGATTGCCGTCCACGTTGCGGCACGCGGCCACTTCGTCGGCCATCGTGCACCCGCCGTCGAAGAGGTCGTTGCTCACGCCGCTGTCGCAGCCGCCGATGACCACCGTGTCGGTCAACACCGACGCCGGACAGTCGTCGTCTTCGTCCGGAATGCCGTCGCCGTCGGAGTCGTCGCACACGTCGCCGAGGCCGTCGGAGTCGAAGTCGGCTTGGTCGGCGTTGGGCAACTCGGGACAGTTGTCAGCCGCGTCGGGAACCCCGTCGCCGTCGGCATCGGTCTCGCCGAAGGTCCAAGTGTCCCCTCGAACATCGTAGTTGTTGATCGGCCCCAGGTCGCCCCCGAATAGGACGACCTCCTGCCTGATCGTATCAAAAGCCATGTCGTGGCCGTGCCGTCCTTGCGGAGCCGTGGCCGTCGAAAGCTGAGTCCAAGCTCTCGTGTCGTATTCCCATGTGTCGTTGTACGTCGTCGTGCAGCCGTCCGTCCCGCCAAAAAGTAGCATTCTGTTTCCCGATGGCTCGTACACCATGTGAGCATTCTCGCCACGCGGGCTTGGATGCGGCGTGGTCGTGATCTGTGTCCATGTGGCTGGATTCGTGGATAAATCCAGCTCCCAGGTCTCATCCGACATGGTACCGCAAATCACTGGGACCAGGTTTCCGCCGAAAACCACGATCCGTTGCCGCGCGGGATCATACCCCATCGCAGGCGACGAACGTGGCGCAGGGCGCGGAGCAGTCGTTGTTACTTGGGTCCAGGTTGAGCCGTCCCATTTCCATGTGTCGTTAAGTAGACCTGGTGCGTAGCCGCCGAACAACACGACAACGTGCCGCGCGGTGTCATAGGTCATACTCGAGTTGTTGCGAGTTCCTGGTGGCGTGCATCCGCCCATACACTTTTGAGTCCATGTAGTTCCGTCCCACTCCCATGTGTCATTCTTGTAGTAGCCCAAACCGTCAACTCCACCGAACGCAACCGTCACGCAGCGGTCCGAGTCAAACGCCATTGCTTGTCCAGCGCGCGGCCCGAGACCGGTCGTTGACCGCAGAGTCCAGGCGCTACCGTTCCATTCCCATGTATCGCCTAACTTGTTTGTTGGGACCGCAGCTCCTCCGTGCAGCACAACGACATTACGGCACGAGTCCCAAACCATTCCGTGCTGCGTGCGCGGCGATGGTCCGCTCATGGACTGAAGCGCCCAGCGGGGTTCGGCGTTGGTGATGCCGATGAAAAGCAACACAAAAAGTCCGACCTGCACAATTGTCTTCCGCCTCCAGAACATGATGTGGTTCCTCCCGTGTTAGGTGTTTGTTTGAGAAAGATACGGTGCCACTTTAGCGGGGGGGGGGTTGTCAAGAGCTGGGACGAAAATATTCGCGAATTCGAGACGGCAGGTGACCCCAGGTGCGTGACAGTTCCGGCGGGGAACAGGCGCGTTTATTCGGACCCCAAGCGCGAGCGCGGGGTGTTGTCGCACCACATTTCGAGAACGTCCGGCCCGTCGCTGGCGCTCCGGGTTCGGATTGGGCCGCTTCCTCACGGGCGCGGTACGGATCAGGCGACACGGCGACCGCTTCCTCACGGGCGCGGTACGGAGTTGAGTCCCCCTCACCCCGACCCTCTCCCCCGAGGACGGGGGCGAGGGGGATGGGCCCCTCCCTCGCGGTCGGGGTACGGATGGATGGCGGCGCCTCCCCCCTTTCCAAGGGGGGATTAAAGGGGGGGGTAACGGAGTAGCGCCGGGGTTTATCCCCGGTGCGGCGTCACCCATAGCGTCGGGGTTGATCCCCGGCGCGGCGGCACTCCGCGCGGGCTGATCCTTGACACTTCGCGTCACGGGCGTCAAGCCCGCGGCTCGCCCACAGGAGACCTCGCAGTTTGAGGAAGCGGCAACGCCGGGGCTACGCCGATTCCTGCATGCGAATGCGCCGGGCGTCGGACGTGCCGAAAAGGGAATAGAGCGCCGGAAGAACCACCAGGGTCAGGGTGTTGTCCATGAGCAGGCCGCCGATCACCACCGTCGCAAGCGGGCGCTGGACTTCGGCCCCGACGCCGGTATTCAGCGCCATGGGCGCAAGCCCAACGATGGCCACCAGCGCGGTCATGAGGATCGCGCGAAGTCGAATCAGCCGGGTCTCGGCGATCGCCTGGGTCACGTCCATTCCCTCCGCGATCTTCCGTCGGATGGTGGCCACGAGCACCAGACCGGCGAGCATTGATACTCCGGATACGGCTACAAAGCCGACGCCGGCGGAAATCGTAAACTCCATGTCTCGAATCCATAAGGCGAGAACGCCGCCGACGGCGGCAAACGGAACCCCGGTGAAGACGACCAGCGCATCACGAACGGAATGGGTGCTGAAATAGAGCAAGACAAGAATGGCCATCAAGGCGAGCGGCACGACGATCAACAATCGCGTGCTTGCGCGCTCCAGATGCTCAAACTGCCCCCCAAAGGTGACGAAGTAGCCCGGTGGGAGCGTCAGGTCAGCGGCTATGCGTCGGCGGGCTTCGTCGATGAACCCGTGCAAATCTCGGCCGCGCACGTTGCACTGCACGACGATACGCCGCTTTTGCCACTCTCGATTGATGGTCGATGGTCCTTCCGTTTGCTTGATCTCCGCCAGTCGTCCCAGCGGTATCCTCTCTCCAGTCGCCGTGCGAATGACCAGATCGGCGAGGGTGTCGGGATCCTGGCGATAGGCCTCGACCAGTTTGACGACCAGCGGAAATCTTCGCTGTCCCTCGCGAATCTCCCCGACCTCGATCCCGCCCAGGGATTCCACCATCTGTAAAACATGCTCAGCGGGGATTCCGTAGCGGGCGATGGCGTCCTGATCGACGTTGATTTGCAGGACCGGCTGCCCGGTGATTTGTTCGGTGACCGTATCGGCGGCGCCGGGGATGGAATCCAAGACGTCCTGCACCTGCTTGGCGAAGGTTTTCAGTCGATCCAGATCGTCACCGAAGATTTTGACGCCCACGTCGGCGCGAATCCCCGCAATCATCTCATTCATACGCATTTCGATGGGCTGGGTGAAGATCATCCGCATTCCAGGTAGCGCGGCCAGTTCGGCAGCCATTCGCTGGGTCAATTCCGCCTGGGTCTTGGCGCGTTTCCATTCTTGCCTCGGCTTGAGGGTGAGGAACACGTCCGTCAGCTCCATTCCCATCGGATCGGTGGCGACTTGTGCAGTCCCCGTACGACTCCATACCTCGCGGATTTCGTCGGGGTATTTCCGCAGGAGCGCCTGTTCGATTCCCGTGCCGTAGCGCACCGATTCGTCCAGGGCGATCCCGGCAAGGCGGATGGTATTGATGACGATGGATTCCTCATAAAGCCGAGGGATGAAAGAAGCGCCAAGTCCCGACGCCAGCGCGATCCCGACGGCGACGACGGCCGCACCGATGGCCGTCACCGTCCAGCGGTATCGCAGAGCCGCCCACACGAACGGACGGTGGATCCGATGGGCGAATCGAACGATGAAGTTCTCCCGCTCCTTGACCTTGCGTCCCAGAAACAGGCTGCAGAGCACCGGCGTGAGGGTGATCGAGAAGATCAGGGATGAGGTCAAGGCGAAGATCACCGTCAGGGCCATGGGTCGAAACAGTTTTCCCTCGACGCCTTCGAGCAGGAGAATGGGCAAATACACCACCATGATGATCAACTCGCCGAACATGGTCGGGCGGCGCACTTCCACCGCGGCATCGCGAATCACGTCGATGATCGGCCGACTGCCACGGTGCTCGAACTCACGGCCAAGACGGCGAACGCTGTTTTCCACAACGATGACGGAGCTGTCTACCACCAGGCCGAAGTCAATGGCCCCGAGGCTCAACAGGCTGGCGGCAATTCCGAACTGCAGCATGGCGCTGAACGAAAAAAGCATGGCGAGGGGAATGGCCAGCGCGACAATCAATCCGGCCCGAAGATCCCCGAGAAAAATGAACAGGACCGCGATCACCAAAAACGCGCCTTCGAAGAGATTCCGTTTGACTGTAGCGATGACGTGTTCGACCAGTTCCGTTCGCCGATAGACCATGCGGACATCGATGTGCGGTGGAAGCGACAATCGTATTTCGTTGAGGCGCGATTCCAGTCGCCGGGTGACGTCGTGACTGTTCTCGCCCATGAGCATGAACCCCAGCCCAAGCACGGCTTCGCCCCGTCCGGCCGCGGTCACGGCGCCCCGGCGGATCTCCGCGCCGATGCGCACGTCGGCCACGTCGCGCACGCGCACCGGAACGCCCTCGTGAGCACTCAGTACGATGTTGGCGATTTGCTCGACGTTGGTGGTCAGCGCGTTGCCCTGCACGATGGTGGCCTCGCCGGCCTTTACAAGGTATCCACCGCCCACGCTCAGATTGTTTTGTCGTAGTGCGTCGTTGATTTCGTCTAAAGTCAGGTGGTACTGAATCAACCGGACCGGATCGACCAAAACCTGGTACTGCTTTCGCTCGCCGCCCCAGGTATTCACTTCGGCGACGCCGAGAACACTGCGAAGCTGCGGCCGGATGACCCAATCGTGGGTGGTGGTCAGTTCCTCCAGGGTAGCCGGCTGATCGCCCTTGCCGGTGACAAGGTAGTGAAACACCTCACCCAGCCCCGTAGCGACCGGCCCCATTTCAGGCCGTGCGATGGACTCGGGTAGTTCCACGGTGCTGAGCCGCTCATTGATGAGCTGTCGAGCGAAATAGATGTCCGTTCCGTCCTCGAAGGTGGCCGTGACCTGTGAAAGCCCAAACTTGGAAATCGAGCGCACGTCCGTCAGCTTAGGAAGGCCGGCGATGACCTGTTCCACCGGGAAAGTCACTTGTTGCTCAATCTCAACGGGACCGAGTGCGGGCGCCACGGTATTGATTTGCACCTGCACCGGCGTGGTGTCAGGAAATGCGTCGATCGGAAGCCTGGGCAGCGCGTACAGGCCGGCGGCCACAGAGGCCAGGGTGAAGAGAATGACAATGAACCGGTTGCGTAGCGACCAGCCGATGATCCAGTTGAGCATGATGTCTCCCGAGACTATGGAGGCCTGAAGTAGCAGCGATGGCCGCGCTACTTGGTCAATTTCTCCACGACGTCGCAGCAACCCGCGCCGATGCTGCCCTTGAGAATCTCCGTCTTGAGCAGGTAACTTCCCGAGGTAACGACGATATCGCCGCCCTGAACACCCGAAAGAACCTCGTAGGCCGCGCCGGTGTCGATGCCCAAACGGACCTTCAGCGGCTGGAACGCCGTGCCCTCGTCGTTGGCCCGGACAAACACGATATTGCAGCACCCATCCCATTGAACGGCGTCTTTGGGCACGAACAGCGAGCGATCGCTGCGCCGGATGACGATCTGCACTCGCCCAAAACTGTTTGCCCGAAGCAAACCGCCCACATTGGTGACGTCGGCACGAGCCTTGAGGGTGCGCGTGGAAGGGCTGAGCTGGGTGCTCACCCATGTGATCGTGCCCGCAAAGGACTCGCCGGGGACGCTCTCGAGGGCAAAAATCACGTCCTGACCGGGAACGACGACGGGAACGTCCGACTCAAAGAGATCGATCATGGCCCACATGGATGACGTGTTGGCGACGGCAAAGAGAACGTTCGTCCGTTCGACGACCTCGCCGAGCACGGCGGTGCGCTCGATGACGAGGCCCTCGAATGGTGCGGTAACCTGCAAGGAAGACGACGCGTCCTGCGACTGCTCAACCGATTCGACGTCAGCGCCGGAAAGTCCGAGGTTGCCCAACCGTTGCCTCGATCTGGCGAGGTGGATTTGGGTTTCGGCGAGCCTGTTCTCGGCCTCCAAGGCCTCGCCTTCGGTTCCGATTCCGCGGTCGGCGAGGGAATGCTGCCGTTCGGCGGATCGCGTCCAAAACCGTGTCCCCGCGACGATCTGAAGCAGGTCTGCCTTGGCCGCTCCAAGCTCGGCGGAGTCGACGACCGCTAACACGTCGCCTGCGACGACGGAATCACCAAGATCCCGCCGAACGTCGACGATCACGCCCGCGGCGCGCGGCGAAAGGCGCGCATAGCGATTCGCGTCGTACGTTAGTTCGGCGTTGCGGTTGATTGTGGCCGTCAAGGGACGTTCCTCGATGCTGACGAATTGCAACCCTGCCGTGCGGGCTATTTCTGGAGATTGCAGTCGCACGAGCGATTTGGACTTCGTGCAGGTTGGAGACGGCGGCAAAGCCGCCCGGCGAGCGGTTCCATTTCGTTGCGGTGTCGGTGGCGGCGCTGGTTGGGTAGGCGCAGGCGTTTCGGCTGCTTGGGCCTTCACCTTGTCGGGATTGCAGATTGCGCACTGAGACTCCGGTAGGTCATGCTCTTTGCACCAATCGCCTTCGATCTGAAAGGCGCCCTTTAGAAACGGACGACACTTCGCGCACAGGGCCTCGGGTACGCCGTGCTGGCGACACATGCCGTCGCCGTCGATGAGCGCAGGCGTGCAGAAGGGACATCGGGAAGTCTTGATCCCGTGACGACACGATTCATCGACCGAAGCGGTGCTGCCGGTTGCCGACCGTGCCGGTGGGTCGGACGCCATGAGATGCGAGGCCGTGCCCAAAAGGCAGGAAGCGGCGAGACTTGCCACGAACTGCGTTGCGTTTGAAATCCGAACCATGTTCTTGCTCCAAAGACACTCCACCGGCACCCTCGGGGCGCACGAAGAGCGAGCTAGGGCTTCTTCTCGCCGAAAGTGTCGGTCTTCTTCTTGTCCTTCAGAGAGGGATTGCACAACACGCATTGTGATTCGGGCACGTTGTGCTCTCCGCACCAATCTCCCGCCGCCTTGAACGCCTGTAAGAGGTAGGGCCGACACTTCACGCAAAGGGCTTCGGCCAGGTCATGCTCTTTACAAAAGCCGTCCGATTCGATGAGTTCCGGTTTGCAGAAGGGGCACTTCGCCGGTTCGATTCCGTGGGCACATGCCCCCGCCGGCGGAGCGGCGCCGACCTGGGCGATTGCCTGCCCGTGCCCTGAGCCGGGGTTTACCTGGATCCTGAGTTCCGGATGGCACGGTACGCACTGCGAATCCGGAGCCTCGTGCGTCTTGCACCAGTCTCCCTTCGCGCGGAACGCGGTTTTCAGGAACGGACGGCACTGATGGCAGAGTGCCTCGGCAACGCCGTGCTCGCCGCAGAACCCCTGCGCCTCGACAAGGGCGGGCGTGCAGAAGGGGCACTTGTCCTTGCGAATCTCGTGCGGACATCGCTCGGAGTCGCCGGCCTGCAAAGTCTTCGCCCCGGAACCTGACGCCGCATCATCGCGGCGGCAACCGACCGTGACCGGGCAAGCCGCCAGGAACAAGAACAACCAGGTCATTGAATTCCATCTCATAGCGCCATCTCCGTGGGTTTTGATGAGGTCGGTTGCGAAGGGCAACTCGCCTTCGTCTGTCGTGAACATCTCGCTCGCCAACAGAATCATTGGAACGATTCGGCTCCACCGCCCCTGGACAGAATGCGGTTGCGGTTACGCGAGGAAAACCGCGTACAAGCGCCCGCCAACAAGGATGCGCGCGCGTCGCCGACATAGGGCGGCGGGTACCGTGGATCACGAATCAAATGAGGAGGGGAAGAACGCGTTCGCCATCCGGAGGACGGTCATGCGAACGGCGGGCCAGGTCGATCACGGGATGCCGTGCTGGTGACGCGTCAATCTGTGGCACGTTCGGGAAAGGGGTCGGAAGCAAGGTGGCGTGGAAGGACTCGGCGTGCCCGACCGTCAGACCAATCCCGGAACAGAAACAGCGCTCCGCCCCGTTGTCGGCTGGCGGGGGCGGTGCGTCCGGTCCGCTGTCAGCGGGCGCACGATTGCCGCAGCAATCCGTCATCAGGGCCTGCCGATTGCCCCCCGAAAGGCGCAGCCCGCAAAGCGCCGGGCAGAGCACCGACACCCAAAGAACCAGAAATAATGGCAAAGCCCGTCGTATCAGCATGTCACCTGAGTATATCGCCCAAACTCTCCTTCTGTCCAACGGTGCCAGGTCGCTGGAATCCGAGTTTTTTCAACCGTTACTCGCCGAAAACGCTCCGGCAACCCAGGTCTCGCGGGTCAAGACGGCTTTTATCACGCTCGAAGGTCGAAGGATCCGAGCACTTTCTTAGCGGACGGTTCTTCGATTTCGACCCAGAGCTTGCTTCCCTCCGGCATGGGTAACGGAATCTCAACGTGGGTGTGCCATTTCCCGTCCTCGATGCCGGCCTTGGCTTTGATCGATCCTTTGGCATCTTGGGTACCGATCCAGAAGCGTACGGCCGTCACCCCCTTGCCGACGCCGCCGTCAATCCATACGTCGATCGGTGCATCGCCGCCAGGCTTGAATTCGACTTTGTCGCGCGACGCGCGAGCGGTGAACTCTCCGATCTTTGCGGTTCCCAGTTCGATGACCTCTCCACCGAGATCAGTTTGAGCCTTGGGCCCAGGATCGTCCTTCGCGCCGGCGATGGCATGCGCTTCGCCGGGTCTGTGGTCGTCCGTGAGTTTGGCCGGCGCGGCTGCGGGCGGCTTCGAACCGCTACCCGCCTTATCCGCCGATCGATCGCAGGCACCCAGGCCGAGGCTTAAGACGACAACAACGATCGCAATCAAGTAACGCATACGTCAAGCTCCTTTCTCATGAGTCGCCACGCGACGGCGTTGGAACGCGCCCATGAGGCGGCCAACCACGCCACGAGATTCTGTTTGTTCTTCAACGACTTTCAGGCCGAATACCAGGGAGTACCCTGCCGGAACCACGATCAAATTGAGGAATGTCGAGGTAATCAGTCCGCCCAGTACCACCACAGCCAACGGGGAGAGCAGCTCACTGCCCGGTTCGCCCGCGGCCCGGGCGAGCGGGATCAGACCGAGGGCAGCGCATAATGCGGTCATGAGGATGGGAACCAATCGCTCCATGGAGCCATGAACGATGGCGTCGGCCAGCGATTTTCCCTCTACCAACATGAGGTGCTGATAGTGGTTGACCAGCAACAGTCCATTGCGGACGGCAATCCCGAAAAGGGTGATGAAACCGACCAGACTGGCGATGGAGATCACCGGCGCCTGGTACAAGACCCGTGTGAGGCCAAACAAGGACAACGTGTTGGTCAAGGGGTTGGCGGCTTCCGTGACGTAGATGGCAACGATGCCCCCGATGATCGCCAACGGCAGATTCACCATGACCAGCAGCGCCGCGCGCAACGAACCCGTGGAGAGTTGCAACAGCATCAACATGACCACCGCGACGCCGACTCCCGCGACCAGGATGGTCCGTGACGCCGATTGCTGGGCCTCGAATTGTCCGCCGTAATG
>JBBTCJ010000053.1:0-28897 GCA_038043285.1 Planctomycetota bacterium | reverse complement strand
CGGGAGTGGCAACGCCGAGCGGTCCGGCGGCGGCAAAGCCGGCGCCGACAAGCCCCTCCTCGGTCGCGCCGGGAGCACCGGGAGGCGCTGCCGCACCAGCGTCGGCGGCGTCCAAACAGAAACCCAAGGTCTCCAAGGAAAAGACAGAACAGTTCAATATTCTGAAGATGAGGCTTCATCGCAAGCTCATCGATCAGCTGGACCTCGCCCGGATGGTTGGCGACGAGGAGACCATGCGGGGTCAAGTGAAGACGCTGGTTTCGCAGCTCGCAGACCAGGAAAACACGCTGCTGAACTTCAATGAGCGGCAGAGGCTGATCAACGAGGTCCTGGACGAGACCTTCGGACTTGGACCGCTGGAGGTTCTGTTGGCGGATTCGACGATCAGCGACATTCTGGTCAACGGTCCGAAGCAAGTGTACGTCGAGCGCCGCGGGCGATTGGAGCATACCGAAGTGGAGTTCCGCGACAACGCGCACCTGATGCACGTGATCGACAAGATCGTCAGCGCCGTCGGACGTCGATGCGACGAGACCTGTCCGCTGGTGGACGCACGCCTAGCGGACGGAAGCCGCGTCAACGCGGTCATCCCCCCGCTGGCGATCGACGGCGCGAGCATGTCGATTCGTCGGTTCGGGGCCGATCCCTTGACCTGGGACGACTACATCGAATTCAAGTCCGTCACGCCTGAGATGCGGGATTTCCTTGAGGCGTGCGTGAAGGCCCATCTGAACATCGTTGTGGTGGGCGGAACGGGATCGGGAAAAACGACGCTGCTCAACAACCTGTCGAGCTTCATTCCGGACACCGATCGGATCGTCACCATCGAAGACGCGGCGGAGCTTCAGCTTCGCCAACCTCACATTGTCCGCCTGGAGACTCGTCCGGCGAACATCGAGGGCAAGGGCAAGATCGCCATCCGCGACCTGCTGATCAACAGCCTGCGTATGAGGCCGGACCGAATCGTGGTCGGTGAGTGCCGGGGTCCGGAAACGCTGGACATGCTCCAGGCGATGAACACCGGTCACGACGGATCGCTGACCACGATCCACGCCAACAGCACCCGCGACGCCGTTGCGCGCGTGGAAACGATGGTCATGATGGCCGGATTTGAGCTTCCGGTGCGGGCAATTCGCCAGCAATTCGCCTCGGCGATCCATCTGCTGGTCCAGGCCCAGCGCCTCTCCGGAGGGGCGAGAAAGCTCATTGGGGTGACGGAGGTGACGGGGATGGAAGGGGACGTCATCACCATGCAGGACATCTTCACGTTTGAACAACTCGGGGTCAGCCCGCACGGACGGGCCATTGGACAGTTCGTGGCCACGGGGATTCGTCCGTCGTTCCTGGATCGGTTGAAGTCGTCCGGATGCCACGTGGACCCGACGATGTTCACTCGCCAGGTTTTGTTGCGGGATGACGGGGAATAGGCGATCGCCGCAGGGAGCGAAATCCATGACGCACGGCTACGGGTTGCTGATGTTGGCGGAAGGCGACGTATGGGTGTATGTCCTTCCGATGCTCGGATCGATGTTGCTGTTCTTCGGCGTTTACCAGGTCGTGGCCGAGTCGCGGGTCTCGACGCAGAAGAAGTTGCAGGATCGCCTGCGCGGGGACAAGGTGCAGACGGAGAAGATCCACGCGACCATACTCCGCCGCGGCGCGATGGGGCAGGCGGCGACCTTTGCAGACGCACTGGTTGGGAGGTTCTCGTTCGTTCCCCGGCTGCAAACGCTGCTGGATCAAGCGGGCTTTGATTGGTCGGCGTCACAGACATTGATGAATCTCAGCGGCGCAGCGGTGCTTTCGGCGTTGGGATTGTGGTCGCTGGGGAAGGGATGGTTCGCGGCGCTGGGGTGCGGCGGAGCGGTGTTTGTGCTCCCCCTTCTGTGGATCAACTTCCGCCGCAAGAGCCGAATGACCAAGCTGTCGAATCAGCTTCCCGACGTGTTCGAGATGATGGGTCAAGCGCTGCGCGCGGGGCAATCGCTGGCGGGCGCGATCCAGTTGGTCTATGAGCAGATGCCGCCGCCGATCGCCACGGAGTTCGCGCAGGTTTACCACGAGCAGAACCTCGGCATTCGCGTGGAGGACGCGTTGCAGTCGATGGCCAGCCGGGTGGACTCACTGGACGTGCGCTTCTTTGTCACCGCGGTGATGATCCAGCGCCAGACCGGCGGCGATCTTGCGGAAGTACTGGACAACATCAGCGAGGTGATCCGGGAACGAATTGAATTGGCCGGACTGGTGCGGGGTCTTACGGCGGAAGGGAGATTGTCGGGATGGGTGCTGTTCGCCTTGCCGGCCGTGGTCTTCGTAGGCTCCATGTACCTGAATCCCGCCTATGCCAACGTTTTGTTGGAGGATCCGCGAGGGCAGGTCATGCTGATGATCGCGGCGGGGATGCAGTTGATGGGAATCGCGATGATTCGCTGGATCGTCAACATCAAGGTCTGACGATCCGGCAGGGTGAGTAGACGTTTTGTCGTCGCGTCCTGCGACATGCGGAGCGAGTCGTGACCGGCAGGGCCGAGGAGCCGCGCCGCGCGGAACGATCGACGCGGCGGGGGAACGAGAACGGCTTGGGTGGTTGCCGCCCTGACGGCGCGGCGAGGGAGCGGATGCCATGACAACGTACGTCCTACTCGGCGCGATGGTGGTCGCGAGCATCATACTGATCCTGTATTCGTTCTGGCCTGGACGGGGGAACGAGGAGGACACGGTCCGGCGTCGCGTGGCTGGTCGGCGGGCGCAGGACGCGGTCAGCGACCTTCGCAAACAGGCGAAGGACTCGGTCGCGAAGCGGGTGGTGGAAACGGTGGCGCCGATCGCCGTCCGTTCCTCCATGACCCAGAACGCGGAGCAGATGTCCAAGCTGCGCATGAAGCTGGCCAACGCCGGATACCGCGACGAATCGGTGATGACCACCTTCCTGGCGAGCAAGACGATCCTCGCGGGGCTTCTCGCGGTCGCCGCAGCGACCTTCGTCTGGACCAAGGGGTATCCGCTGGGGAACGCCGTGGGGATCACCATGATCGCCGCCGGAATGGGGTTTCTTGGACCGAACCTCTGGTTAGCCTCGGCCGTCCAGAAGCGCTGCGAACTGATCCGCAGCGGCCTGCCGGACACCTTGGACATGCTGGTCATCTCCGTGGAATCGGGTCTGGGATTGGACGCGGCGTTTCAACGCGTCGGCGACGAGATGCACGGCGTGCACCCCGTGATTTCCGAGGAGCTTCAACTGGTGACGCTGGAAAGCCAAATGGGCATCCCCAGATCGGAGGCTCTGGCCAACCTCAGCGGCCGTTCAGGCCTGGACGAGATGCGTTCGCTGGTGGCGATCATCAATCAGGCCGAGCGCTTTGGAACCAGCATCGCCAAGGCGCTGCGGAACCAGTCCGATGCCCTGCGCATCAAGCGACGCCAAGCGGCGGAGGAGCGTGCTCAAAAAACCACCGTCAAGTTGATGGCTCCGCTGATTCTCTTCATCTTCCCCGCGATCCTGGTGGTGCTGGCGGGGCCTGCCGGTCTGAAGATGATCGAGGCTCTGAAAAACACGCCCGGTCTGCTGTAGTCGAAGCGCCGAACCCAGCGAAGGGCGTGCGATCCGATTCGTGGGTCGCGGGGCCTTCGCCGCTATGGGATACGCGCATGCCGGACGTTTGCGCCCGGTCCCCGGCGGGTACAATGAGCCGATGCGCTTCACGAAGATGCACGGACTGGGCAATGACTACGTGTACGTCAATACGGCGGAGGAAAGCGTAAACGATCCGGCTCGGCTGGCTCGGATGGTCTCCGATCGCCACACGGGAATCGGAAGCGACGGCTTGATTCTGATCGGGGGCTCACAGGTCGCCGACGTTCGGATGGAGATGTACAACGCCGACGGTTCGCGCGGGCGCATGTGCGGCAACGGCATCCGCTGCGTCGCGAAGTACGCCGTCGATCGCGGCCTGACGAACGGGCCGCTGGTGACGGTGGAGACGGATTCCGGGATCAAGTCGTGCGAGTGCCGATTTCGGCAAGGGCGAGTGGATTCGGTCCGCGTCGATATGGGCGTTCCGTCATTGAGAGCGCTGGATCTGCCGGCCTACCTTCCAACGGAACAGGTCATCGACCATCGTCTCGCCGTCGGCGGCGTAACTTACACCGTGACCTGCGTTTCGATGGGCAACCCCCATGCCGTGGTTTACACGGAGCAGTTGCAGCGCATCGATCTGGTCTGCGTCGGTCCGCTGTTCGAGCACGCCCCGGAGTTTCCCGAGGGAATCAACGTCCATTTTGTGCGCATCAATTCGCGCGACCACGTCACGATGCGCACCTGGGAGCGCGGAAGCGGCGCCACCCGCGCGTGCGGGACCGGAGCGTGTGCGGTTTGCGTCGCGGGAGCGACGACCGGACGCACCAATCGGGCGATCACGGCCGAACTACCCGGCGGTGCCCTGGAGCTCGATTGGGCACCCGACCAGCACGTCTATATGACCGGTCCGGCGGTCGAAGTGTACTGCGGCGACTGGAAACTCTAATCAAGAACGCGGCGCCAACCGGCATCGTAAGGCGACTGCGGCGTTGACTCTACGCCGCGGCCCGCTCTCGCCCCGACCCGATCCGATAGGCCGTCCCAACGCCCAACAACGCGAAAATGATGTCCATCGGGCCAAGCTCGTCCACCACGATCTCGAACACCGGCATCTGAGAGGTGAGTACGTCTACGGCGCGCTCGGTTTGCTCGTCGCGCCATGTCGAATAGTCGAGTCTGGCCTCGTGCACCCGCCGAAGGTCCGGGGCCGTAAACTCCAGAAAATCCTTCACCTCGCTCACCGGCACCTCCGAGGCGCGGCTCGCCTCCGAAAAGTCGTGCTCGAGCATGAACTCGCGAACGTCAGCGTCGGGCGGAAGCTGGGCAAACGCCTCGGCATCCTCGCACATTTCGTCATAAACTTGCTGACTAAGCTCCGCCGCCGCGACCTCCCGAATCGCCTGCGGCGCGGAGAACTCCACAGCCGCCATTTTGCCAACCAGCATCGAAACCAGGGCGAGAATGGCACAAACCGCCCCCATCCCGGCACCCCTGGCTTCAAACAACGCCGCCCCCCCGCCCACGAGGACGCCAATCCCCCAGGCGATGTAGCCGACTTCATAGTTTGTGAGCGCCGACACGGCGCCCCAAATGAGCGCCCCTGCGACTCCTCCCGCCGCCCCACCGATGATCGCACGCCCGTTCATCGCCTTGTTCCTTAAAGGGTGATTGTGATCCACTAAACCCGTGACGGAGATGGTAATCTAATTGACCAGGAATGGCAATGGGGGGCAATTCCATGACCGCGATCGTCGCACACCGTTGTATGGCGAGATGGATGGAACACCGCAAGGGGCAATCAGGCCGAACGAATGTAGACGAGTTGCGGTCTGCGTGACCCGGTACGGAAGGATGGGCTAATCGTGATTCGCCAGTCGGGCCTCGATCGCCGGAGAGCTTGGGCGAGGCGTTGAGGCAGGCGCATCGCAAAGCGGCGCGACGGCGACACCGGCGTGTGCCAACGCCGCCCGGACCAGTCCGACAAACAGCGGTTGCGGCGCAAGGGGGCGACTGGTCAGTTCAGGATGGGCCTGGGTGGCCATGAAGAACGGATGCCGATTCCTGGGCAATTCGAGGACTTGCATAATGGGATGGCTCGGGCTGCGGCCGGAGAACACCAATCCAGCCTTCTCCAGAACCGCGATGTAGTCCGGATTCACCTCGTAACGGTGGCGAAAGCGAAGCCGAACCTGTTCGAGGTTTCCGAAGATCTGAAACGCGATGCTTCCGGGGGTCAGGGCCACGTCGTACCCGCCCAGGCGCATGTTGCCCCCCAGACCTTCGATCTTTTTCTGATCGGGAAGCAGATCGATCACCGGCTGGGGACAGTCGGGTTCGATCTCGGTGCTGCATGCGTGCGTCAGCCCGCAGACGTGGCGGGCGTACTCAATGACCGCGATCTGCATTCCATAGCAGATGCCAAGGTAGGGGACGCCGCGTTGCCGAACGTATTCCACGCAGGCGATTTTTCCATCCACGCCGCGGAAACCAAACCCTCCCGGAACGATGACGCCGTGGATCGCGCGAAGGCGATCCTCGATGTTGGCTTCGGTCAGGTCCGCACTATCGACCCACTCCAACTGAACGCGGGCGCCGCACACCGCCCCGGCGTGTTCGATGGATTGGATGATGCTGGCGTAGCTGTCGCGAACGGAGGTGTACTTTCCGATGATGCCGATGGTCACGGCGTGTTCCGAGGATCGAAATCGGTTGATGTAGGCGTTCCAGGTCTGGCGCGCGGATTCTTCGGCCGCCGCGTCGGTCCTCTCCTGCAAGTCAAGAATATCCACCACGGCGGCGTCGATGCCCGCGCCGCGGAGCATTTCGGGAATGACGTACACGCTGTCACAATCGTGCATCGAGAAGACCCGCTCCATGGGCACGCTGGCGAACATGGCGATTTTTTCGCGGACCTTCGTGGTCACCGGCGTGGAGGCGCGGCAGGCGATGATGTGCGGATGAATGCCCGCGGCGTTGAGCAGCTTGAGGTTCAGCTGCGCCGGTTTCGATTTCTGCTCCCCCAGCGACTGCGGCGCGACGACATAGGTCAGGGCGACGAAACAGAAGTTCGAGAATCCCTCCTCGAACGACATCTCGCGGACCGCCTCAATGAAGTAAGCATTTTCGACGTCGCCGACGGTTCCGCCGATTTCAACGAAGACCACGTCGGCCTCAGAGGCAACGGCGAGTTCGCGCAGGCGCAGCTTCACTTCGCCGGTGACGTGCGGGATCATCTGCACGTCGCGGCCGAGGTACTTGCCGGCGCGCTCTTTTTCGAGCACCGACGAGAGGATCTGCCCGCTGGTGGAGAAGTTCAGCCGCGACAGGTTCTGGTTGAGCATCCGCTCGTACGTTCCGAGATCCATGTCGCATTCCATGCCGTCATCGAGGACGTAGACTTCGCCGTGGCGGTAGGGATTGAGCGTTCCGCTGTCGCGGTTGAGGTAACCTTCCAGCTTGACCGGGGCGACGGTAAGCCCCTTGTCCTGGAGAATCTTGGCGAGTGAGCTGGAGAAGATACCCTTGCCCAGTCCGCTCATCACGGTCCCAAAGACGACGACGTACCTGGTTCGGCCCGGCTGATAGCCGGCCGGCATCGGCGTGAAGAACTCGGTCTCCTCCGAAATGTGCCCGATCCGCGAGAGATTCGTTTCAGGTTTCATGGGAGCCTTTCAGGGACTGAGGAATGGTGAATGTCGATTGGACCGTGCATGTAGATCGTACGCCCCGGGGCAAGCAACGCCCGGGCCGATGGGACATCGTCACGAAATGGTCCACGCAGGTCATTGGGCGGCTCACGATTCGCATTCGACATCAGCGTCCTCAGTTGCCCCGCGCGCGGCGAAGGAAGGCCGCGTAATCCTCCGGCGTGTCGATGCCCACGGATCGTTCTTCGACGACAACGACCTCGATGGGAAGTCCGTTTTGCAGCCAGCGAAGCTGTTCCAGCGACTCGGCCCGCTCCAGCGAAGTCGGGGGCATGACGCCGCCGGAGATCGCCCGTAGCGTAGAAGCGCGGAAGGCATAGACACCCATGTGCAACAACCAACGTGAAGGTCGATCCACGCATCCGCCCGCGTCGCGAGGATAAGGGATCGGACTACGCGAGAAATATAACGCTCGCCCCCGCAGGTCAACCACCACTTTCACGCAATTCGGATCCAGCGGAGACCCCGGTCCAAGGCGCGGACCGGCGTCGGCGAACGGCGCGGCGATTGTCCCGATGGTCGGACCATCGCCACGCATCATTCGTTCAACGAGGCGATTCAGGGAAACGGGGCTGACTTCCGGCTCGTCGCCCTGCACGTTAAGCACGAGGTCGTCGTCGCCGAGGTCCAAGGCTTCGGCCACCTCTCCGACGCGGTCGGTCCCGGAGAGGTGATCGGACCTTGTGAGTCGCGCATCGCCGCCAAAGGATTTCACAGCGGCCATGATCCGCTCGTCATCCGTGGCAACCACGGTGCGGTCGATCGTACCGGCCTCACGAACGCGCTCAAAAACGTGTTGAATGAGGAATTTTCCGGTGTCTTTGGCGAGAGGTTTTCCAGGAAAGCGGGTAGCGCCGAAGCGGGCGGGGATGACCGCTACGACGGTCATGCCAGCCTCCAAAACCTCTGAAAGTGGCCAAATCTGTGGTGCACGGGAAGAATATACGGGAAGTCGCTGGATTTGTCAAAGGTCGCGCCGGCGTTGCCGGCCTTGCAGCGCATTGCTCGAATTCCGGCACCGCCGGGCAAGCCGGCAATAGCACCCGACATCGCGACACTCGGGCAATTGAAAAACCCTGCCGGTGTGTGTTGTGTGTTTTGGGTTGCGCTGCGGGGATCGCCCTGCGGCGCGCGGCGTTTGGCCTCAGGCTGACGGGCTTCGCCTGCCCGAGGTGGTTCATGCGGCGTTCAGCTTTCGATGCCGACTATTCGAAAACGCATCCGACCTTGAAGCCGTTGATGGTCGGCGTGCAGTGGACCACGCGAAGGGTAGCGGAGTCGTAGGGGTGGTCGGCTTCGTTGCGACCGTCGGGGGTCAGACGGATCCGCTGGCCCTTGGGGAGAGACTCGCGGGTGATCAAGCCGACACCGTTCTCCGAGACGTTGGTGATTCGCACGGAGGCCTGGATCGAGGCGAGGCGCACCCAGACGTGCCGGGTTTCGTTGCGGCGCTGTGCATCCTGGTCGTTGAAGTCGCCGTCGAGGCCTTCCCGCAGCCACGTCGGGCGCACATGCATCGTCGCGTCAGACATCCAGCCACTCCTACCGTTGAGCCGTTGAGTTCCGAAGTGGCGGCACCTACAGGCCGCACACTACGCATTCTTCGGTTCCGCATCCCCGCGACTTTGGCATGGTGATGGTTATCGGTCGGAGCCGGCGGGTCGTTCCGCGGCGATGACAAAGCTCCGACCCCCGTTTGGCCCGCGAGCGTCGGAGGGCCACCGCGGATTCGCTTGCCGCGGCACACGAGTCAATTCCGATCGCGCGTGCCCTGCTCCAGCTCCTCGCGAGGCTTGCCCAAGAAATCGACCTCACTCCGGCGGAACTCCTCCATGCCTTCCGGTTCGGGGAAGGCGCGAAGGGCGTCCCACGGAGGAACTTGGCTCTCGCACAGCCGCACGAAGAGCGGCTTCATGGCGTCGTAGACCATCCGCCTCTGTTCCAGGGGAAGCGCATTCCACAGGCGGGCCTTGCCCAGGGCATCATAGGAGGGTTCCTGAAAGAACTGCTCGATGGCGTCTCGAAGCTGCAAGACCGGCGGCTGCATCTTCCGCCGGTCGTTGATGTCCTTGGAGGCGTCCGCCATCCAGAAGTCGTAGCACTTGCGCGACAGGCTCAGCGAATGTAGGGCCTGCGCCGGTTGTCCCAGGGCGAAGTGCTTCAGGGCGTTGCGTATGAACGTACCGACGATCGCATGGGCCGCGCGATAGGTTTCCATCTGCCCCAGGATGCCGCCCATGACGAACTCATCCAGCGTGACCAGATACTGCTCCTGGGATCTCCCGTCGGGGTGGGGATTGTTCTTGCGTAACCAGGCGTAGTAGTTCTCCGCCAGCTCCTGGTTCGCGTCGCCGCCATCGAGATAAAGCAACTGGATCCAGTTGTGCATGCTGCTGACAAAGCCGGTCATGTAGTTCGGACCGGGAGTGCCATCCCTGAACTGCGGATCATCTCCAAAATGCTTTTTGCCTAAGCGCATGTACGTATCATAGAGGTAGGGAATAAACCGCGTGTCGGGCGTCAACTCGATATACGAGCGAAACACGTCATCGAAGTTCGGATACAGCGTCATTCGTCCGCGAGTCACCAGGTTTTGCAGGGAAAAGAAGACGAATCGCGCCGTGTTCATCGCGTCTGCCTGCCGGGCGGCCGCATATCCTTCGGAGCGGCGATCGCCCAACGTCGACCAATACAACGAGTGCGAAAACGCATTCCGCCAATCCAGCGGACCATACTCATCCACCATGAGCGACATCATGGCATCGAGGTCCAACCTGGAGCGCTGCCGCAGGGTCTTCGAGCGAAGGGCGGACAGAAGGCGGTCCCGCGGCGCCGCCCAAGCCGGATCCCTCAGCAAGGCCTCGCGCTTCGCATCCAGCGAATCGACATCCTTCCCGTCCTTGGCGAGATCCTCCGGCCGCAGCTCGGGGCGCAGGCGGCGGGCGACGAAATCCAACAGCACCTCGTCCGGGCCAAGCTTCACTTTCCCAAGCTCTTCGAGGAGACGAGCGACCTCCTCGTCGCGTTCAAGGAACAAATCGAGATCCCGAGGGGCATCCACAATCCGGCGGAACCAGTCGAAGTACTCCCGATCGTTCAGGGCCAGGGGTTGCGGTCCCAGGATCCGCTCCATCTCGACGGCCAGCGCCCGCTTGTAATTGAGATGTTCGTCGTCGAGGAAATCCCCGATTTTGTGCCAGTAGATCCACGACAACTCTTTGTAGAGCGTGACGCATCGTGGATTGTACTGGATGGCGCGATCGCGAAGGATCTGGATTCCGTTGGTCACCCACTGCCAACGAGCCTCAGGGGTGTACTGCATAACCGAGATGTTGTAGGCCATGTTCCAGGCAGCAAACACCCATACGTCGGGAAAACGCGGGGCCAGGGCGCAGACCGTATTATGGAGCTGCAAAGCCTCGTAGACCTTCCCCTGCTCCTTGAGTCGCTCGGCTCGAATGGCCGCCCAGTCAATCGCCAGGGCGCGGAAGGTGCCCAGTTTGCCCAACAGGGCAAGCTCCGGCGGAAGATCCCGCACCACCGAAGGATCAATGACCAGTTGACGCTCGGATCGGATGTGGTTGATCGGCCGGACGAGGAAACCCGCCGCAACCAGGCACGTCGCGGTGATCGTCAGGGCCACCGCCTGCGCACCCCAATCGCGTCGGCGGGCGCTGCGGCGAGCCGCAAGATACTCCGGGAGGGAATGGGCGAGAATCTCCGACATCAGCGGATCACCCGTCAGAACGACGCCTCCGCCACCTCGCGACGCTGGAACAGGAGCATGGCCAATCCGAGGAGAATGGCGGTTTTGACCAACGCCAATTCAGACATTCCCTGCAGCACCCAAACCAGGCCGACGTTGCGCCCGTTCACGAGGTCTTCGACGGCGTCATATCGACCAAAATCGGGAATGACCCAGCAAATCGCCATGTAGGCGTGCATCAAGGACTGCAAGAAGAACTCCTTCACCGAAGAGAACATCGAGGCCCGGTTGACGGACTCGAAGTTCAGCGCTTCCATGATGAACGCCCGGGTTCCGGCGAGGACGTACATGGTCAGCGAAGTCAGGCACGCGACCGGGAAGGAGAATACCGTTACCGCAAGCAACGACACGGCGGCAAGGAACATCAGCTTGCACTGGACAAGAACCAGCAGGCGAACCAGGTTCCATTCAAACGTTCCCACGACAAACATCACCTCGAGGGGATGGTCCGCCCGGAACTCCATGACGTTGGGCCATTGGCGCTCGTCCTCAAACGGATTGCGATTGCGGAAGATCACCTGGAGGGAACCGTCGGCGGCAACGGCGTCGGACCTTATGCGGACAGTGTGCCATCGGTCGATGACGTGCCGCACGGGGATCCGGTACACCGGCGTGCCGCTCCGGGCGTCGCCGACCTGCCACAAGGCGCGGAAGATTTCATCGGGCGCATAGCGCGTCACCTGGGTTCGGTACCGAAGTTGGATGAAATGCCCCGGCGAGCGGTCGCACAGGACGTTCTGAAACTCGAACACCCGATCGTTCATCGGCCCGACGATTCGCCAACGAGCCTCATGCTTCCTGAGCAAGCGGAGCTTCTCTCTCGCCGGGTCAAAATCGGGCACGTTCGCGTACGCCCCCTCTTCCACGTTACGGTCAAACTCCAGTTCCACGTCGGCGCCGAAATCCGGAAGCATGGCCTTCGAGGCATGACGGGCGACGAGCACTTCGTTGTTCAGTTCGCCCTCGTCCAGACGCGGATCGAGCGGCGGATGCGTCCGCTTGATGTAGTGGACCATCCCATAGATCGTGGCCCCGGAGCAGATCAGGAAGGCCGCGTTCAAGAGCGTCATCCCCAGCCACTTCCCCAGGAGGAACTGCCAGCGGGGAATCGGCTTGGTCATCACCATCAAGATCTGGCGATTGGCGACCTCGTCGGACAGGGATCGGGCCATCAAGATCGTCAGCAGGCCCAGGAGCAATCCCGTCGCGCTGAGACCGTATTGCATGAAACTCTGCACGGCGCCGGTCAGCGAACCGTCGCCTTTGATGGAGAACGGCAGACCCACGACCACGGCGCCGATCAACATCAGAAAAACGAGGGCGATCTTCATGCGAACGCCCTCGGAGATCATCAGACGCGCGACGGCCCAGACGCGACTCATGGCCCGGCGTCCTCTCGTTGATCCGCGGACTGGCCGAGAAGGGAGTCGATCACCGACTGGTCGGCCGACTGCTTCTGCCGGGCGGGTTCGGCCGACGGTGAACCCGGTGCGGGCGGCTGAGGTGACGGCGTTGCAGGCTCCGCCCGCGACGGTCCGAGCAGTTGGTCGATCAATTCACGCGCCGGTGACGGCCGGTGATCGAACCCAGGCGGTTCCATCCGCACTACCGCCGACGAACCATGCGCGGACGCGGCGAGAAGCCCCTCGATCACCTGTTCGCGCGTCGCTTCCGCCGGTTTTTGTAGAAAGTCTGGAACCGCCCCCCCCTGCCGAGCGCCGGAGGTACGAACTTTGGCGACTTGGGCCTCTTCGACAATTTTGAGGAAGAACTCCTCCAGCTTCACACGCGGGTGCGTCACCTGGATAATGTCTTTCTTTTCCAGGCGCGAGATGAGCTGGCGCACCTGTTCCAGGGTGTCGGACGACAGAGGCGGGGCGGTGATCTGGGTCATGTCGGTGCGTCGGAGAAGCTCCGCGATATCCCCGGTCGCCCGCTGTTGCCCCCCGTAGAGGATGGTCACCCGATCGCACACGTCCTCGACGTCGGCCAGGACGTGGCTGGAAAGCAGAATGGTCTTACCCTTCTTCCCCAGCTCACGGATGACGTCCTTGATCTGCCTGGCGCCGATCGGGTCTAGTCCCGACGTCGGCTCATCAAGGATCAAGAACTCCGGATCGTTGATCAGGGCTTGGGCCAGACCGATTCGCCGGGCCATTCCCTTGCTGAACTCGCCGACGCGGCGTTTGGCTTCGTGCCGCAGGCCGACCATGTCCAGCAGCCGCTCAGTGCGGTCCTTGCGGATTCGCGCCGGCAAGCGAAACAGGCGCCCATAGTAGTCGAGCGTTTCCTCGGCGACGAGAAACCGATAGAGATAGGACTCCTCCGGAAGGAACCCGAGGCGGGCCTTGACCGCGACGTCCGTCGGCGCTCGACCGAAGACCGAGACCCTTCCACGCGTCGGGTACAGAAGTCCCAACAGCATTTTGATGGTCGTGGTTTTTCCGGACCCGTTGGGGCCCAGCAGCCCGAAGACCTCGCCGGCGCGGATATCGAGGTTTAGATCCTTGACTGCGTCCACGCGCGGACGCCGCCAAAAATCGCGGAAGGTTTTGCACAAACCAGCGGTCTGGACAACGGGTAGCGTGCGCTCGGCCATGGTGGTGACTGCCGGAGACCTCGAATCATGGATGCTTCGAGGCTACTCGCTCTCCGGACCGGCGGGAACCCAACGCTGAGGTCTCAACTTGCTCGGATCAAACTCCTGCTCCTGCAAGCGCCTGGACTCCTCTTTGCGCGCCTGCCGGGGATCGAAGGGAATCTTCAATCGAATCTGGGATCCGTCGGGACGGAACACCTTGGTGACGCCGTCGTGATTGAAGATCCGTTGTTTGGTCTGCTCCCAGAGGCGGCCGACCAGCAGTTCGGGATTGCGTTCGTATTCGGGAACCAGCGTTCGATAGCGCTCGACGTCGCTTTGCATCTTGCCGACCGCGGCGGAGAGGTAGCTCCCGGCGTCCTTGATCATCCGCCCGGCGCGTCCTTCGACTTCGTTGTTGAGCAGTTGATCCAGCTCGGCCCGCGCCTCGATCAAGGTTCGCCGAGATTTGGTCTTCATCGAAGCCATCCCGATACGCTCACCGGCTTCGATTTCCTCTAAGAGCGCGACCAATCGCGGGTACGCCGCGCCGGCCGTTGCGTTGAGAAGTTTCGTCCGCTCCTGCTCGGCGTCGTGCATCTTTTTCTGTTTGGTGTTTTCCGCCCGCTGGGTGTCGTCGAACGCCTGGCGCACGGCAATCGGCGGGGTGGGGTCCAGCATTTCGATCCGCGTCACGTTCAGTCCGCTGTGCAGCGCCCGAAGTCGTTCGTTGACTTGCGAAACCATACTGCTTTGGACAAAATCGACACGGGTGCGAAGGATCTCCTCGGCGGTCAATTGACCCGCGACGTGGATTCCAGCTGTTTCCACCAGCAGGCGGATGAGGTACTCCGCGGCAGTGAGTTTCTTGCTCTCCAGGTGTGCTTCACTGAGCACATTGGTGACGTAGGAGGCCAGATCCTCGATCTTGTAAAACACTTTCCACTGGACGTGAACCAGCCCCGCGTCCGCGGTGAGCAACGCCCCGTCAAAGCCCGGATTCAACCCCTCCGGCCCGCGGGCGATGAACGAAATCGGCTTTCCGACCTCTTCCGGAAGGCGCTGGAAGGTATGGCTTTCGACGGAAAGCTCGTTGCTCTTTCGGGTCGGGAGACGGAGCATCTCGTCGACGGGGTACGGAAACGCCCACACCAACCCGGCGTCGTACACATTGGGCAGCAGCGCTCCCACACGAAGCAGCATGGCCTGCTCATGTCCATCGACTCGCTGGATGTTTGAGCAGGCATAAAGCACAACCAACACGCACATGATTCCCTTGAGAATGCCGAAGCTCGCCCGCAGCGCATCGGAAAGCGACTGGTTGGCGGCATCCAAGGGCGCCTCGATCACGCCGGGGGCGTGATGTTCTTGCTGGTCATGATCGCCGTGGCGGTCTTGGTGATGATGGTCGGCGTGCTGATGCATGGTTCCTGCGTCCGTTACTTGCTTCGCCTGCGTCAGGCGTCAGTTTTCCCTGCAACAACGCAGCCTTCCACGTTGCGCCCATTCCGGGGAGCCATAGGGCCTCCAGAAAAGCCCCGATGGCGCCGGCATCCCGCCGCTGGTTTCATGGACCGGAAGCCCGCGTCCTACGGTATTCTGATAAGCTCCCCAACGGCCAAGCGTCGTACTACTAGTCCGTGGCCTTCGTCGAAGGGGCCGACGGACGGACCCTATTCCGAGCCTCCTCGTCGAAAACGTCCCAAGGCGCCTTCGTGGTGTCGAGGATCAGCGTGGTGCGCTCGTGGAGCGCCTGGGCGACGGTCTGCAGGGTGTCCAGGAAGATTCGCAGCTCGGGATGCTGTGCGAACTCCTGGTAGTAGGCGCTGACCACCTTCTCCGCCTCCGTCTCAATCTCGCTGACCTTTCGCGCCGCCGCGGACATGATCCGCGCCTCGATGGCCTTGGCTTCAGCCTGAATCTGGTTGGCCCGCGCGTCCCCTTCGGCGAGGTATCGCGCCGACTTCGCCAGCTCGCGCGACTTCATGCTGTCGAAGATCGCGCTGGTGACCGACTGCGGCAAACCCAGCTTCTTGATCCCGAACCCGACGATCTCGATCCCCAGTTCGCTGGTCACGTCCGCGGCGACGGCGCGCTCCATCTCCTCTTCGATGCCATGAAGTTTGCGTTTTTCCGGGTCCGTGGAGACGAATTCATCGAAGGTGTGCCGACCCACGACGGCGTGCTTATGGGTGACCACGGACGTCCGCAGCTTGCGCTCTCCATCCTCCTCGCCCGCGGGAAAGTTCGTATGAAACCTGCCGGGATCCGCGATCTTCCACAACGTGAAGGTCGTCAGCACCACGTTTTTCCCGTCCACGGTCCGCGTTTCCTCGGTGCGATCCTCGAGCGAACGGATCCGCTTGTCGTACACCACCACGTTTTGAATCGGCGAGGGCCATTTGAACTTCAGCCCCGGTTTCACGATCGCCTCCTTGGCCGGTTGCCCCCACGTCTTCTTGATCGCCACCTCCGTGAACCGCACCTGAAAGGTGCACATGTACAGGGCAAGCACGACGATCACGAATGTCGCCGCCAAGATCGTTCCAAGGTTCTTCATCGCACTCCGCTCCAGCGTACCGCCATTCTTGGGGGATCTAGTACATCGATTCAGTCGAGTGAGCGGGTGCCATGCTCACGCTTGCGTGAGCATGTTTCAGGGAGGCGCTAACATGGCCACGCAAGCGTGGCCATGCCACCCAAGTGATCGAGGTACCCGCGAATTCACCTGAACGCACCACTAGTTCTTCCCTTTTTCAAGTCCCTCGGTCAAAATCTGATCCAGGCCGCCTGCCTGCTGTGTCTCATACTCGATGATAACGTTGCTCGGGTCGCCGACGATCAGGTATTTCCGTACGGAATCCAACCCCGCCCAAATATCCAGCTCGCGACGGCTCTTGTACAGTGTCGGAGCAGCCTCATACGCAACGACCTCGGTTTTGAAGGCCCGGACCTTGCTGGCCGCGTCGCTCTTCCTACCTGCCGCTCGGACGCGGGAATCCGCGATTCTGGCGGCAGCCTCTCCGCTTAGCGGCGGGATTCCCTTGGCGGCATTCCCGAGAAGCAACTCGTCCACCTTGCCGTGGACCTGGGCCGCCGCTTCCGGGTCAGCTTTCGCATCCGTCTGAAACTGTTCCCATTCCCCTATGGCCGCGTCCAGATCCCTCGCCCGGCCTTCCGTGCCGGCAACCGCGGTCAGGATCTTCTGGGCTTCGCCCTCCGCCGCGTTGATGGTCGCAGATTTCTGCGTCTGAGCGGTGATGACGCGAAGAAACGCCTCGGCGACGCCGTCCTTGGCCGGCGGATGCGCGCCCCGAATACCGGCGAAGACGAGTTCGATACCCGTCTCCATCCGGTCAAGCCGTTCCTGCAACCGCGCCTTCAGGTCGCGGTTCAGTTCGTCACGTCCCGGGCCCATCAGGATATCGATGTCTACGCCGGCACCATACTCCGAGAGATATTGCTGAGCGACATCCTCCATGACCTGTTCCGGCGACCGGTAGACGTGAAGATACTTCTTGAGATCCTTGATTCGGTACTCGATCGGCACGGAGATCATCAGCAGACTGACCGGGACACTCTCCGTGCCGCCGGCGACTTGTCCCGCCGCGCCGGAGGTCGAGCCCTCCGACAGCGCCGTCAGCTTGGGCGAAGCAACCAGCAACATCATCTCGGGCACGAACTCGTGCGATTCCGTCCACAGGATCGCCTTCCTGGGATCGTCGTCGTCCTTCTGCGTCGCCTCGCCGATGACCTGCTCGCGAACACGCTTGACCGGGGCCCGGTAGACGATCTCGATCGGATAGGGCCATTTGAGGTGCACGCCCGACCCAAGCGGTTCGCCGCCGCCGACAATCGAACCGAACCGTTCCACGACGACCTGCTCGTCGGCCTCCACGATCACGATGCTCGACAACGACAGCACAACGACAAAGGTGAACACGACGATCGGGAACAGCCATCGTTGGAGCAGTTGGTAAAACCACGTCGAACTGACCTCGAACCCAAACTGGTAGTTGATGGCGTCGGCGATGGATTTGGCGATTCCGCCCGGTTCACCGATCAGCGACAGGAAACGACTCTCAAAAGAGGGCCTCGGAACCACCCCCGGATGCCGCGGGCGGTAAAAATCCAGAACAAAATTGGCCAGAAACTCGATCCCCAAGAGGATCATCGCCACGCGCACGATGTAGGCGTACAACGGTTCGGCCCACGCCGCCGTCGTGCCGATCATCAACGCAATCGCCAGCCCCAGGCAGGTCAGCGCGATCCCCGCCATCCCAGTGGCCGCGGCCCGCAATGGACGCCAGTTCGGCATTCGAGAAAGCGCGATCGTATATCGGGAGTAGAGGAATGACAGGAACCCAACCCCAACAATGAACCACATGACCAGCGTCGGATCCTTCGTCGCCGAGACGCCCTCTTTCGCGAAAGCGCTCTGAAACGTCCAGTTCCAGGCAACGAAGTGTCCGAGCAACAGGTATCCGGCCGAAACCAGCGTCGCCGCAGGCAGCAGCCACTGGATCATCCACCGCAGTCGGTTCTGTTCGAGGAGCAGGGACTCCTCGTCCACCTCGAACAGCCCCGCGGCCGCCCCCCCCGCGCGAGCACGCTTTAGTTCCGCGGTCTCCAAGTGCTCGGCCGTCACGCGGCGCATCTGCTTGAACAGCAGGAAGAGAACAAACCAGATCGGAACGCCGGTCAGAACGAATCGGGCGAGCGTCGCGGTGGCATCCGAGTCCTTCCAAATCGCCAGCCCGGCCAGCGTCGCAAACGCAGCCAACTGAACGAACAACCCAAACAGGGCCACGTTCTGCGGACGACGATCACCTAGGGAACCGATTTTGGACATGGCTGCGAAATCTGTACCAATCACCTAGGCTTCAAGCCCGACACCCCGTCGGATCGCCAAGCTTGATCGAACCGGCGCCGCGGCGCCGACGTACTCATACATGACTCTCCGTCCACCGCGCCGGACGGCGCCGTCGGGATTGCGGGAACGTCCCCGCAGCTTACAATAACGTTCGCCGACTGCAACCAATGCACCCTCGGAGTTCATCCTAGCTCGATCAACGCGTCGAATACCCGACGTCGCGGACTGCCCGATCCATCATGTGGCAACGATTCATCACGCTCGCGTCCAACACCTTCGTCGAAACGATCCGACAGCCGATCTACGGCGTCCTGCTCGTGGTGACCGCAGGGCTGATGATCCTCAACGTGTCGCTGGCCGGGTTCACCCTGGAAAACGACAACAAGCTCCTCATGGACCTTGGACTCTCTACGCTGCTGCTGAGCGGTTTGTTCTTGGCCGCCTTCAGCGCCACCGGGGTCATCAGCCGGGAGATCGAAAACAAGACCGTCTTGACGGTCATCTCCAAACCCGTTGGGCGTCCGGTGTTCATTCTGGGCAAGTTCGCCGGATTGATTGCCGCCCTCTCCCTTGCCTTCTTCCTGGGCGCCTTGATTTTCATCTTGGCCCTGCGACATGGGGTTCTTCAGAACTCCTCGGACCCCTGGGATGCCCCGGTCCTCACGTTTGGAGTGGGCAGTCTTGTCGTTGCCACCGTTACCGCGGCTTTCTGCAACTATTTTTACGGGTCGCACTTCGCCACCACCACCCTCACCGTCATCACCCCCCTGCTGACCGTCAGCGTCCTGCTCGTGGCCAAGTTCGACAAGCACTTTGACGTTATCCCCTTTGCCAGCGACTTTGTCGGCGGGCAGGTGTTGCTCGCGACCTATCTGGTGCTGCTCGCGGTGGCCATCACGACCGCGGTGGCGGTCGCCGCCTCGACGCGCTTCGGGCAGATGATGACCCTGTTGATCTGCACCTTCGTCCTGGGCTTGGGCATCATCTCTGACTGGGTGTTCGGCCAATACGATCAGACCTCGATCGTCGCCGCCGCCGCCTACCGAATCGTGCCCAACATCGGACCCTTTTGGGTCATCGACGGGCTTCAAGCCGCCAAGGATGAGACCGCGATCACCGGACAGTACGTGGTCTACGTGACGGCGTACGCGGCGCTGTTCACGTCGGCGATCCTGGGCATCGCGGTGGCGCTATTCCAGAAGCGTGAGGTAGGATAGGGCATGCCGCCCGCCTTTCCTGGGATGAAGATCTTGGAAAAGCGGGAGTCAGGTCTAACGCCGGGAAGCGAAGCGGATCAGTTGCGCCAGCCGTGCACAAATGAACTCGCGGAAGGTGTCGGGGGTTAACTGTTTGAGGCGCAGCATCGGGCCGGCGATCATCTGACCCTGGACGTGCGGAGAGGTGCGCAACTCGTGGAAGGCGATGGCGTCCGTGGTCACCGTTCCCTGAAGCTCGATGCGGTGCTCGGCGAGGGCAAACTCGAAGCGCATGTCGCGTCCTCCCTCCAGCAGGTTGGACGCATCCATGTGCATGGCCATGCCGGACTTGGAGTATTTCTCCACCAACTCCACGAACGCCGGCACCAGTTCCTTGATCGTGAACTGGCGGAGCAATTGAATGGGATCGGCGCGATCCTGGATTCGCTGCGAGCGATCGTCGTTCCGTCGCTGCTCCATCAGTTGAAGGAGACGGTCAAGCTCGCCTTCGGCCGTCTTCTTGGACGCCGAAGGCGGCTGCGTTCGCTGGATGAGTTGCTGATATTGACTCAGCGGGCGGTCCTTGGGCACAGGCCTTTTCTCCACGCTTCCTCTCGCCACGCGGGGATCGGACGCCCCCATTTGAGGATGTCGGTCCGCCGGCCTCGACGGTTGAATCATCTGCCGATCCAAGTTGCGCATCCCCCACCGCCGCATCCCCCGAGGAGCCTTCTGCCGACCAAGGTCCGATAGGGCTTTGCCGAATTCACTCCCGGTCACATGCGGCGCTTGCGACCGATATCGCGCGCTTGAATTGACATTCCTTCCAACGTTCGATATCATGCGGGCAACATTTGATCCATCGGGTGGCTGCGCGTTCTCGACGGGCAGCGTTGTTCGCGATCCGTTCCTGGAAAACTCGCGCCAACGTCTCATGTGGCGCCACCCCGCGGCGGAGCGCGCACCGTGCCGACGTTGTTCGTTCTCCAAGGTCCGGACAAGGGGCGGACGTACCACACCCCCGACGAACCGGCGATCATCGGACGGACCTCCGATCACATTCAGCTAACCGATCACGGCACTTCACGCCGCCATGCGGAAATCCGCCCGAAGAACGGGGGCTGGCTGCTCGTGGACCTCAACAGCTCCAATGGAACGTTCCTTAACGGACAGCGGGTTCTCGGAACGACCGCCCTCAAACACGGAGATCAGATCCGGGTCGGCAGCACGCTGATGGTGTTCAGCGGACAGGAACAAGTCGAGGGATTCTACGGACCCCAGATGATCCGCGACCTTGTCGATTTCGACCTCGCCGGCGGGCCTGGCGGCTCGTCCATCTTGAGCGCCGTGGACGCCTCGGAAGACTCGGTGATTCTACAAGCCCCGGAGACGGCCGACGCCGTCGCCGCGTGGAACGTCATCTACAAGATCGCCGAGGCCGTCGGCACCATCGAATCCGTCGAGGCTTTCCTCGAACGAGTCGCGGATATCGTCTTCGACAGCCTGGTCGCCGACCAGCTCGTTCTCCTGATGTGCAAATCCGGATCGCCCGACCCGACGCCGCAGGTCATCCGCCGTCGCAGCCGCGAACGTGGTCGAAAACCCAAAGTCACCACCTCGCGAACCATTGTTAACCACGTCCTGGAGAGGAAAGACGGCGTGCTCTGCGCCAACGCGATGACCGACGATCGGTTCACGGGAAGCGGCATGGAGGACAGCATTCACCGCCTGGGACTGCGAAGCGTGATCTGCGTACCGATCATTGCTCGCGATCAGGTTCACGGCGTCTTGCACCTGGATTGCTCCATGTCGCACCACACGTACACCCAGGAGCAATTGCGGTTGGCCGTCGCCATCGGACGCTTGGCCGGAATGGCCATCGAGAACATCAACCTGCTGGAATCCCGCGTCAAGACGGAACGTCTCGCCGCCGCCGGCGAGACGGTGGCCTACCTTTCGCACCACATCCGAAACATCCTCCAGGGGATGCAGGGAGGCGCCGACGTCGTCGAGATCGCCATCAAGCGGCAATCCCTCGAGGCGATCGCTTCCGGTTGGACGCTGGTTCGCAAGAACCTCAGCCGAATCTACCTGTTGGCCATGAACATGCTCACCTTCAGCAGGGATCGCCAGCCCAACATCGAGACCGTCCAACTCAACAAAATCATTGGGGACGTCAGCGAACTCGTGCAATCCAAAGCCGACGAGCACAACGTGATGATTCTCGCCGAACTGGACGACATGCCGCCGACGCCGGTGGACCCTGACGGCATGCACCAGGTCATCCACAACATCGTGCTCAACGCGATCGAAGCCGCCCGACCCGAGGGCGGGCGAATCAACGTCTCCACGCGCTATCAGCCCAAGCCGCCCCAGGCAATCATCACCATCACCGACAACGGACCAGGTATCCCCAGGGACCAGCTTGGCCGCATCTTCGACCCCTTCCACTCATCCAAGGGTCACGGGGGCACGGGTCTGGGTCTGGCCGCCGCCAGGAAGATTGTCAGCGAACACGGCGGGACCATCGACGTGGAAAGCACCCCCGGCGAGGGAACGACGTTCCGCGTCACGCTCCCGGCTGTCCATGTCCGACTCTCCGATTCGGACAAGACGCACGGACCACGAATTTCCTGATAGGACCGCGCCAGGTGTTGTTCAGATCCGCGGGCGGCAGTCCTCGGACAGGTCATCGGGCTTGCCCTGACGCTTCGCGTCAAGGGGAGCCGCCCGGGTGCTCGGCGGCGTCCGACGGGACGAATCGAAGCCCCTCGAAGCCGCTCCTGCGAAGCCGGCGCTTTCGCGCCAATACCCGTCAGCGTTGGAAAGCGGTCTCGTGGGGCGCCCCACCGGCGGGGCCGTCATCCTGGTCGGCGGCGTAGCCCGATTCCCGGTCGGCGCGGATTTGGTCCTGAAGCGTCTCCCATTGTTCAAGGGTCATGACCACCTCGCGGGCTTGTGAACCCTTGTAATCGCCGACGATGCCGGCTTCAGCCATCTGGTCGATCAGCCGCGAGGCGCGTGAGTAACCAATCGTCAGGCGACGCTGCAAGAGGCTGACACTGCCGCGCTTCGATTCGAGGATGATCCGGACCGCGTCGTCAAAGAGGGGGTCGCGCATGTCGAACCCGGCCTCCAGGTCCGCGGTGCGCAAGCGGACCAGCTCCGGATGAAACTCCGGCTTGGCCCGCGAAATCAGGTCTTCGAGGACCGCGTGGACCTCCGCGTCCTCCAGGAAGGTTCCCTGAGCGCGCATGAGCTTGTGGGAACCGGGCGGCAGGAAGAGCATGTCGCCCTGGCCCATCAAGACCTCGCCGCCGTTCTGATCCAGCACGATCCGCGAATCCATTCGTGACGCGACGCGGAAACAGACGCGCGCCGGCATGTTGGACTTGATCAACCCGGTAACCACCTTCACTTCGGGTCGCTGCGTGGCGACGATGATGTGAATGCCGACCGCCCGCGACTTCTGCGCCAGCCGCGAAAGGTGGTGCTCGACTTCCTTGGCGGCGGTCATCATCAGGTCGGCCAACTCGTCGATAATGATGACCACAAAGGGAAGATGCGTCGGAATCTGCGACTTCTCCTCCTCGGTCTCCGGGGCAAACCGGGCGTAGATCTCGTCAGGCGAAAGCGCGTTGTATCCATCGATGTTCTTGACCCGCGCCTCAGCCAAAAGCTCGTACCGCTCCTCCATGTTGGTGACCGCCCATTCAAGAATTTTTTCCGCCCGGACCATGTCGGTCACGATCGGACACATCAGGTGCGGAATCTCCTTGAACTGGCTCATCTCCACCATCTTGGGATCGATCAGGATCATCTTCACGTGGTCGGGACGCTTGGTCATCACCAAACTGACGATGATCGTATTCAGGCACACGCTCTTCCCCGACCCGGTGGTGCCGGCGATCAACATGTGCGGCATGGCGGTCAAGTCGGTGACCAGGGCCGCGCCTCCGGCGTCCTTGCCGAGAAACAGCGGCAGTCCCATTCCGCTCGCCTTTCCGCCGGCCATGGTCATCAACTCGCGGAGGCGAACGCGCTCCTTTTTGACGTTGGGAACCTCAATGCCCACGGTGTTCTTGCCGGAGATCGGCGCCACCACGCGAATCGCGTGGGCCTTCAGCGCCCGGGCGATGTCGTTGGACAAGCCGCCGATCTGCGAGACCTTCACCCCCGATCCGAGCCGCAGCTCGAACATGGTGATGACCGGTCCGGTGTCGATCTCCACGACCTGGGCCTCAATGCGGAACTCCTGCAACGTTTCTTCGAGCACCTTGGCCTGCTGGCGAACGAAGGCTTCCTGCTGCTTGGTGAAGTTGTACTCCGGTTCGCGCAGCAACTGGATGTCCGGCAGGCGCCAGTTCTCGATCTGTTTGGGATACGGTTCGGCGGACGCCGGTTGTCGTGGCGTGGGAAAATTGACGATTGGAACCGGAAAAGTCCGCTTGGGGGCGGCGGCAGGCGTTGTCGGCGGTGGCGCGGCCGGCACTGCGGCGGAGGGGGCGACGGACGCAGCGTACCCCGTAACAGAGGCTTTCGCCCCGGCGGCGGGTGATTCGTCGCCATTCGCCTCCAGGCGTCGGGTCTTCGACGCGGAATCGCGCTGCGGCCAATTCTTGGATTCGACGTCCCGTTCCTCGTCGGACGCTCCGCCGGCAGCCGAAACGTGTTTGCCCTGTGCCGCCGGCACGCGGATTAGCGCGGGGACGGTCGGTCGAGCGATCGCATTGCCCACCGGCAAGGGTCGGGGGCGGGCGACGGCGGTCAACAACTGCTTCGCCAGAGCCGCCGTTTCGCCGGTCGCCCGGGCTGCTCTTCCAACAAGCCTCGGCACCCGAAACACCCATCCCTGCGTGGTAAAAATCAACCCCACGATCCAGCTCGACGCCAGGACAATCACCGTCCCGAACCGTGAAAGGCCCTCGGTCATCCAATCGCCGAGGGCATACCCGACCAGCCCACCGTGCCCCGAAGGCAGCGAGGCCGCCATCGCCGTGCCGACCAAGTGTGCGGCCGCCGACGTGCTGAGGACGACCAGGGTCAAGCCGAAGGTACGCTCAAACAAGTTCCCGATTCGTCCTCGCCCAGCGGCAAGTAGCGACGCCAGCGTGCAGAAAAGGATCAGTGGAAAGGCACCGTCACCCAGCACGCGAAGGAGTTGGAACGCCGCCCAGGCGCCGACGAGGCCGCAGGCGTTATGAGGAGGCGCGTTGTGCGGAAACTGGTGCGGGCTGGGCCAGTCGCCGATGTCGAAGGTCAGGATAGCCGCCCAGAAAAACAAACACGCGCCAAGGCAGGCCACATCGAGGAACTTCGATCCCACGCTGAGGGGCTTCTTGGCGTCGTTCATTCGGGCTCCATCCCGGCAACCCGACGCCCGCGGGGTAAGCCGCGAACGGGGTCCGCAAAAAACCGACAGACCGCCCATGCAACCGCCTTGGACGGCCCAAGAACGGCGTCAACATCATGGGGATCCGATCTTCGGTGTGTATCGGCGCGAGGGCCAAGACCGCTAGAGCGAAACCCTCGGCCACGAATTGCCTGGATTGCCGCGATGTTCGCTACGGCTTCTTCAATTTCTTGACTTCCGGCCAATTGGCGTCGGAGGCAACAATCGACTTCGCGGAATCCGAGGTAAACCTCGCCCGAGCCTCGGGATCGAAAAACAAATAGAGACGCCCTTCGATGATGGCGAACACATTCGGATCCCCCGCGAACCGCTTGCCACGCGAGATTCCTTCCGCACAGGCGCCGTCGTACCGGGGAACGAATACCTCCGGTGCCTCGAGGAATGCTGTCTGGGCGCCTGAATCACTAAGATGATAAAGTTTTCCTCTATAAACCTGTTTGAACTCCGGGCTGCCATGTTTGGGCATACTAGCGGTCTGGAAGCTGACCGGGCAGAAGCCGCCAAGCTCGGGTTTGCTGAAAAGCTCCTCCGCGCGTTGGATGTAATGCGCCGGCTTGGGATCAAACGACTTCTTCGCGCGTTCCGACGACATCAGATACAGCTTCCCATCCACGACGGCGAAGACTGTCGGGTCGCCAGCGAAGCGGTTCCCGTAGGGCCCACCTAAAGCGACCGTGCAAAGCCCTCCGATCTGGGGCAAGTACTTCTCCGGCGTCAGCGTAAACTGCTTTCTCTTTTCTCCGTCGACGAAGTGATACTCGTAGCCGCGGTACTCGTACTTGATGTTCGCGTCGCCCTTTACGGGTTTGTTGTCCGTGTGATACGAAACGGGGCAGTAGCCCCCCAGTCCAAGTTCAGGCTCGTCGGCCGCGCGTACCGAACCGCAGGCCGTCACGGCGAAAAAGAAAACACCCCAGACGCGGAGTGCGGCCCAACCGACTCCTGGAACTACTCGATCAACTGGAAGTACGTTCGTATTCAAGATCATTCTCCATCCTTCTCGCGGCGATTGCGTGGTCGGATCCGCCGCGTCCGACGGACGACCGGCGCCTCATCGTCTATCGGCGTCACCACCCACCCAACTTCTCCCGGACCTCCGCAAACCGGCGTCGCGTTGCGCGAATTCGCGGACGCCAAGAGCTATTGGACCGTCGCGGTTGGCAGCAGCGGACGCCCCCGCAACATCGGCAGCAGGTGCTCGCGCATGAACCGCGCGGACGCCCACCCGGTGTGTCCGCCGCGATGATCCAGGGAACGAAGCTCGGGCGTCCATCGAATGATGCCCAATTTGCGGTACATATTTCGCTCGGCCACCGTGGCATTGACTGGAACCTCGAACCCTACCCGACCCGCCGCCGGCGCGCGCAGGCGGTCGATGGTTCCGAAAAGCCCCGTCCCCAGACCCAACAGAACGCGGTCCTTTTCGCTGACCAGGGCGTAGCAGCGTTCCACCGCGGCGAGTGCCCCCGCCAGATTATAGGTCCGCGAAAGGGCTGAGCACGCGAGCACCAACGTGGTCAGCCCGACCTTGCCGCGCAACCGTTCGCAGGCCCAGACCGCGACGCCCGTACCGCCGCTGTAAGCAATCACGTGGATGATCGCGTTCGGATGCCGCGCACGGAAAGAGATCATCCGTTCGGCCAGCTCCGCGGCCTTTCGTTCGTTGCGGCGTCGGCACATGAGGTCCAGCAGCATCCGCCCCGGCGGTCGGAATTGCCATTTGAACAGGATCGTGCCCGGTGCGTCGGGCACGCCGCGCCAGACGTGGCGGAGCACCGCGGGGACGAACTGGAATCCGCCGACGCCGTCGAGAACGAATACGACTTCGCGGTCAGACGCGCCGGCAACGTCGGGCATGCCGTGGCGCCGGACCTCGTTAGCGAAAACGCGGACGATCTTGAGGCGATCTATCAACACAAGCATGGCCCATCGCGTTCGTTCGGCCGGGGGTTCATCGAGATCATCTCATGGCGTAGGCGAAGGCCCTTCTTCATCGCAGCGGCACGGCGTGCGTCAACGAAGCGGCACGCGTCCATCCGTACCGCGACCGTGCGGAAACGACCAGGAAAGGCGCAACGCCTCCCGTGAAACCCATCCTTATGATGCTTCCTGCACCATCTTCTGCAACACCTCCGAACGACTTGAGAATCCGCCGAGAAAGCGCACGCCGCAGACGCCGATTTCGAACCGGCATACGTCGACCATCGCACACCACGTACACGGGTTGAGGCCTTCGAGCCGACAAGGATTCACACGCACGTTTCCGTCGATCACCCCGTCGGCCAACTCGCCGAGGCGACGCTTGGTGTGGGCGAGCGTCGCCGCAAACTCCTGCGCCGTCGCCACGTCGGTCGCATCCAGGTGACCAAACGTTCCGTCCTTCTTGCGGAACGCGCGGTAGTGCCTCGAGCGCCCGATCGGCACTTCGTCCAATTCGCCGAATTGCTCCGCTTGGAGTATCCCTTTCGGTTGCGGCATGGTCGAGGCGCTTGGGTCACGATCGGGTTGCGCGGACGGATGGGCCACGAGGTCGTAGCTGCCCTCGGTGACCACGTACAATCCGGCGATGGGTTCGATCGGTCGTCCCGCCAGCGTCTCCCCGCGAGCCTGCAACGCCAACAAGTAGGCCGGCAGTTGCAGCGTCACGCCATGGTACACCTCGGAGAGATCCACATGGCGGTTGCGATCGCGGGTTCTCTTGTAATCGACGACCACTCCGAGGTATCGGTCGGCAAGTTCGATCAGGTCCACGCGGTCGATGTATCCGCGCAGCAGGACGTTTCGTCCGCGGGGGGTCAAAAGATCGAGGGGCGCCATGCCGTCGTCCTCGTCCATGCCGAAGGAAAGCTCTGTCCGCCAGGGTTTCGCTCGACCCGCCCGGGCGACGTTCCGCTGGGCGCGGAGGAGGCGTCCGAGCGTCGCGCCGGAACGCCTCAGGAGATACGCACCTCGCGCTTCCGACAGGACCACGTCACGGGACGCCATGTCCGCTACCCGCCCGCAACTGACGGAGAGGCGGGCGAGCAGCGAAGCGTCGTCCAGATCGCCGAAGGCGATCCGGTCCCGAGCAACGCCCGCGGTAAAATCTTCGAGGATCGCATGATGAATCTGTCCCACGTCGAGCGGTTCGACAACCGCTTCCGCGCGCGGCGCGAGTCGAAGAACGAACCTCGCGAAGTGCTGGAATGGGCAGCAGGCGAAGGACTCGAGCTGCGTAACGTTGGTGCGCAACGTCCCGCGATGCAACTCCTGGATGGTCATCGCCGACAGGGTTTCCTCGATCCGATCGCGCAACGACGCCGCGATCCGTAACCCAAGAACGTCCCGGGTCAGCGCGCCCCGGACCCATTCGTACACTCCATTCCACAACGACCGACGGGACTGGTCGTCGACATTCAACGCCGGGCGATCTCGGAACTCGGAAAACAGTCTGCGCCGCAGATCCTTAGCCACCCAGACGTCCCCAGCGGACCGGCTTGCCGACGACTCGTCGATACGCCCAACGGTGAGGTCGGGACACGCCTGCCGCAAAGCTTCGACATAGGACGAGGGTCCAAGCTCCCGCCCCTCGGTGTCGCTCATCGAGTAGGTGATGGCCAGTCGCTCGCTCGCTCGCGTCAGCGCAATGTAAACCAGCAGCGATTCATCGAGGCTCCGTTCGCGCGTCGGCGGAGCAATCCGCAGCCCCCGAACGCGCAGCCACTCGCGATCGTCGTCGTTGAGGATCGGATCCTCGGCGAGCCTCATGGGAAACACGCCGTCATTGAATCCGACAAGCACCGCGGCC